>NZ_JAVBRQ010000023.1:0-21891 GCF_031547805.1 Desulfobulbus sp.
GTTGGCGCATTCATGGTTCAATCGATTTCGCAAATTAATACCACGATACGAGAAGACGGACCTCTCGTATATTGCACTCAACACCTTGGCGGCCGCTATGATTGTCTTGAACAAAATCATGGCTATTTATAGATAAGCACTAAGTCCCATCATACACCATCCCGTTTTTTCGATAGGCCGTGTGTAGGCAAAACGGATCGAGCCCGATAGCCGTTTTGTGCAACCTTCCCGAAAGAGAGTCATTCGCGTTCCGACAGGTGAATGTGCTGGCCGATGCGATCCAGCCGATGTTTTCCGAGATCGATGCGGGCAGCAGGTGACCGGGACTGGTCGTGATTCGTGTGAGTGGGACGGAGGAGGTGTCGTGTTGACTGAGTGAAATACAGCAGTGGCGCGCGGCCGTGTGTTACCTCTGGCGCAGCGCAAATCTTCTTCGCCGGCGCCGGCGGGGAAAATATAGCGCCCCTGCTCCGAGGTTCGGTTTCCAATTTTATTTCCCTGCGATACTTTGCTCTCGATGTCGGTCCGTTTTGATATCCAGGCCATACAGAATCCGGATATTGTTGGCGCGGAGGAGGAGTACCACCAAGATCACTCTGGCCGGCCCTGTGCCTTGAGAGTAGTGACGTGCAGGAAGGACATCACTGCACCGGTGACTCGGTATGGGCAGAAACGATCTGAAAGGTGTGCCGTAGTTCTTGGTCAGCATATACAGACATGACTAGGGCGGGTGTTGCTTGGGCAGGTGAAAATAGACACAGACTGTTTGTGGGGCTGTAGGTGAATTTTTATCTCAGATAATGCTGCAGAACGGATAACCGACAAAAAAAGAAAAAATTCGGTTCAAATTTTTGTATTCCGCACCTTTGTGATTATATTTTTGTGATTATTGTGTATGCTCAAGGCGGGAGATTTTGGACGAAAAGTCTGAAACTAAGGAGGAGTCCATGAAATACAAACGAAAACACCCAAAGAAGGGCGCTTCGAAAAGCACAAAACTGTTTTTTTTGTTAGCGCTGCTTGTACTAGGATTTGCTTTCGTTGATCCTGGCAAGCTGGGGTATGTTCTTATGGTTTCTCTCATCATCATTGTTGCTAAAGTGGACAATTATTTCGTAGCAAAGCATGAGAAAACTACCGAAACCAGCAAGACGCCTCATCCTCAATTTGAGAATCCAAACCTTTCGGATTTTTACGCCTTTAATCGCAATCAAAGCCAGCCTTTCGCTCGTGGTGATTTTCAATCGTTTGACGATTGGTACCGGCAGGCCAATACCCATCGGGAAGAATACAAGGAAGAGGAGCCTTTTGCGCCCTTTACACCGAAATGGTATGCCACTTTCGGTCGATGGACTGCAGGTGGTGAAAGGGATTAGCTAGAAAACCTCCCCTTGCCAGCTAACACTTTATCTGCATACACTTGACTCTCTTTTATGGCGGCTTCCTCCTTGTTGTCCAGGGAGACGCCATCTTGCCATTTCCTTACCAAGTTGGGGCCGGCGTTATACGCCATAAGGGCTACACGCTCATCTCTCGCGAAATCATTCAACTGAATTCTCAGATAAGCCGCTCCTCCTTGTAAATTCTGTTGCGGGTCAAGTCTATCAGTAACACCCATATCGCTCGCTGTGCCTTTGGTCAACTGGGTCAATCCTGTTGCCCCGGTCGGCGATACGGCCTTCGGATTAAAACTCGATTCCACTGACACGAGGGAAGCCAGTAAAGCTGGCTCAACATTATTTCGAGAAGCTGTCTGATGTATCATCGGGCCGAATTCTCTGTACCCATCTTGATCGATGAAACGGCGGGGCCTGGAGGGCTGTTAGGTTTCCCGCCGCCTCGGCAAGATCGCGGTGCCTGGAGGGCTCGTCCTACGCCACCTGGTTGCCCAAACAGGTGCCGGTTTCCAGGGCGGCCTTGATCCAGGGGTGATCCAGCGGCACCACCTTGCGCTTGCCGACCACCTGGGCTAGGTCCACCAGTTCCGTCGACTCCCCCTTAACCGCCACCATGCAGCCGTATTTGCGAGCGTCGATGGCGGCGACGCAGGCCGAGCCCAGGCGGGTGGCGAGGATGCGGTCGGCGGCGGTGGGCGTGCCGCCCCGCTGGAGGTGGCCCAAAATGGTCACCCGGCTCTCCAGGCCGGTGAGCAGTTCCAGCTGGGCCGACAGCCGCAGGGTGTTGCTGGCGTGCTTGGCCTGGAAGGCTTCCAGGGCGGCGGCCACCTTTTTCTGCCTTTTTTCATCCTTGGCTTCGAGTTTCTTTTCCTTGAGCTCGGCCAATTCCTTGGCGTCTTCCTGCGCCAACGCCCCTTCCGAGACCGCGACAATGCTGAAATTCTTGCCCCGGTGCCGGCGCCTGCGGATGGCTTCGGCCACCTGGCGCACGTCGTAGGCAATCTCGGGGATGAGAATGACGTCGGCCCCGCCGGCCAATCCGGCGCCCAGGCCGAGCCAGCCGGTGTTGTGGCCCATGATCTCGACCACGATGATCCGGTGGTGGCTGTGGGCGGTGGAATGGAGGCGGTCGATGGCGTCGGTGGCGATCGACAGGGCGGTGTCGAAACCGAAGGTGATGTCGGTCATGGCCACGTCGTTGTCGATGGTCTTGGGCAGGGTGACCACGTTCATCCCGGCCTGGGCCAGACGGTGGGCGTTTTTCTGGGTGCCGCCGCCGCCGATGCAGACCAGGGCCTCGAGGTTGTGGCGGTGGTAGTTGTCGAGCATCACCTCGGTCATGTCCTGGACCTTGGAGCCCACCGGCATCTTGTGCGGCTTGTCGCGGCTGGTGCCGAGAATGGTGCCGCCCAGGGTGAGGATGCCGGAGAGGATTTCCCCTTCCAGGTGCACGGTGCGGTTTTCCATCAGGCCGCGGAAACCGTCGCGGAAACCGATCACCTGCAGGTCAAAGGCGGTGAGCGCGCTCTTGCCGATGGCCCGGATGGCGGCATTGAGGCCGGGGCTGTCCCCGCCAGCGGTCAGTACGCCGATACATTTTCCCATGATTCCCTCCCTGATGCGATTGGGCCCGGCCGATAACGCGCGTCCGGAACATTATTGAAAAAAACTGGCGAACAGCAGCACGTTCAACCCGGACACCACCACCCCGATCGTCCACAGCATGATCCTGGTGGACAGGGGATTGGCGTGTTTCCCCATCACCGTGGGCGAGGAGGTCAGGTAGATCTGCATCCAGATGGTCAGCGGCAACTGGATGCTCAGGGCCATTTGGGAGACGATCAGTGCCTTGAAGGAATCGTTGACCCAAAAGAGCAGCAACAACGCACCGATAACCGAGATGCAGACCCCCAGTCGGGAATGGCTGTCCTTGATGTCGTAGGGTTCGTTGAAGATGCCGGCGAAGATCGAGCCGCCGGCCATGGCCGAGGTCACGGTCGAGGCCAGGCCGGCGAACAACAGCGCCACCGCGAAAACATCGGCGGCGCTGTTGCCGAGCAGGGGCACCAGCAGGCTTTGGGCCTGGGGCAGCTCGTCCACCGGGGTGCCGTTTTTGAAGAAGGTGGCGGCGGCCAGCAGGATCATGGCGCTGTTGATTGCCCAGCCGACCAGCATGCTGAACAGGGTGTCGAACAGCTCGTAATCCAGCTGCTTCTTGATCACCGTCTCGGATTCCAGATTCCACTGCCGGCTCTGGATGATTTCGCTGTGGAGGAAGAGGTTGTGCGGCATCACCACCGCGCCCAGCACGCTCATCACGATCATCATGCTCCCTTCCGGCAGCCGGGGGGTGACCCAGGCGATGCCGGCGCTGGCCCAGTTGATGTCGACCAGGGTCAGTTCATAGAGGAAGGAAAGCCCGATGATCGAAACAAAGCCGATGATGATCTTCTCCAGGGTTTTGTACGATCGGGTGAACAGCATCAGGCCGACAAAGCCCGCCACCAGCAGGGCGCCGGCCTGCATGGGGATGTCGAACAGCATGTTCAGGGCGATGGCCCCGCCCAGGATTTCGGCCAGGGAGGTCGAGATCGAGGCCAGCATCGCCGAACCGAGCACCAGCCGGCCGGTCCAGGCGGGAGCGTATCGGGCGGTGGCCTCGGAAAGACACAGGCCGGTGACGATGCCGAGGTGGGCGACATTGTGCTGAAGCACGATCAGCATGACAGTCGACAGGGTCACCATCCACAGCAGGGCATAGCCGTAGCGGGCGCCGGCGGCGATGTTGGAGGCCCAGTTGCCCGGATCGATGAAGCCGACCGTGACCAAGAGGCCGGGGCCGATATAGCGGAGGACATGCAGGGCGCCCATGACCGGTTTGTGGTCGCGGCGGCGCAGGTCGGCGAGAAATTCGACAGGGTTCATCATCTTGCGCGCTCCTTGTGCGCGACGCGGCGGTACCTCGTCCATCCCCGGCGGCCGGTCGGCCAGAGACTGTTCATCACTGCTTTTTAATCACTTTGCCCGGCGACATGCAAGAATCCTAACGGAAATCTAACCGGGGCCGAACCCGGTTCGAATAAAGCGTCGGTAGGGTCTCGGACAATGAATGAGGCCCTCTGCCCCCTGACCGACGGTGTCGCCATGTCTTCATCCCTGCTCATCGCCCTGATCCTGCTGCTGTCCTTGCTGGCCTACTGGCTGGGGTGCCGGCGCGCCGTCACCCTGGCGCAGCGGCCGTCGGCGGACAAACTGCACTCCCGGCCCGGCTATTACGGCGTTCTGGCCGGGTTGTGGTGCGGCCTGCCGGCCCTGCTCATCGTGGCGGTCTGGCATCTGGCCGCCGACCCGTTGCTGACCCGCATGGCCATGCACGGGGTCGCCGCGGCCAAGGGGGTTGCCAGCCCGGATCAGGTCGATTTACTGGTCAACGACATGCGCAACCTGGTGGCCGGCAACGTGGTGGCGCATGAGGTCGATCCCTTGATCCAGGCCGCGGCCGACCAGTATGTCGGCCTGCAGCGGCTCGGAGATTTGGCCCTGGCGGCAGTGGCCCTGGCCACGGCCCTGGGCGGCGCCTACGTGCTTTTGGGGCGGATCCGGCCGGCGTTGCGAGCCCGGAACCAGGTCGAGCGCATCGTCGAAATCGTCCTCACCCTCTGTTCCACCTTTGCCGTGTTCGTCACCGTCGGCATCGTGCTGTCGGTGCTGTTCGAGTCGATCCGGTTTTTCCAGCAGATTGCGCCGGCCGATTTCCTCTTCGGCCTCAAATGGAGCCCACAGATGGCCATCCGGGCCGATCAGGCGGGCAGTTCCGGCAGTTTCGGGGCGATACCGGTGCTCACCGGCACCTTCCTCATCTCCGGCATCGCCATGGCCATTGCCGTGCCCCTGGGCCTGATGTCGGCCATTTACCTTTCCGAATACGCCGGCCCCAGGTTCCGGGCCGTGGTCAAACCGCTCCTGGAGATCCTGGCCGGCGTGCCCACCGTGGTCTACGGCTTTTTCGCGGCCCTGGTGGTGGCGCCGGCCATCCGGGACCTGGGCGGGCTGGCCGGTCTGTCGGTGGCCTCGGAAAGCGCCCTGGCGGCCGGCCTGGTGATGGGGATCATGATCATTCCCTTTGTCTCCTCGCTCTCCGACGACGTCATCAACGCCGTGCCCCAGTCGCTGCGCGACGGCTCCTACGGCCTGGGCGCCACCAAGAGCGAAACCATCAAGCTGGTCGTTTTGCCCGCGGCCCTGCCCGGCATTGTCGGCTCGATCCTGCTGGCGGTGTCGCGGGCCATCGGCGAGACCATGATCGTGGTCATGGCCGCCGGCCTGGCCGCCAATCTCACCTTCAATCCCCTGCAGGCGGTGACCACCGTGACCGTGCAGATCGTCACCCTTTTGGTCGGCGACCAGGAATTCGACAGCCCCAAGACCCTGGCGGCCTTTGCCCTGGGCATGCTGCTGTTCGTGGTCACCCTGGCGCTCAATGTGGCCGCCCTCTATGTGGTGCGCAAATACCGTGAAGAATATGAATAGACATGCGGAAGACAACAGCCGGCCCACCGGGTCGGGCGGCATGGGGGCCCGCGCCAGGGTCCAGGCCGGCCTGGCGGCCCGCTATCGCAAGGAGCGGCGCTTCAGGTTGTTCGGGCTTGCAGCTATTGCCGCCAGCCTGCTGTTTTTGGCGGTGCTGCTCGGCTCGATCGTGGCCAAGGGCTACACCGCCTTCTGGCAGACCCAGATTTTGCTCGATATCCATTTCGATCCGGCGGTGCTCGATGTCAACAACTTGGCCACCGCCAACTATGCCGCCCTGGTGCGGGAGGCGACCTTGCGTCTTTTTCCGCAGGCGGCAAGCCGCCAGGACCAACGGACCGCCGCCAAACTGGTCAGCACCGGCGCCGCCTACCGGCTGCAGGAGATGGTGACGAGCAGGCCCGAACTGATCGGCGCCACCCGGCCGATCTGGGTGGTGGCCGACGACGAGGTCGACATGTTCGTCAAGGGGCACATTCCCCGCGATGTGCCCGAAAGCGAGCGCCGGATCAGCGACAAGCAGGCGGCCTGGATCGATCGGCTGGCCGCCGATGGCCGGTTGCGGCAGGCCTTCAATGCCACCTTCTTCCAGGCGGGCGATTCCCGGGAGCCCGAGTTGGCGGGAATCCGGGGGGCGGCCATGGGCTCGCTGTTCACCCTGGCCGTCACCCTGGCGCTCAGCTTTCCCATCGGCGTGGCCGCCGCGGTCTACCTGGAGGAGTTCGCGCCCAAAAACCGTTGGACCGACCTGGTCGAGGTCAACATCAACAACCTGGCAGCCATCCCGTCGATCGTCTTTGGCCTGCTCGGGCTGGCGGTCTTTCTCGATTGCATGCACCTGCCCCGTTCCGCCTCCCTGGTCGGCGGCCTGGTGCTGACCCTGATGACTCTGCCGACGATCATCATCGCCAGCCGGGCCTCGCTGAAATCGGTGCCGCCCTCGATCCGCGAGGCCGCCTTGGGGATCGGGGCCTCGCGGGTTCAGACCATTGTCCACCATGTCTTGCCGCTGGCCATGCCCGGCATGATGACCGGGGCCATCATCGGCATGGCCAGGGCCCTGGGCGAGACCGCGCCGCTGCTGATGATCGGCATGGTGGCCTTCATCGTCGACATTCCGCACAGTTTCAGCGATCCGGCCACGGTGCTGCCGGTGCAGATCTATCTGTGGGCCGACAGCCCGGAACGCGCCTTTGTCGAGCGGACTTCGGCGGCGATCATGGTCCTGCTCCTCCTGTTGCTGGCCATGAACGCCGCCGCGGTCCTGCTCCGCAACAAGTTCGAACGCCGCTGGTAATGCAACCGGAACCGTTTGCTAACGGAAAGCAAACAGAACGGGTGTACCGTTCTGGGCAACAAACGAACGAACAGATCAATTTTTCAGGAGATCACCATGCAGAAATTGGCACGTACCCTGGCCGCCGCCGCGCTACTCGCCGGCTCGGCCATCCCAGCCCTGGCCGCCGACGGCCGCGATTACATCTCGATCGTCGGCTCTTCCACGGTCTACCCCTTTACCACCGCCGTGGCCGAGCAATTCGGCAAGACCACCAAGTTCAAGACCCCGAAGATCGAATCCACCGGCACCGGCGGCGGCTTGAAGCTGTTCTGCGCCGGCGTCGGGGTCGACACCCCGGACGTGGCCAATGCCTCCCGCCCGATCAAGCAGTCGGAAATCGAGACTTGCGCCAAGAACGGCGTCTTTCAAATCGTCGAGATCAAGGTCGGCTACGACGGCATTGTCCTGGCCAACAGCAAGAAGGCCGGGCAGATGCAACTGAGCCGCAAGGACCTCTACCTGGCCCTGGCCAAGGACGTGCCCAGCCCCGAGGGCGGCGACCGGCTGGTGGCCAACCCCTACAAGACGTGGAAGGACGTCAACCCCAAGCTGCCGGCGGAGAAGATCGAGGTGTTGGGGCCGCCGCCCACCTCGGGCACCCGCGACGCCTTTGTCGAGATGGTCATGGATCACGGCTGCGCCGCATTCCCCCAAATCAAGGCGCTGCAAGCCACGGACGAGAAGAAATTCAAGGCGGTCTGCCAGACCCTGCGCGAGGACGGCGCCTATATCGAGGCCGGCGAGAACGACAACCTGATCGTCCAGAAGCTCGAGGCCAATCCCAGGAGCGTGGGCATCTTCGGCTTCAGCTTCCTCGATCAGAACGCCGACAAGATCCAGGCCTCGGCTATCGACGGCGAGCTGCCGGAATTCAAGACCATTGCCGACGGCAAGTATCCGGTGGCCCGGCCACTGTTCATCTATGTCAAGAAGGACCATGTCGGCAAGATCCCGGGCATGGCCGAGTTTCTGGCCGAGTTCGCCAGCGACCGCGCCTGGGGCGAGCAGGGATATCTGGCGGAAAAGGGCCTGATCCCCATGCCGAAGGACGAGCAGAAGGCCATGGCCGCCGCCGCCAAGACCCTGAGCGTGATGGTGAATAAATAATCCTGCATCCTGAGGCAGGCCGCATGGGATACCAGGCGATGCGCCGATTGAGGATGGAAATGAGGGGAACAAGCCGTTTTGTGCCTGCTGGGCGGCTGGCGTTTCCGCAAAGGTGGAGCAACAATGGCTGCGATTCTGGATACAGTCTTTGATATACGTGACGTGGCAATGGAAAAAAACGAGGCGGATGCGGCCGTGGCGGCCAGGGGGCGCAAGGTGGACCGCGACCAGCGCCAAACCGTGGGCCTGCCCTTTGTCGAGGAGCCCCGAATGATCTGCCGGGAGGTCAACGTCTATTACGGCGACAAGCACGCCATCAGAAGCGTCAGCATCGATGTCGGCAAGAACGAGGTGTTGGCCATGATCGGCCCTTCGGGCTGCGGCAAGTCGACCTTCCTGCGCTGCCTCAACCGGATGAACGACACCGTGGCCGGTTGCCGGGTCACCGGGGAGATCGTGCTGGACGACCTGGACATCTACGACCGCAAGGTGGATGTGGTGCCGCTGCGCGCCCGGGTGGGCATGGTCTTCCAGAAACCCAACCCCTTTCCCAAATCGATTTTCGACAATGTGGCCTACGGGCCCAAGATCCACGGCCTGGCCGGCAGCAAGTCCGAACTTCGGGACATTGTCGAGGGCTCGCTGAAAAAGGCCGGCCTGTGGAACGAGGTCAGCGACCGTCTCGACCAGCCGGGCACCGGGCTGTCCGGCGGGCAGCAGCAGCGGCTCTGCATCGCCCGCGCCATTGCGGTCCGGCCCGAGGTCATCCTCATGGACGAACCCTGTTCCGCCCTCGACCCCATCGCCACGGCCACGGTGGAGGATTTGATCACCGAGCTCAAAGAGCAGTACACCATCGTCATTGTCACCCACAATATGCAACAGGCGGCGCGCGTTTCCCAGCGCACCGCCTACTTTCACCTCGGCGATCTGGTCGAGGTCGGCTCCACGGACCGCATTTTCACCAATCCCCGGCACCAGCTGACCGAGGATTACATCACCGGCCGATTCGGCTGATCCCTCGCATCGCGGCCGATTTATCTCCGGCGGTAATAGGGGCCTCCCTGGCGGTATTGATCGTAGGTATCGTAGGAGCGGTCATAGTACCTGGACTGTCCGTGGCCGTGATGCCCATGTCCGGGCCAGCAACACCCGCCAAGGGCCAGCAGAACGGCCAAAACGACGCTGCCGACAAACATCCTGTTCATTGCTCTCTCCTTGCACTGCGTTCATGGTTGATGAAGCGGAACGAACTGTCCTGGCAAAGCATGCCCGATGCCAGGGCCGCAGGAGAAAGGATTGGTGCGGAAAGAATGCGTGAAATCGTATGGTTAAGCTGGAGATGCGCCCTGAAGGGGCAAGATTTGGCCCTGGGATGGATATTTTTTATCCAGTTGCCGGGATTTTGGTAAAAGTTTTAAAATAACATGCAATAAAAACTGCATGTTATACATGTGGGCACCCGAGGGCGACAACCGATCCGGGTGGGTAGTTGTTGCCCAGCGGCCAGGGGTACGGCGGGGGCACCGGCCGGTCAGTCGACTCCCAGAAAGGCCAGGATGCCCTTGCCGGCCTGGCGGCCCTGCCAGATGGCATTCACCACCAGATCGGAGCCGCGCACCATGTCGCCGCCGGCAAAAATTTTGGGATGGCTGGTCTGCATGGGATAGGTGCCGGATTCGCCGGCCACCACCCGATCGCGCTCGTTGACCTGGACGCCGTGTTGCCGCAGCCAGGCGGGCGGGTTGGGGCGGAAACCGAAGGCGGTCAGCACCACGTCCGCGGTCAGGGTTACCTGGCTGCCGCTGACCACCACCGGCCGCCTCCGTCCGCTCGCATCCGCCTCGCCCAATTCGGTGGTCACCAGTTCCACTCCCTCCACCCGGTGTTCGCCGAGGATGCCGATGGGTTGGCGGTTGAACAAAAACGCCACCCCTTCTTCCCTGGCGTTGACCACCTCCCGCTTGGAGCCCGGCATGTTGGCCTCGTCCCGCCGGTAGACGCAGGTGACGCTGGCCGCGCCCTGGCGGATGGCGGTGCGGCAGCAATCCATGGCCGTGTCGCCGCCGCCCATGACCACCACCCGCAGGCCGGCGGTGTCGACGAAGGGGGCGACCGCCTCGTAGCCGCGCTGCTGGCAGACATTGCCCACCAGAAAGGGCAGGGCGTCGTGCACGCCCGGCAATTCCTCGCCGGGCAGACCTCCCCGCAGAAATTGATAGGTGCCCATGCCGAGGAAGACGGCGTCGAATTCCGCAAGCAGCCGTTCCAGGCCGACATCGCGGCCGATCTCGGTGTTGAGGCGGAATTCCACCCCCATGCCGGCGAACAGCTGCCGCCGTTGGGCCAGCACCGATTTTTCCAGCTTGAACTCGGGAATGCCGAAGGTCAGCAGGCCGCCGATTTCCGGATAGCGGTCGAAAACCACCGGCCGGACTCCGTTGCGGACCAGGACGTCGGCGCAGCCCAGGCCGGCCGGTCCGGCACCGACCACCGCCACCCGCTTGTCGGTCCAGGCCACCCCGGACATGTCCGGCTTCCAGCCCCGGGCCAGGGCCTGCTCGGTGATGTACTGCTCGACCGCGCCGATGGTGACCGCGCCGAAGCCGTCGTTGAGGGTGCAGGCGCCCTCGCACAGCCGGTCCTGGGGACAGACCCTGCCGCAGATTTCCGGCAGGGTGTTGGTCTGGTGGCACAGCTCCACCGCGGCGATCAGGTTGCCCTCGGCCATCAGCTTGAGCCAGTTGGGGATCAGGTTGTGGACCGGGCAGCGCCATTCGCAGTACGGATTGCCGCAGGCCAGGCAGCGGTGCGCCTGGTGCTGGTGGTGCGGTTCGGCAACCTGCTCGTAGATTTCGCGGAACGCGGTCTTGCGGGTGACGAGGCCGATCTTGGGCGGTAGTTTCCGCTCGACGTCGAGGAATTGAAAGACATTGTCCAGCCGCTTGTTCATGGCGATACCGTCCGGTTAAAGGTTATTCGCCGCGCTGCATGAGCCGGTCGAGCAGGTTGGAGAGGTCGGCGGCCTTGGGTTTGACCAGCCAGAACCTGCCGATATAGTCGGGGAAATCGTCCAAAAGCCGCCAGCCCCAGTCGCTGTTGGTTTCGCGGCAGAATTCCACGATCACCTCGTGCAGGTGGTTGCGATATTCCTCCATGTAGCCGGAATGGATGCGCTGGATCTCCACCAGCTCGTGGTTGTACTGGTCGACGAATCGGTTTTCGAGATCGAGCACATAGGCAAAGCCCCCGGTCATGCCGGCGCCGAAGTTGCTGCCCGCCGGTCCGAGCACCGTCACCAGCCCGCCGGTCATGTACTCGCAGCCATGGTCGCCCACGCCCTCGACCACCGCGTGCGCCCCGGAATTGCGCACCGCGAACCGTTCGCCGGCCTGGCCCGAGGCGAACAGTTTGCCGCCGGTGGCGCCGTAGAGGCAGGTGTTGCCCATGATGCCGGCCGTCTCGCTGCGGAAGGTCGACCGATGTGGGGGCCGGAGCACGATCTTGCCGCCGGCCATGCCCTTGCCGACATAGTCGTTGGCATCGCCGTCGAGGTACAGTTCCAGGCCGCCGGCGTTCCAGGCGCCGAGGCTCTGGCCGGCCACGCCGGTGAGCTTGAGCCTGACCGGTGCTGCGGCCATGCCCTGATTGCCCCAGCGTTTCGCGATTTCGCCGCTCAGCCGAGCCCCGACCGAGCGGTCGCAGTTGGTCAGGGTGTAGGCGAAAATGCCGCCGCTCTTGCCCTCGATGGCGGGCAGGATCTCGCGCACCATGCGTTCGGCCAACTCGCCGCGGTCAAAGGGCCGGTTGCGGGTAATGGCACAGTGGCGGGGTTTGGTGCGCAGGAGGGCGTCGGTGTGGATCAGCGGCCGCAAATCGAGGCGTTGCTGCCGGGGCGTGTTGCCGGCCATCGGCTCGAGAAGATCGACCCGGCCGACCAGTTCGGCCAGGCTGCGCACCCCGAGCACCGCCATCCACTCCCTGGTCTCCTCGGCCAGGAAGCGGAAGTAGTTGACGACCTTGGCCACCGTGCCCCGATAGTGGTCGCGGCGGAGGTCTTCGCGCTGGGTGGCCACGCCGGTGGCGCAGTTGTTGAGATGGCAGATGCGCAGGTACTTGCAGCCCAACGCCACCATCGGCGCGGTGCCGAAGCCGAAACTCTCGGCGCCGAGCATGGCCGCCTTGACCACATCCAGCCCGGTCTTGAGGCCTCCGTCGGTCTGGAGCCGGATCTTGTCGCGCAGATCGTTGGCCTGGAGGGTCTGGTGCACCTCGGCCAGGCCTAGTTCCCAGGGCGATCCGGCATGGCGGATTGAGGCGATGGGGCTGGCGGCGGTACCGCCGTCATAGCCGGACACGGTGATCAGATCGGCATAGGCCTTGGCCACCCCGGCGGCAATGGTGCCGATGCCGGGCCGGGAAACCAGCTTGACCGAGACCAGGGCCTCGGGATTGACCTGCTTGAGGTCGAAGATCAGCTGGGCCAGATCCTCGATCGAGTAGATGTCGTGATGCGGCGGCGGCGAAATCAGGGTGACGCCGGGCACCGCGTAGCGCAGCCGGGCGATCAGGCCGTTGACCTTGCTCCCGGGCAGCTGGCCGCCCTCGCCCGGCTTGGCGCCTTGGGCGATCTTGATCTGGAGCACCTCGGCGTTGACCAGATACTGCGGGGTGACGCCGAACCGGCCCGAGGCGACCTGCTTGATCTTGGACACCTTGGCCGTGCCGTAGCGGGCCGGGTCCTCGCCGCCCTCGCCGCTGTTGGAGCGGCCGCCGAGGCTGTTCATGGCCTCGGCCAGGGCCTCGTGGGCCTCGGGCGACAGGGCGCCGAGCGACATGGCGGCGGTGTCGAAGCGGGGGATGATCGCCTCTGCCGGTTCGACCTGGTCCAGGGGGATGGGCCGTATGTCCCGGCGAAAATGCAGCAAGTCACGCAGGGTCGCGGGTTCGCGCCGGTTGATCAGTTCGGCGCAGGCCCGCCATTGCCGGTACTCGCCGCCGGTGACCGCGGCCTGCAGACCGAGCACCACCTCGGGATTGAAGGCGTGGTATTCCTGGCCGTACATGTATTTGAGCAGACCGCCCGGCCGGATGGGCTTCTGGCGGTTGATGGCCTCCTTGGCCAGAATCTTCTGGTCCGCCTCGAGCTCGGCGAATCCGGCCCCGCGGATGCGGCTGGGCGTGCCGGGAAAGCAGAGCTCGACCACCTCGTCGTCCAGGCCGACGATCTCGAACAGCTGGGCGCCTCGGTAGGAGGCCACGGTGGCGATGCCCATCTTGGAGAGGATCTTGAGCAATCCTTTTTTGATTCCGGCGCGATAGTGCCGCAGCACCGGATTCGGTGCCAATTCCAGCTCGCCGCTGCGGCAGAGGTCGGCCAGCACCGCGTAGCCGAGATAGGGATAGACGGCGGTGGCGCCGAAGCCGATCAGGCAGGCCATCTGGTGGGCGTCGCGGGCGGTGGCGGTGGAGACGATGAGGTTGGCGTTGCAGCGCAGCCCGGCCCGGACCAGGTGGTGATGCACCGCGCCGGTGGCTAGCAGGGCATGGATCGGCAGCTCGGGCGGCGCGCATTCCTGGTCGGTGAGCAGCAAGAGGACGCAGCCGGAGCGGACGGCTTCGGCGGCCTGCCGGCAGAGTCGCTCGATGGCCTCGCGCAGGCCGAGCCGGGCCGGATCGTAGCCGAGCGACAGGCGGCACAGCCGGTAGCCCCAGCGGTCGAGATGGAGCAGGGCACGGTATTTCTCGGTGGACAGCACCGGCGAGGTGAGGACGACCCGGCTGGCATGCTGCTCGGACTCCTCGAAAATTGACTGCTGTTCCGGGCCGATGGTGGTTTCCAGCGACATGACCACCGCCTCGCGCAGGGGATCGATGGGCGGGTTGGTCACCAGGGCGAACTGTTGCCGGAAATAGTCGTACAGCGGGCGCTGGCCGCGGGAGAGCACCGCCATCGGGGTATCGTCGCCCATGGAGCCGACGGCCTCCTGGCCGGTTTCGGCCAGGGGACGGAGGAGTTGGTCCCGCTCCTCGAAGCTGACCTGATACATCTTCATCGCCATCCGCAGCGGTTCGCCCTCCAATTCCCTGGTGGCGCGGTCCTGGGTCAGGGTCCCCTCCAGCCGCAGGGTGTTGTCCTTGAGCCACTGCTTGTAGGGATGGCGGCGTTTGAGGGATTCATCGATGTCGGCGGTGTGGGACAGGGTGCCGTTGACGGTGTCGACCGATAGGATCTGGCCGGGGCCGAGCCGGCCCTTGGCCACCACCTCGCCGGGGTCGTAGCGGTGCACCCCGACCTCGGAGGCCACGGTGAGCACGTCGTCGCGGGTCAGCACCCAGCGCGAGGGGCGCAAGCCGTTGCGGTCCAGGGCGCAGACCGCGTACCGGCCGTCGGAAAGCACCAGGCCGGCCGGGCCGTCCCAGGCCTCGGTGTGCATGGAGTTGAATTCGTAGAAGGCGCGGAGATCCGGATCCAGGTGCTCGACGTTCTGCCAGGCCGGCGGCACCAGCATGCGGATGGCCCGGTGCAGGTCCATGCCGCCGGCCACCAGGACCTCCAGCATGTTGTCCAGGCTGGAGGAGTCCGAACCGGTCCGGTTGACCAGGGGGGCGATGGCCTCGATGTCTGGCAGCAGCGGGGTCTTGAACTTGCCGGTCCGGGCTTCGGCCCAGTTCCGGTTGCCGGTGATGGTGTTGATCTCGCCGTTGTGGGCCAGGAGGCGGAACGGCTGGGCCAGCGGCCAGCGGGGCATGGTGTTGGTGGAGAACCGCTGGTGGAAGACGCAGATCGCGCTCGCCATCTCCGGGTCGGCTAGGTCGGGGAAGAAACCGGGCAGATCGGCGGGCATCATCAGCCCCTTGTACACGACCACCCCCTCGCTGAGGCTGGCCACGTAAAAATCGGGATCGTCGGCCAGCCGTTTCTCGGCCGCGCGGCGGGCGACGAGCAGCCTGGCGGTCAGCTGTTCGCGGTTTTCGTTTTCGCCGTTGACGAACACCTGGAAGAACAGGGGCAGGGAGTCCAGGGCGATGGGGCCCAGGCAGCCGGCCTCGGTCGGCACCTGCCGCCAACCCGCCACCGACAGCCCCTGGGCGGTCAGTTCCTCGGCAAGAATCCGCTGCGCCGCCTCGGCCCGGCCCTGCCCGCGGCCGCACATCAGCGCGCCGACCCCGTAGAGCGGGGTGAGTTCGCCCATGCCGCTGTCGCGGGCCAACCGGCGGAAAAAGGCGTCCGGTTTCTGCAGCAAGAGGCCGCAACCGTCGCCGGTACGGCCGTCGGCGGCGATGCCTCCCCGATGGGTCATGCAGGTCAGGGCCTCGATCCCGGTCCGGATCAGACCATGGCTGGCCTTGCCCTTGATGTGGGCTATCAGCCCGAAACCACAGTTGTCCTTGTATTCGCCGAGAGTATAGAGTCCGCCCATTCCTAGAGTCCGCCGGTTGAAGAATAATGAGTGATGTTAAGCATCAGTCGCCGGAATAAGCAACAGGAATTGTTCTCGGGTGATGTAACTGTTTTTGAGTGTTTTATCGGTAAATCGGTATTGCCCTTTATTTGCCGAGTATATCCGGTATATTGCATCGAAGGGTCCATTGTTTTCGCATACGGTGGCCGGCACTGCGGCCGCCGTTGAATTTTTTTATGTCTCTGACGAGTTATGCAGATTGCCACCACGCACCGCAACACCGACTTCGACGGGCTGGCTTCCATCGTGGCGGCCACCCTGCTGTATCCGGGCACCGTCGCCGTGTGCCCGAAAAACGTCAATCCCAATGTCCACCGCTTTCTCTCCCTGCACAAGACCTCCTTCGACATCATCCTTGCCAGCGAAGTCGACCCCGAGGCGGTCAATCGCCTGATCGTCGTCGACACCAACCAATGGCGACGGCTCGACCGGGTCGACTGTCTTCGGGGGCGGGACAACGTCGAGGTACTGCTCTGGGACCACCACATGGGGCTGGGCGACATTCAGCCCACCTGGCAGTGCGTCGAGAAGATCGGCGCCACCATCACCCTGCTGGTGCGGGAAATCAGGGAGCGGCAGCTGGCGCTCACCCCGTTGCAGGCCACCTTGTACCTGATCGGCCTCTACGAGGACACCGGCCAGCTGACCTTCAGTTCCACCACCCCGGAAGACGCCCGCGCGGCCGCCTTTCTCCTGGAGCAGGGCGCGGATTTGACCATTGCCGTCGATTTCCTCAACATGGCCTACGGCGAGATGCAAAAAAAGGTGCTGTTCCGCCTGATGCGCGACGCCGAGCAGCACGATATCAAGGGGAAGAAGGTGGGGATCGGGGTGGTCCACATCGACAAGCATGTCGAGCTGTCCATGGTGGTGCAGCTTTACGGCAAGATCGTCAACGCCGACGCGGTGTTCGTGATCTTTGTCAACGAAGGCGGCGGCTATTTCATCATCGGCCGCAGTTCGACGCCGGAGATCAACGTCAACAACATGCTGCAGCGATTCGGCGGCGGCGGCCATCCGGGAGCGGGATCGGCGACTATCACCGACACCAAGGTGACTCCCGCCGAGGTCCGGCAGAAAATCATCGCCGCCCTGCACGAAATGCAGCGAGGCGCCGCCCTGGTGGCGGACATGATGTCCTTTCCGGTGACCACGGTGTCGCCCGAGACCACCATGAAGCAGGTCCGGCACATCATGGAGGAGGAACGGATTCGCGGGGTGTTGGTCGAGGAAAACGAATGCCTGCGCGGCATCGTGGTGCTGTGGGATTTGAAGAAGCTACGGCTGAACAAGCAGTGGAACAGCCCGGTCAAGGCTTTCATGAACCGGCAGGTCACCACCATCGCACCCGACGCCCTGGCCAGCGAGGCGGCGGAATTGATGGTGCAGAAGAACATCGGCCACCTGCCGGTGGTGCAGGGGGAAAAGGTGATCGGCATCGTCACCCGCACCGACATCATCAACTATCTGTACGGCATGCTGCCGACCTGACCCGACCGGGGCGGGAGGGCGGGCGGCCCGGTGATCAGCCCGGAGGCCAGGCCATGTGGCGGCCGCCCAGAATGTGCATGTGCAGGTGAAAAACGGTCTGGCCCGCCTGGGCGCCGTTGTTGAACACCAACCGATAGTGCGGTATTCCTTCCTTGCGGGCGATTTCGTTGCCCACCCGCATCAACTTGCCCACCACTCGCTCGTCCTCCTCGGTGACCGCCACCGGCCCGCTGAGATGTTTTTTCGGGATCACCAGAATATGGACCGGGGCCTGGGGGGCGATGTCGCGGAAAGCCAGGACGTCGTCGTCCTCGTAGAGTTTGCTGGCCGGGATTTCTCCCCGGATAATCTTGCAGAACAGGCAGTTGTCGGGCATAAGAACCTCTCGTGTGGGGGGGCTGGGAATGCGCTATCGTCGGGGGCCGACCCGCGGCAGCATCTGGAAGACCAGGGCGTTGTCGACGCCGGCAATGCCGACCGGCTCCATGGCGATGGGGATCGAGCGGGGACCGACCTTGAGGTTGATCGTTTCCAGGGCATCGAGATCGACCGCGTATTCGCGGCCGCCGAGGCTGCCGAGCAGCGAGGGCAGCGCATCCTGGGTATTGCCCGGGCTTTGGGCGGTTTCCTTGAATTGGGGCGTGACGAACAGCTTGCGCTTGACCGGGTCGAACCGGGTTTGTAAATCACAGGCCACCGGCAGGCGGACTTCGCCGACCCGGAGTTGCAGATCCTGGCCGGCAAGATTGGTGGTCACGAGCAGGTTTTTGCCGGAGAGCGTGCCGCGCACCGAGATGACGTTGTTGCGGATGGAGAGCCGGTCCACCGATTCGACGGTGATGTCGCCCTGCAGTTGCCGGCTCTGCGAGGGGATGTCCAGAGGCAGGGCCTTTTGCAGCGAGGCCAGCACGGTTTCCGCCGGCAGGGTCAGGACGATGTTTCTCTGGCCGTCGGCGTCGGCGGAGAAGGGACACAGCAGTAGGCCGCACAGCAGCCAGAAGGAGCGCAAACGATTTCTCATGTTCAACATGTCGGCCAATCGATGGGAAAAGCGGCAAGTCCATGGCTTGCGCCGCCGCTTGGTTGATGGTGGTCACGCCGGCAACAGAGATTCGGACAGGGGTCCGAAGACGGCGTGGCGATGTCGGGCCGGGTCGGAGAGCGGGAACCGGCACAGGAGGAAACAGACAAAAATGCTCGATTTTCGTTCCTCTGTCAAGCTGACGGGCCGAAAAAAGGCCGTTTGCCTTCGGTCGCGCCCGCGCCATGACCGGCAATAACGGGCCAGTGCCGCGTCTTGCGGTCGATCGGGAGTGCTGCCTCAGCGATGCCTCTTCGGAGTTGCTGGCGGCCGTCCGGGCCGAATTGACCATCGACAACCCCCAATACCAGGCGGCCAAGCAGTTCGGCCGCTGGATCGGCAAAAAGCTCAAGCCACGGCTTTTTTTCTTTCGTGAAGAAGGCGATCGGCTCTTTTTCCCGCGCGGCTTCGGCAACCAGGCGGTGCGGCTCTGTCGCCGGATCACCGGATTGACGCCGGACATCGACGACCGCCGGCGCCTGCTCCCCGCAATCGATCTCTCGTTTCAAGGCAGCCTGCGTCCCTATCAGGAAGAAGCGGTGATGGCAATGCTGGCGCATTCCTTCGGCGTGCTCGAGGCGGGTACCGGTTCGGGCAAGACCGTCATGGCCCTGGCGGCGATTGCCCGCCGACAACAGCCGACCCTGATCGTGGTCCACTCCAAGGAGCTGATGCGCCAGTGGCAGCAGCGGATCGCCCAATTCCTCGGCCTGGAGGCCGGCCTGGCCGGCGACGGTATCTTCGATATCCGGCCGGTGACCGTGGCCATTGTCAATACCGCCAAGAAGCATCTGGACACCCTGCCGGACCAATTCGGCCAGCTGGTGGTCGACGAATGCCACCGGGTGCCGGCCACGCTGTTCACCGACGTGGTTTCGGCCTTCGACTGCACCTACATGCTGGGCCTGTCCGCCACCGCCTTCCGCCGGGAGGACGGAATGACCCGGTTGATCCACATCTACATGGGCGACCGGGTCCATGCGGTCGACAACCGGACGCTGGCGGCCAGCGGCGCGGTGGTCCGGCCGGTTCTGCAGCAGCGGCCGACCGCTTTCAGCTACGGCTATCAGGGCGAATACGCCAAGCTGATCAAGGCGCTGGCCGCCAATCTACAGCGTAACCGCCTGATCGCGGACGATATTTTTGCCTTGCTGCGACAGGATCATCAAGGCACCATCCTGGTGGTGTCGGACCGGGTGGCCCATTGCCGGACCCTGGCCGACCTGCTGGCCGGACAGGGCGTGTCCGCTCCTGTCCTTACCGGCCAGTCGCCAGCCGAGGAGCGGATGGAAATTGTCGCCGATGTTCAGGCGGGACGTGTCATTGTGCTGATTGCCACCGTGCAGTTGATCGGGGAGGGGTTCGACTGTCCGGGCCTGTCCACCTTGGTTCTGGCCACGCCGATCAAGTTCGAGGGCCGGCTGTTGCAGGTGGTGGGGCGGATCATGCGGCCGGCAGAGGGCAAGGAGGCCCGGGTGATCGACTATGTCGACGAGGCCGTCCCGGTGCTGCGGCGTTCGGCCGCCGCCAGAAGGGCGGTGTTCGCGGCGTGGTGAGGGGGGCCACAGCCGGGGGCCGCGGCTTGCCGTTCGGCGCCACGCGCTGCCGCGGCAGCCGGCGATGGAGGCATCACTTCACGGGCGGCAAGGGGCCTCCGCGCAGCATTTGCACTTCCGGATCGTCTGTCGGGACCTCCACCTTGATTTTCCGGCCCGTGTTGGTGCCCAGATAGGGTTTCATGGCCGCGACCATGTAGGGGATAACCAGCCGCAGGTCGTCGCTCTGACCGGTGCTAACGACACTGGTCGTCCATACCTGCGTCATTTTCCTTTCCTTGATGTAGGCTTGCACGTCGTAGGCATCCAGGAATAAAAACCTGGTGTACACCGTGCTGGTCCCGATGTGCGTGGTCGAGCCGGTGATGCCGTAGGTCGGGGTGTAGATGGTGGTGCCAGAGTAAGTCGGCACCCCTCTATAAGAGGAAATGGTGCCAAAGGTGTTTGCCGAGGACACACCCGTCTGGCCCCAGGTGGGTATCGAATAGGCGTACTGGTACGTTTGCGGGTCGCCGATCGCGTAAGTCAGGAAAATGGCCACCTCCGCATCCGGAAAGGTGGCCACCTTCACAAACCCTTTCTCGGCCAGGACTTTCTCGACATAGGCCGCGAATTCCTGAAACTGGAGATCGCCGGCCTCGACCCCCTTGCCGCCGGGCAGGAGGACATAGCGTTTTTTCGCACCTGCGTCCGTCTGGGCAAGGGAATCGACGTCCGAGGCGAATCGTGATTGCATGGCGGCGCAACCCGTCAGCAGGGTGACGCCTGCCAGCAGTACGGCCAGCAGGATACTGTCGATGCGCATGCGTTCTCCTCGGGGTATGCGTTCATTGGTAAAGGCGCCAGCGCTCAACCTTGTCCCGTCCGGTCCAGCAGCTTGCGCATCACGTGTAAAACACCGCCAACCAAATGGTGACATCGCCGGGATCCGTCCACGACACCCTGTGGCGGCAATGGGCGGGGATGTTGAGGTAATCGCCTGCGGACATGGCGCAACGGGAGCCGTCAGCAAATTCGATCACCGCCTTGCCCGCCACCACCATCACCCATTCATGCTCATCCTGATCGTACCACCCCTGCGCGGGAGAGGTCTGCCCCTGGGAGACGATGCGCTCGATGCGCACCCCGGGGACGCGGAGAATATCCTCGAAGGTCTCGATTTCAAGCTTGTCCGGCACCGCGTCGCGTATGTTTTTTGGTTTCATGGCGTAAAGGTGCGTGGCGATTGGCATGAGGCGCCAGTGCTGTGTCAGTGTTGCGACTGGATATCCACTCAATACGGGCAGAATCATTGTACAACCGTGAATCGGTCGGAAACGCGATGGCCTTCCCGTACGGTCGTATCGACAGTCACCCGCGCAAAACTACTCGGTGCAACCGCTCCGCTCGCCAAACCCGCCGGCACCGTCAGCTTCAAAATCAATTCCGAGCCCTGCTCGCCTATCCGCTTCCGCCAGCGGCTCAACGAAGACGGATCGATCGGCAACTCATGCCGGAAGTGCTCCTCACCGCAGAAATATTGATGTAGGGATTTTCCACCCACCGTCTCCTCGTCCGAAGTGTTGAACGCATGGCTCAGGTAGGTCAGCCCCACCAACAAGAATCGGTAGGCCCGGCCGGCCTTCCTCCGAGTACAGTTTGCCAAACTCGCTTTCGAACACACCCCAGTCGATCAGTCCGCCCAGTCGGTACAATGCATGCCGGTGGTTGAGAATATTCTCCAGGGAATCTTGAAATTTAGCTCAGTACCCTCCATCAGCATTTACCGGGAAATTTTTCGCAAACTGATTACCATCGAATCTCAGCTTGCTTCAGGAGGTGTTGCGGGATGGGTTGGGTTCGCAGAGCCACATGAATCAGCCGATTCACCATAGTGTGCAATTGGAACCGCCGATTGAAGCGATAGCAGAATTCGGCAAGGTAC
>NZ_JAVBRQ010000043.1:0-70361 GCF_031547805.1 Desulfobulbus sp.
GGGAGAGCAGGCAAAGGCGCGATACGCATTCGCGGATTTGCGCGGTGTCCAGCTCAACCGCCAGGGGCAGCGCCTTGCGCTTCAGCTTCAGCCGCTGCCAGTAGCCATAGAGGACGCGCGCCTGCTGCGGCACCTTGTCGATGTCCAGGGGAGTGGAATGGCATCTCTCAGGTTCGGGCGCGGGCATGGGTTCGGGCGGCGGTGCGGCGGGAACCGTTGGCAAGGGTTTTGCGGCGAGAGGGGGCTTGGCGGCGGGAGGAGGGGCGGCGCCACCGCCGGCGATCAGCGCCGACAGGGCCGCCGAGGGGCCGGGCGAGCGCTCCGACCGGCCACCATGGGCGCGCAGCATGGGCAGCGGCGACCATGCCGCGCAGGTGTGATAAGCCTTGGTGACCTTTCGATAGTCCTGGCTGATCGCCGTGCGGCAATCACCCTCCACGCTGTAGCGGACGACGTGCACCAATGTGTTGTCGGGCGCCATGCCGCGTTCCCCCCCCCACGAGACGCAGGCGGCGCAGGCGCGGCTGTCTTTGGCGAAAGCGTAAACGGTCATAGGGGCGAAACGCTCCGGGAAAGGGACGAAAAAGGGCTGGCGCGACCGATTGATGACGCCGTTCGGGCGGTGGTTCAAGCGGCGTTTTATCGTTGGGCCGGATTGTTTCCATACCGAAAGCGCTTGATGGTTTGCATCAAGCGCTTTCGGTCCAAACCCGGCGGTATAGTACACGGTGCGAGAAGGATGTGGCTGGCCGTATCAGTGACCTCTTCCTTCCGGTCCGGCAAGTCCCTATAACGGATCCTCGCAATGATCGACATCCACCCGACTCTCCCCGCGCGCATCCGGCGGGAAGGGTTTTGTTGACTAAACGTCAAGAAGCGAGCCGCCATGCCCAAGCGCACAGATCTTACCTCCATCTGCATCATCGGCGCGGGGCCGATCGTCATCGGCCAGGCTTGCGAGTTCGATTATTCCGGTGTCCAGGCGTGCAAGGCGCTGAAGGAGGAGGGGTATCGGGTCATCCTGATCAACTCCAACCCCGCCACCATCATGACCGATCCGGGCTTGGCCGACCGCACCTATATCGAGCCGATCACCCCCGAATGCGTGGCCAAGGTCATCGAGCGGGAACGGCCCGACGCCCTGCTGCCGACCCTTGGCGGCCAGACCGGGCTCAACACCGCGATCAAGGTCGCCGAGATGGGGGTGCTGGAAAAATACAAGGTCGAGCTGCTGGCCGCCAACATCGAGGTGATCCGCAAGGCCGAAGGGCGGGAGGAATTCCGCGACGCCATGCGCAAAATCGGCCTCAAGGTGCCGGAATCGGCCATTGTCCACACCATCGACGAGGCCATGGAGGCGGGCGAGCGGATCGGCTTTCCGATCATCGTCCGGCCCAGTTTCACCCTCGGCGGCACCGGCGGCGGCGTGGCCTACAACCGGGCCGAGCTCAACAAGCTGGCCACCGCGGGCATCGATCTCTCCATGACCAACGAAGTCATGCTCGAGCGCTCCTTGCTCGGCTGGAAGGAGTTCGAGCTCGAGGTGATGCGCGACAAGAACGACAACGTGGTCATCATTTGCTCGATCGAGAACGTCGACGCCATGGGCGTGCACACCGGCGACTCCATCACCGTGGCCCCGGCCCAGACCTTGACCGACCGGGAATACCAGGAGATGCGCGACGCGGCTATTGCCATCATGCGGGAGATCGGGGTGGAAACCGGCGGCTCCAATGTCCAGTTTGCGGTCAATCCCGCCGACGGCGAGCTGATGGTGATCGAGATGAATCCCCGGGTGTCGCGTTCCTCGGCGCTGGCCTCCAAGGCCACGGGGTTCCCCATCGCCAAGATCGCCGCCAAGTTGGCGGTGGGCTATACCCTGGACGAGATCAAGAACGACATCACCCGCGAGACCTACGCCTCCTTCGAGCCCACCATCGATTACTGCGTGGTCAAGATTCCGCGCTGGACCTTCGAGAAATTTCCGGAGGCCGAGGACATCCTCACCACGGCGATGAAGTCGGTGGGAGAGACCATGGCCATCGGCCGGACCTTCAAGGAAGCCTTCCAGAAGGGGGTGCGTTCGCTCGAAATCGGGCGGATGGGCTTTGGTTTCGACGGCAAGGACGACATGTCCGCCATGCATCAGGACGATCTCGAACGGGGACTCAATCGGCCCAATTCCAAGCGGATCAGCTTTATCTTCGAGGCCCTGCACCGGGGGATGGCCATCGAGCGGATTTACGAGCTTAGCCAGATCGATCCCTGGTTTCTCTACAATTTCCAGCAATTGGTCGACAAGGGCGAGGAGATTCGCCGCCGGGGCTTTGTCGGCCTTGACCGGGACTATCTCTACGAGGTCAAACAATACGGCTTCTCCGATGTCCAACTGGCCAACCTGACCGGGACATCGGAGGACGACATCCGCAATCTGCGCCTCGAATCCGGCCTGGAACCGGTCTACAAGCTGGTGGACACCTGTGCCGCCGAGTTCGAATCCTACACGCCCTACTACTATTCCACCTACGAACAGGAGGACGAGTCCCGGCTGAGCGACCGCAAGAAGATCATGATCCTCGGCGGCGGCCCCAACCGGATCGGCCAGGGCATCGAATTCGACTACTGCTGCGTGCATGCCTCCTTTGCCCTGCGCGAGATCGGGATCGAGTCGATTATGGTCAACTCGAACCCCGAAACCGTTTCCACCGACTACGACACCTCGGACAAGCTCTACTTCGAGCCGCTGACCCGCGAGGACGTGCTCAACATCATCGAACGGGAAAAGCCGGACGGGGTCATTGTCCAGTTCGGCGGTCAGACCCCCTTGAACCTGGCGGTACCCCTGGCCAGGAAAGGCGTGCCGATCATCGGCACCCCGCCGGATGCCATCGACCGCGCCGAAGACCGCAAGCGCTTCCAGCAGTTTTTGCAGAAGCTGGGGCTTCGGCAGCCGGCCAACGGCACGGCCCACACCCTGGAAGAGGCACTGGCCGTGGCCGGACAGATCGGCTATCCGGTGGTGATGCGTCCCTCCTACGTGCTGGGCGGACGGGACATGCGCATCGTCTACAACGAGCAGGGCATCCGCAGCTTCATGGCCATCCCCGGCATGAGCGGCAGCGAGCATCCGGTGCTGCTCGATCAATTCCTCAAGGATGCGATTGAGGTCGATGTCGACGCGATTTGCGACGGCACCATGACGGTGATCGGCGGCATCATGGAGCATATCGAGGAGGCCGGCATCCATTCCGGCGATTCGGCCTGCGTTCTGCCGCCCCACACCCTGTCCGCTGCGATGATTGCCGAGATCACCGCCGCCACCAAGGCCATGGCCCGGGAATTGGGGGTGATCGGGCTGATGAATGTCCAGTTTGCGGTCCAGGGGCAGACCTTGTACGTGCTGGAAGTCAATCCCAGGGCCTCGCGTACCGTGCCGTTCGTGTCCAAGGCCTCGGGCGTGCCGCTGGCCAAGATCGCCACCAAGGTGATGCTGGGCATGAGCCTGGAGGAGATCGGCTTCACCGCCGAAAAAGTGCTGCATCACTGGGCGGTCAAGGAAGCGGTCTTTCCCTTTGACCGGTTCCAGAACGTCGATACCCTGCTGGGGCCGGAGATGAAATCCACCGGCGAGGTCATGGGCATCGACGACGACCTGGGGCTGGCGCTGGCCAAGTCGCAGATGGCGTCGAACTCCCAATTGCCGCAGCAAGGCACGGTGTTCGTCAGCGTCCGCCACGGCGATAAGGACGCGGTGGTGCCGGTGGCCAAAAAGCTCGAAGCATTGGGATATGCCATCCTGGCCACCCGGGGCACGGCCACCCGTCTGAAAGAGAGCGGCATCGCCTGTTCCGAGGTGAACAAAATCTCCCAGGGACGGCCTCATATCCTCGACAAGATCCAGAACGGCCAGGTGCAGTGGATTCTCAACACTTCGGCCGGAACGCGGACCACGGAGGATTCGTACATCATCCGAAGGGCGGCGCTCGACTACCACATTCCCTACACCACCACCATCACGGGCGGCTTGGCCATGACCATGGCCATGGAATCGATGCGGCACAAGGAAGTGGGGGTGAAGACCATCCAGGAATTCGCAAAGTTCATTGACTGAAAAAAGATTATTATTATAGAGTGAATTATAATTATTCGATGAACAACAAAGCGATAGGCCCCAAGGGCCCCTGGTTTTTCCTGTAGACAACCGAGTGGAGACGTTTTTTTGAATACCTTTTACAAGAACCTCAGCATGTGGCTGGTCATCGGCCTGACGATGATTCTGCTTTTCCAACTGTTCAACAAGCCGCAAACCCAGGGCAGCTCGATTACCTACAGCGAGTTCTGGTCCAGTGTCGAGAAGGGAGCTGTCAACAAGGTCAGTATCCAAGGCTCGGAAATCACCGGCATTGACAAGGATGGCCGTCCGTTCAAGACCATGGCTCCCGACGATACCGGCCTGATCCCCATGCTGCGCGAATCGGCGGTCGATATCCAGGTGAAGAAACCAGAAGAAACGCCGTTGTATTTGACTATTTTCATCTCCTGGTTCCCGATGCTGCTCCTGATCGGGGTATGGTTTTTCTTCATGCGCCAGATGCAGATGGGCGGCAAGGGCGGGGCCTTGTCCTTTGGCAAGACCAGGGCGAAATTGCAGGCCGAGGGGGAGGTGAAAATCACCTTCAAGGATGTGGCCGGCATCGACGAGGCCAAGGCAGAGTTGGAAGAAATCATCGATTTCCTCCGCGACCCGCAGAAATTCACCAAGCTGGGCGGTCGCATCCCCAAGGGCGTGCTTCTGGCCGGCTCGCCCGGAACCGGCAAGACGCTGCTGGCCCGAGCCATTGCCGGCGAGGCCGGAGTGCCGTTTTTCACTATTTCCGGCTCCGATTTCGTTGAAATGTTTGTCGGCGTGGGGGCCTCGCGGGTGCGCGATTTGTTCAGCCAGGGGAAGAAGAATGCGCCCTGCATCATCTTCATCGACGAGATTGACGCGGTCGGCCGGCACCGCGGCGCGGGCCTGGGCGGCGGTCACGACGAACGGGAGCAGACCCTCAACCAGTTGCTGGTGGAGATGGATGGTTTCGAGGGCAACGACGGGGTGATCATCATTGCCGCCACCAACCGGCCCGATGTCCTTGATCCGGCCCTGCTTCGGCCCGGCCGGTTCGACCGCCAGGTGGTGGTGCCGGTGCCGGATGTCAAGGGCCGGGAAATGATTCTCGACATCTACGGCAAGAAGACCAAGCTGGCCGCCGATGTCGACATGGCGGTAATTGCCCGCGGCACCCCCGGTTTTTCGGGGGCTGATCTGGAAAACCTGGTCAACGAGGCGGCCCTGATGGCGGCTCGGGAGAACAAGGACGAGGTTGATGCCGCCATGCTGGAGCGGGCCAAGGATAAGGTGATGATGGGGGCGGAACGCAAGTCCATGATCGTCAGCGCCAAGGAAAAGGAAATCACCGCCTACCACGAGGCCGGCCATGCCCTGGTGGCGCGGCTTTTGCCCGACACCGACCCGATTCACAAGGTGACGATCATTCCTCGCGGCCGGGCCCTCGGCCTGACCATGCAGCTGCCCATGGACGAGAAATACACCCATGCCCGCGGTTTTCTGCTCAACAGGATCGCCATCCTGTTTGGTGGCCGGGTGGCTGAAAAGCTGGTGTTCAACGAGATCACCACCGGTGCGGGCAACGACATCGAACGGGCCACCGAACTGGCGCGCAAGATGGTCTGTGAGTGGGGCATGAGCGAGGAACTCGGTCCGCTCACTTACGGCAAGAAGGAGGAACATATTTTCCTTGGCCGTGAAATTGCCCAGCAGCGCGGCGACTACAGCGAGCTCACCGCGCAGAAGATCGACGCGGCGGTCAAGCAGATCGTGGTCGAGGCCAACGACAAGGTGACCCGCCTGTTGCAGGAGAACATGGACATCCTGAAGGCTATTGCCGATGAGCTCCTGGAGCGGGAGACCATCATGCTGGAGGATATGGACCGGATTATTGCCGAACTTCGGGATAATAAGGCCGAAGGTCAGGCCGAGGAGCCAGCGGAGCCGGCCGAAGCCTGACGTAATAAAAGTACGATACTGCGTTTTCCCGGAGCGGGCGCGCCTTCGCAAGATGGTGGCGCCCGCCTTTTTATTTGTGGAGGTTGAATATGGCGCAACACGTCAAAATCATGGGCATCCTGAATGTCACCCCGGATTCTTTTTCCGACGGGGGGCAGTGGCTGGAAGAAGCCGCTCTCGAAGCCCGAATCGAACAATTGCTTGTCGAAGACGCCGACATCATCGATGTCGGTGGCGAATCCACCCGTCCATTTGCCGAGCAAGTAGATGCCGACGAGGAATTGGCCCGGGTGATCCCGGCCATACGGAAGATCCGGCGGCGCAGCGACATTGCCATTGCCGTCGACACCACCAAGGCCCGGGTCGCCCGGGAGGCCATCGCCGCCGGGGCCACCATGATCAACGACATCTCCGCCCTGCGCCACGATCCGCAAATGATCGAGGTGGCTCGCTCGTTCGACGGCCCGATCGTCATCATGCACATGCAGGGCACACCCGGCAGCATGCAGGTCGATCCGCGCTATGGGGATGTGGTCGGCGAAATCAACGCCTTTTTTGCCGAACGGATTGCGTGGCTGGAGCAGCATGGGGTCGCGCGTCCGCGCATCGTGGTCGATCCCGGCATCGGTTTTGGCAAGACACTGGCGCATAATCTTGCCATTCTCCGCAATGTCGCGGCGTTCAAATGCCACGGCTGCCCGGTGCTGATCGGCCATTCACGCAAGTCCTTTCTTGGCCAGTTGCTCGATGTGCCGCTTGCAGAGCGGGATTGGCCGACCGCGATGGTATCCGCCCTGTGCGCCGGACAGGGTGCGGACATCCTCCGGGTCCACGCGGTGTGGAATACCTCCCGGGCATTGCGATTGACGGCCGCCTTGACCACGTGAGGAGTCGTGGGCATCGCGGCGGACGATGATTTCGTTGAGCTGGCTCAGCACCGCTGTCCGACGATAGAGTCCCAGGGAATGAGGCAGGCAATGGCCGCGATTGATTCGGATGCGATGCTCCGGAAAAACGGACAGGGAATGGAAGGCAATTTTGGTCTGTATTTCTCACTACGCTTTCGCTGTTTGATATATAGCTGGTAATGCGTATTTATTGTAATACATTTTATGTATACAAATGGCATGCATATTGCTCAGGGTTCGATATGTGTTTTTATCAACATCATCAACGAACCAAGCAAAGGAGGAAGTATGAGAAAGGTATTGTCAGCAATTACCTGTGCGGCTGTAATCGGTTGGGCTGGAAGCGCAATGGCTCTCCCCGCAACCTGGCAAGACCAGATTGATTGGACCCCGGATATTTATTCGAAAGCCGGGGGACCAAACGATCCGTTCGATTTTTTCCTGGATATCGGTAACGATGGATTTGTCAGCATCTTCCAGGGGGGGGACGATTTTGTAGCCGGTTATACACTGACTATTGCCCTCAAAGACGATACTGATCGAATTTTCAAAAATGAAATAGCATGGATATGGCAACCAGCTGTCGATTTTACATCTTATAATTTTAAGATGGATTTCGAAGAAATAGGTGGAACGATCGGTGGCTTGATCGATATTAACCATGATGGCACCCTCAATGTGCGTATTGATGCTATAGTTGGCGACTTCTATATCGATTACGCGAAAATCGTTGCTTGTGGCGACGATGGCAGAGGCGCTAGCCCTGTTCCGGAGCCTGCCACTATGTTGCTTTTTGGCACCGGCCTCATGGGGTTGGCCGCTGCAGGGCGAAGACGCCAGCAGAGATAATCTATCTTTTTGATAAAACGAAAAAAAGCCTGTCCCTTTGGGGCAGGCTTTTTTTGTCGCCCCGCTTTGACAGGCAATGCGCCTGTCTCTCGAATCTTACAAGGTCGATTGGCGCAATGCGTTAAAATTCGGAAAACAGGAATAAATTCCGGAAAATTCCGGAATTTATTAATCATTAAAACTAACTATATGTGTAACGGGTTTTTTGAGTGCCGCCGTAGTGTCGGGTGCGGCTGGCAGAGCGCGCTCCCGGTTCGCATGGAACATTTCCCTGTCCCTTTCCGATCCCAAGCCGAGCATTTCCTCCCCCCTTTTTCTTGACATGTCTTTGGTGTTTTCTTTATGGTATCGCGTTTTGTCATCCGTCCAACCGCGGTCGAGGGTATTTGTTGACCGCACGACGCGGGCAACCGTTCTACGGGTTAGTTGGGAACGGCCTGCCGTGGCGTCGATAGCGTAAAATAGCGCTCGCTCTTTTGTCTTTTCCCTTTGTTCTTAATATCGATGAGGATGAAACCATGAAGCAATTCAAGATCAGAACCATCAATGCCATTGCCAAGGAAGGATTGGCCCTGTTCAACGACCGGTTTGCGGTCAGTTCCGAGGAGGAGAATCCCGAGGGCATTGTCGTCCGCAGTTCCAAGGTCGACCTCGGCCAGTACTCCTCGTTGCTGGCGGTGGCGCGCGCCGGGGCCGGAGTCAACAATATTCCGGTGGACGAGGCCACGGAAAAAGGCATTTGCGTGTTCAATACCCCCGGAGCCAATGCCAATGCGGTGGTGGAGCTGGTGTACACCTCGCTCGGCATCTGGCTGCGCAACGTCGAGAAGAGCATCGAGTTTTGCCAGGGACTGACCGGGATGACCGACGAGGAGATCAACCGCGAGGTGGAAGCCCGAAAAAAGAAGTTCAAGGGCGAGGAGATGGCCGGCAAGACCCTGGCGGTCATCGGGCTGGGCAAGATCGGCGTGGGCGTGGCCAATGCCGGCTTGCACCACGGCATGAAGGTGGTGGGATTCGATCCCTTTCCAGCCATGGATAACATCCACGACCTCGATCCCCAGGTCACCCTGACCCGATCCCGCAAGGAAGCCTTGGGCAACGCCGATTTCATTTCCATTCATATCCCGCTCAACAAAAACACCAGGGGGTATGTCACTCACAAGGATTTCCTCGAGTTCGTCAAGGACGGCTGCGTGCTGATCAACTATGCCCGCGGCCCGGTGGTGGACGAGGACGCCGTGCTGGCGGCCCTGGAAAGCGGCAAGCTTCGCGGTCACATTTCCGATTTTCCCTCGGTGAAATTCATGGGCCACGAGAAGATTCTGCTCACGCCCCATCTTGGCGCCTCCACCGCCGAGTCCGAGGAAAACTGCGCCACCATGGCGGTTCGTGAGCTCAAGCACTATCTCGAGTTCGGCAACATCGTCCACAGCGTCAACTTCCCCAACATTGAGACCATCCCCACCGTGGACGTCCATACCCGCCTGACGGTGATCAACCGCGACCAGCCCGGCATGATCGGCCTGATCAGCAATATTCTCGGTGCCGAACACATCAACATCATGAACTACACCAACAAAAGCAACGGCACCGTGGGCTACAACATCATCGATTGTGCGGGACCGGTTCCGGAAGAGGTGCAGAAGAAGATCGGTCAGCAGGAGGGCGTGTTGCGTGTCCGGGTGATTCCGTTGGAGATCCGCGGGCCGCAATGAAGCATTGGGTAAATACTATCCAGTCCGAGGGCAAATACGGTAAAAGACGTATAAAAAAATGGATCGCCTAATTCGTTGTTAAAACGATATGTTCTTGTGAAAGCCGAGCGTTGGCCGGCATGGGGTTAAAAATATTTAACTCTTTTCCTTGGAGATGCGGCTGGCGCTGGATTTGTTTGCTCGTCTAACTGCTTGGAATACCCTGATTGCTGCGATGTGAAGGTGCCTTGAATAAAGTGGCACGGGAAATGCTAGGTGTAGGGTACTTCTTCATCTCTTCTCTCCTTTTCCGGCTTGATTCCCAGTGGATCAAGCCGGTTTTTTTTGGACCATGCGATCGGCCGCTTCCTCTGTTTTTCTGACACGCCTTTCTTGCTATGAACCGGATCTGGTGGAGCCGGCGGTCGACGGGTTGCTGACGGCCTTGCTGTCGGACAGTCAGGCCTTGCGCACGGCCAAGGTGCTGCTCAAGCCCAATTTGATCACCGCCAGGAATGGGTTGCTGGCCTGCACCGACAGCCGGATCATCGTTGCGGTGGCGCGCTGGTTTTTGGCGCATGGAGCCCGGGTCGCGGTCGGCGATTCCCCATCCTTCGGTTCGGCGCAGGCGGTTCTTGCGGCCATTGGCGCCCTGCCGGCCCTGCAGCGGCTTGGGGTGCCGGTGCAGGAATTTCGCCACCGCAAGGAGATCGTCCTGGCAAGCGGCCAGAAGGCGGGCCTGGCCACCGCAGCTTTGGAATGCGATCTCCTGGTCAATCTGCCCAAGGTCAAGGCCCATTCCCAGATGCTGGTAACCTTGGCGGTGAAAAATTTGTTCGGTTGCCTGGCCGGGTTTCAAAAGCCCTGGTGGCACATGGCTCACGGCGGCAGCGGCGGCCGGTTTGCCGATTTGCTGATCGAGCTCTTGGCCGCGTTGCCGGCTGGTTGCACCGTGGTGGACGGGGTGACGGCCATGCACCGGACCGGGCCAATGCATGGTGCCCCACACGCCTTGGGCATTCTTGCTGGCGGGATCGATCCGGTGGCGGTCGACACGGCCCTGCTCGCCTTGCTTGGCATCGAGCCGCACCGCTGCCCCCTCTGGCATGCCGCCCGGCGGGCCGGCCTGCACGGAACCGCCATGGAGGAACTGGCGTTTCCCCTGATGCATCCGGCCGATCTGGCGGTCCGCGACTTTGCGGTCCCCGGAACATTGGGGCCGATCCGCTTCAATCTTTTTCGATTCATCAAGAATTCCATCAAACGAGTATTGCTGCGCGCCGACGAGACCCGGTGAGCCGCGGTCGACGCGTGCGATAAAAAAGGAGGTCCTATGATTGATTTGCATGGCAAGGTGGCCCTGGTCACCGGCGGTTCGAGGGGTATCGGCAAGGCGGTGGCGCAACGGCTGGCCGGGCAGGGGGCCGAGGTGATCATCACCTATGTCCGGCACCGGACCAATGCCGGCGAGGTGGTGGCCGCGATTGAGCAACAAGGGGGGAAATGCCGGGCGATGCGTGCCAATCTCGCCGACGAGGAGAGCCTGATGACCTTGTTCGATGAAGTGCGCGGCCACACCTCCCGGCTGGACATTGTGGTTTCCAATGCCGCGTCCGGGGTGCTGCAGCCCGTCACCGCCCTCAAAAGCCGGCATTGGGATTGGGCGGTCAATGTCAATGCCCGGGCCCTGCTGCTGATCGCCCAACAGGCGCTGCCCCTGATGGGGCCGGGCGGTCGGATTGTCGCCCTTTCGTCGATCGGGGCGGTTCGCGCCGTGCCCAATTACACGGTTGTGGGGGCTTCCAAGGGCGCGCTGGAATCGCTGGTCCGGCATCTGGCAGTGGAGTTGGGGGCACAGGGAATTACCGTCAACACGGTCAGCGCCGGGGTGGTGGAGACCGACGCCCTGACCAAGTTCCCCAATCGGGAGGAAATCGTGGCCGCGGCCACGGCCAGGACCCCGCTTGGGCGACTGACCAGGCCGGAGGATGTGGCCGATGTCGCCCTGTTTCTCTGTAGCGACCTGGCGGCGATGATCCATGGTCAGACCATCGTGGTCGACGGCGGCTATGCCATCTGTGGCTAGGCATTCCTGGTCAACGCCGACGGCGGAAATCCGAAGCAAGGCGGAACTCCCGGACAATTGCGGCGGATGGGAACGGGACGAGATAGCTGGCAAATCGTCTGGCTGTTTGCATTGAATTTTCCTTGTTTGTTGAGTATATAATTTGTTTTTCGTTGCCCTGCCGGACCGCCGCGTCAGCCGGACCGGGCCGGGCACTCTTCTTTTTTTCAACGTTTTCATTCCCAAGCGGGAGACACCTTCATGGCCCAGCATCTTTTTACTTCAGAATCGGTTTCCGAAGGGCATCCGGACAAGGTTGCCGACCAGATTTCCGACGCCATCCTCGACGCCATCCTTGCCAAGGACAAACACGCCCGGGTTGCCTGCGAGAGCCTGGTCACCACCGGCATGGCCCTGATCGCCGGCGAGATCACCACCACCGCCTGGGTCGACATGCCCCAGATCGTTCGCAACACCATCCGCGAAATCGGGTACAACTCCTCGGATATGGGGTTTGATTGGCAGTCGTGCGCGGTCCTGACCACCATCGACAAGCAATCGCCGGATATCGCCCAGGGCGTCGACGAAGGCAAGGGACTCGACCTCGATCAGGGGGCGGGCGACCAGGGCCTGATGTTCGGCTATGCCTGCGACGAAACCGAGGTGCTGATGCCCATGCCCATCACCTATGCCCACGCCCTGACCAAACGGCAGGCCGAGGTGCGCAAGAGCGGTGTCCTGCCCTGGCTGCGCCCGGATGCCAAGAGCCAGGTGACCATCCAATACGTGGACAATGTCCCCACCCGGATCGAGGCGGTGGTTCTTTCCACCCAGCACGGCCCGGACATCAGCTACAAAGATCTGCAGGAGGCGGTGATGGAAGAGATCATCAAGCCGGTGCTGCCGACCCGGATGATCGATGCCAACACCAAGTACTTCATCAATCCCACCGGCCGGTTCGTGATCGGCGGACCGGTGGGCGACTGTGGCGTTACCGGCCGCAAGATCATCGTCGATTCCTATGGCGGACGCGGCTCGCACGGCGGCGGCGCCTTTTCCGGCAAGGATCCTTCCAAGGTCGACCGGTCCTCCTCCTACATGGGCCGCTATGTCGCCAAGAACATCGTGGCCGCCGGGCTGGCCACCGAGGTCGAGGTGCAGGTGGCCTATGCCATCGGCATTTCCCGGCCGGTGTCGATCAACGTCAAGACCTTCGGCACCGGGAGAGTTCCGGAGGAGCGGCTGGTGGAACTGGTCGGCCAGATTTTCGACCTCCGGCCCAAGGCGATCATCCAGCAGTTGGATCTCCTCCGTCCGATCTACCACAAGACCGCGGCCTACGGCCATTTCGGGCGCGAATTGCCCGAATTCACCTGGGAGCGGACCGACAAGGCCGATGCCCTGCGCGCGGCCGCCGGACTGTGATTATTGCGTATTGCTTGAACCATCAATGCGCCCTCGCCTGGAGAGCGCATGGGAGACACCATGACAGATTATAAAGTAGCCGATATGGGACTGGCCGAGTGGGGCCGGAAAGAGATTGCCATTGCCGAGACCGAGATGCCCGGCCTGATGGCGCTGCGCGAGGAATTCGGCGCGAGCAGGCCCCTGGCGGGCGCCCGCATCGCCGGGTGCCTGCACATGACCATTCAGACGGCGGTGCTGATGGAAACCCTGGTCCAACTGGGGGCGGAATTGCGCTGGTCTTCGTGCAACATCTTCTCCACCCAGGACCATGCCGCCGCCGCCATGGCCGCGGCCGGCATCCCCACCTTCGCCTGGAAGGGCGAGACCGAGGAGGAATTCTGGTGGTGCATCGAACAGACCATCTTCGGGCCCGACAATTGGCGGCCCAACATGATCCTCGACGACGGCGGCGATCTGACCCAGGTCATGCATGAAAAATACCCGGAACTGATGGCCGAAATCCGGGGCATTTCCGAGGAGACCACCACCGGCGTGCACCGGCTTTACGAGATGACCAGGCAGGGGCGGCTGCTGGCGCCGGCGTTCAACGTCAACGATTCGGTCACCAAGTCCAAGTTCGACAACCTCTACGGCTGCCGCGAATCGCTGATCGACGGCATCAAGCGGGCCACCGACGTGATGATTGCCGGCAAGATCGCGGTGGTGGTCGGATATGGCGATGTCGGCAAGGGCTGCGCCCAGGCCCTGCGCGGCATGGGCGCCACCGTGCTGGTGACCGAGATCGATCCCATCTGCGCCCTGCAGGCCGCGATGGAGGGCTATCGGGTGGTGACCATGGACGAGGCCGCGGCCAAGGGCAACATCTTCGTCACCTGCACCGGCAACCTGCGGGTGATCACCCGGGCGCACATGGAGGCGATGCCGGATCAGGCCATTGTCTGCAATATCGGCCATTTCGACTCGGAGATCGATATTGCGGCCATTCGTCAGCTGCCTTGGGAGAATATCAAGCCCCAGGTCGACCACGTCATCTTTCCGGACGGCAAGCGGCTGATCGTCCTTGCCGAGGGCCGCTTGGTCAACCTGGGCTGCGCCACCGGCCATCCCAGCTTTGTCATGAGCAATTCCTTCACCAATCAGGTGCTGGCTCAGATCGAGCTGTGGAACAATTCGGCGGCCTATGTGCGCAAGGTCTATTTCCTGCCCAAGAAACTCGACGAGAAGGTGGCCCGGCTCCATCTCGCCAAGATCGGGGCGCAGTTGACCACCCTCACCGCCGAACAGGCGGCCTACATCGGGGTGGACGCCAACGGCCCGTTCAAGCCGGAGCACTACCGCTATTGATGCCGCAGGCGGCTCTTGTTGCGGTTCGGGCAGGGTGAGCATTCACCCTGCCTTTTTTTATGGAAAAGAAGGGTGAGAGCAAACCAATGGCCAACAACACGGGCAACATCACGGTGATCGGCGGCGGGCTGGCCGGCTGCGAGGCGGCCTGGCAGGCGGCGCAGCGGGGAGTGGGCGTGAGCCTGATGGAAATGAAGCCGCTCAAGTTCAGTCCGGCCCACGAGATGGCGCAGTTGGGCGAGTTGGTCTGCTCCAATTCGCTCCGATCCAATGCGGTCGATTCCGCCGCCGGGCTGCTGAAGGAGGAAATGCGGCTGCTGGATTCGCTGGTGATGCGAGCGGCCGATCAGACCGCGGTGCCAGCCGGCAAGGCCCTGGCCGTTGATCGGCAACGATTCGCCACCCAGCTGACCGCCGCGATCGAATCCCATCCTCTGATCACGGTGAGCCGGCAGGAGGCCGTCCGTATTCCCGAGACCACGGACGGGCCGGTGATCCTGGCCGCGGGGCCGCTGCTCTCCGGTCCCCTGGCCGAGCATTTGCGGACCCTGACCGGGGATGCGCACCTGGCCTTTTACGACGCCATCGCGCCGATCGTCGACGCCGACAGCCTCGACCTGGAGGTGATCTACCGAAAATCCCGTTGGGACGAGGAAGGACAGGGCGACTATCTCAACTGCCCCATGGACCGGGAACAGTACGAACGGTTCGTGCGCCTGCTCGGCGCAGCCCAGACCGTGCCTTTGCACACCTTTGAGGATCCCAAGTATTTCGAGGGATGCCTGCCCATCGAGGTCATGTGCGCCCGGGGCCTGGAGACCCTTCGCTACGGGCCGATGAAGCCGGTGGGCCTGGCGCATCCGGTCACCGGCGAGCTGCCGTACGCCGTGGTCCAGCTGCGGATGGAAAATCGCGAGGGCACGGCCTACAACCTGGTGGGCTTCCAGACCAAGCTGACCTATCCCGAGCAGCAGCGCGTCTTCCGGACCATTCCCGGCCTGGAGCGGGCGGTGTTCCTCCGCCTGGGCTCCATCCACCGCAATACCTTTGTCTGCGCGCCGCGGGTTCTCGACGCCAGCCTGCAGCTGCAGCGATGCCCGGGCCTGTTCGTCGCGGGCCAGCTGTCCGGGGTCGAGGGCTACATCGAATCGGCGGCCATGGGGCTGCTGGCCGGCATCAATGCCGCCCGCATGGCCTTAGGCCAAGAGGTGGCGATCCCGCCTGGCGACACGGCCCATGGCACCCTGATTTGCCATCTCACTGCCTCTGATCCCACCCACTTCCAACCATCCAATGTCAATTTCGGCTTGTTTCCGCCGCTTGCCGGCCGAAAAATCCCCAGAAAAATGCGCGGACAGGTCCGGGCCGAGCAGGCCCTGCAGCAGATCCGGCAGTGGCGCCGGCTGTTTTCGGAAGATCCGAAAAAGGACTAGTCTTCTTCTTTGAATCCCCAGTAGGGATAGTCGAGCTGGTAGGAGGCGACCCGCCCCGGACTCTGCTCGCGGCTGGCCACCAGCCAGAGTTCGTTGCGGCGATGCTCCGGCGAGGTGTCGGCAAACGGATCCCATTGGGTCAGAAAGACCATGGCGTTGTCGGCGGAATAGCCGATATCGCCCGATCCCTTGAACGAGCCGAGGTGGGGCTGGCGGTCGAATTGGCCATCCGGGCTTCGTTCGAGTTCGGAGATCACGAGAAAGGCGGCTCCCAGCTCATCGCGGATTGCCTCCAACTGGCGCAGCCAGCCGTCGATGCCGCTACGCTGCTGGCTGATATCCTTGAAAGGGAGCTTGTGCAGGCTGTCGATGATCACGATCGTGTAGTCGCTGTTGGTCTCGTGGCGGAGGAAATCGATGTGGCGCCGCATGGTTTCGGGCGAAAGTCGTCGATCGTTGACGACCCGCAGCCAGTTGAGCATGGCGCGTAGCGCGTGCTCGGCCTGGACCAGCCGCTTGTGTTCATCGGCGGCGAGGACGCCCGATTTGATCCGGTCGATGGCAAGGCGGCTGATCCGGCTGAGGATGCGAAGGTAGATTTTCTGGCGGCCGTTTTCAAAGTCGTAGTACAGCACCGGGATTTTCCGGAGAGCCATGTCCGAGGCGATCTGGATGAAAAAGGCCGATTTGCCCGCCTTGGGCGTGCCTCCCATGATATTGATGCCGTGGATGCCGGCCAGGGCCTGGTCCAGTTTGGAAAAACCGCTGGTCAGGTTGGCATAGGATTCGCCGGATTCCTGAAGCAGGCGCTCACGAAAACCCTGGAATTCTCCGGCCGGGGTGGCGAAAGGCGAAAAGGCGCGCGCCTGCTTGATCAGGGCGAAGACTTGCCGTTGAAATTGGGGGCCGCTGGCCACGGCCAATTGGTAGATGGAACTGTTGCGGGCAGCTTGCTCCGGCCAGCGGACGATCCGCACCTTGTATCCGGTCCGGGTGGCGAAATTTCTGGCCATGGCCTCGGATTCGGCGGTGTGGTCGACCCAGAGGAAAACGGTCCGGATCCAGTTCAACCGCTGGGGATCGAGGTGCTCGAGGTCCGCGGCCGTGGGAACGGCGATCCCCGGCAGCCCTAGTTGCTTCAGGGGCAGCAGGTTGTGCTCCCCCTCCACCAGGAAGAGGGCGCCGTTTTCGCAGTGCTCGATCTCCGGGACATTGAACAGGCGAAACGGTTCGGCGGCAAAGCGCTCGTCGCCGTGCCAGAAGAAATCCTCGGGCCGCTCCGGATGGACGCACCGGGCGGCATAGCAGTTGCCATTGGCTTGGAGGTAGGGATAAACCAGGTAGCGGCCGTTATAGCCGACTCGCAATTCGGCCAGGATCTCGGGCGTGATCGATGCCCGTTGAAAGAAATCGAGCGCGTCCCCGGTCAGTTTGTCGGCAAACCCGACCAGTTCCTGATTGAGATTCGCAGCCGGATAATCGGTCTCGCGGCCGAAATAGTCACGATCGGGGTCGAACCCCGGCACTTCCGCCAGAGCGATGGCACCGGTCCTGGCGAAATGTAAGGGAAATCCGCCGGGCACGCAGTGGCTGAGGCAGCGGAAGTAGCCGTGGAAAAAGCTGTCCGGGTTGAGGTGGACGGTCACAATGCCGGCCGGCTGCTTGCCCTGCTGACTGCAGAAGGGGCAGGGGGCCTGGAGGGTCCCGTTGCGCTGCTGCGCCTGCGGGAGGTGGCGGCGGTAAAATTCGGATACGGGATCGGTCATGGCGTTGTCGGCGGCGGGCTGGCCCCAGCAAGCGGGTCAGCCCAGGATGGATTGCAATTTCTGCCGGTCCAGGGGATGATCGAACTTGAAATGGACGGAGAAATCGTTTTCGAGGACCTGGAACGGCTGGATGCCGATAATGATGCCCTTGAAGGTCAGGGTCTGCTGTTTGCCGCCGACGGGTAGGACGATCTGCATCCGCCTGCCCAGCAGCAGCCGGGCGTTTTCCTGGCGGGAAATCCTCACCAGAAAGGCCAGGCCGCCATACGAGATGTCGGCGGTTTCCGCGCGGAATCCATGCCCGATGGGAGTGTCGCGGTTGCTGACCGGCTGGACCTGGATCTTGCGCGCCAGGGTGAAGCGCTCGTCCTGGCGTCGCTCCAATCCTTTCTTCTCAAGCATGCTGCCGATGGTGTTGCAGGCGAGATAATAGGCATGCAATTTGGCCCGCAATCCGGGAAAGTGTTCTTTCCAGGCATCGAGCGTCGATTGCTTGAGGACATGCAGGCGAGTGGGGGTGAGCGAGGTGAGGGTGACGGTCCAGAAAGAGGGGGCAAAGAAATTCTCGCCGGCAATCTGGCCGCGGTTCAAGGTGGTGATGAACAGTTCGCGGGGACCGGTCTGGTGGGAAACCTTGAGGCTGCCCTGAGTGATGAAGAAAAGCGCGTCGTTTTTGTCCCCCTGATTGACCACGGTCTCTTCCGGCCTGAAGCTGAGTTCGCTCAATTCGTGATAAATGGTTTGGAATTCCTGGGAAGTAAGCCGATCGGTCAGGTCGGACCAGATTTCAAGATCCTCCTCCTTGATTGCACCCATCTTTTCCTCTTCGATAATTTCGCCTGAACGGATAATTTCGCCCAGGGCCAGATTGTCGATTTCGTAGATGCGTTCCCTGAGCCGCTCGGCGTTTTTAAAATCGCCGGCGCGGGCCGTGGCGACGATCAGATCGAAGAGCTGCTGTTTGGCCTGCTCCTTGTCGCCCTGGCTGGCCAGGAGAAAAATGGCCTCTTCCCTGGCCTGGGCGGGGATGGCGTCTTCCTCGGCCGCCGCCGGCCGGGCTGGTGCGGCCGCCGAATTGAAAACCTCGTTGTTTGTTTCGTCGCGTTTCCGGGTCGCGGAGCTTGTCCGGATCTGCTCCAGGGCCATGGCCGCCGCCTGTCGGACCTCGTCGGCGTAGCCGCCCATTCCGAGGACATTTTTGCTTTGGGCCACGCGGGTCAGGGCCGCCGTGGCCCGCCTGGAGCCGATCTGCCCCAGGGCCTTGCACAGAGCCCGCTGCAGGTCGTTTTTGTTTTTAACCGGGATGGGCCGGGCGCTGGTAAGAAGATCGGTCAGGAGACGGACAAAGCGCTCGTCATGGTTGGTGGCGATCTGGTTGACCACCTTGATTTTCAGGGAATCGTCGACCACGTGCAGGGCTTGAAGCAGGAAATCCTTGAAATCCTCTCCGCCGATCTTGCCGGCGGCGGCGATGACCTCCTGCTGGACCCGCAGGTCCGGATGGCCAATGTAGGGCGTGATCGTGGCAAAAACCTCGGGGGTGCCTATTTCGCCGAGCAGGCGGATGACATTGCGGACAACGTACCAGGGTTGATCCTTGCGCAGTTGCGCCTGAAGAATGGAGAGCGCCGGATTGCCGGTTTGCTTGATCAGGGCCAGGATTCGTTTGCGCTCAAACCGGCTTTCGTTAGAGATCAGTTGCTGCAGCTGGAATTTTGCCGCCTCGGTTCCCATGGCGACCAAGAGGTTGCCGGCCGCCTCCTGCTGGGATTCGGAGCGGAGGTACTGTTGCATCAGCTTTTCCAGCACCGTCCTCGAACAGAGGTGTTTCAAGGCGGCGAGGGCCTGGCTCCGGACCGGGTGGTCTTCCGTCTCGGCATGGATCTCCTGGCCGGTGAGCCGGTGCAGGATCTGGATGATTTCCCCTGCCTGGGCATAGTTCCCTTCGGCGAGGCGATGGCCGGCCAGGCCGCCGATGACGGCCATGCCCCGCTGCACGGTCTGCTCGCCGATGCCCTCCAGCCGCATGCCTTGCTGGAGGTCCGGCAACAGCCTTTCGATTCGCCCCCACTGGCCGGCGATGGCCAACCGTTCCCCGGTGGCGGCCAGGGTGTGGCAGGCGGCGGCCGATATGGCTGGCCGTTCGTGGTGCAAGGCCGCCACCAATTGGGCCAGGAGCGCGTCGGCGGCTTCCTCTCGGTTATCGGCCAACAGTTCGCAGATCTCGGCCGGCAGGGCCTGCTGCAGATCCACTTGTTCCAGCGCCGTGAAATTACCCTGCAGCAGGTCGTCGAACCGGTTCTTGAGGGAGGTTTGTTTTTGCTCCTCGCGCTGGAGCTTTTGCTGCTGGTACATCTCGACGATGACGCGCCTTTTTTCCCGGCGGACGGTTTCCTGCAACAGCTCGAACGATGTCTCGTTTGTCTCGTCGTCGGAATCGCACAACGCCTGGAAATGGCTGATCAGCCGTTCCAGCTTGTCCTCGGGGAGCTGTCGGATGACCTGGCGGTAGAGTTGCTCGCCAAAGAGGCTTTTATAGGTACGCACCAGGATCAGGCCGAGTTCCTGTTCGTCGAAGGACGAGAAATCCGCTGCCGCCCGGGCGGCGATCTGCTCCTGCGTTTCCCGGTCGAACAGGTCGTCGTAGGCTGCCAGGGTGCGTTCGAAGGAGGCGAGTTCGGCGGTGCTGCCGTTTTTCCCGGTGGCATCCACGGCATGCCCTGCCGCTGCCGCCAGCACCGAGGCCGACCATTCCGGCTGGCGTAGCCGCTTGAGCAGCTGTTCGGGCATTTCGTCCAAGATGTCCGGGCCGTGCAGCAGCCGCCGGGCATCAATGTTGCGGGCGATGGTCTGTTGGATTTCCGAGGTGTGCTCCTGCTCCAACCGGGCCAGCCGGTTCAGCGGATTGCCGTCGGTTGCGTCGCCCCGATCGGGGGCATTGTCTCCGGTGGCGGCGAGTTGGGCGACCAGGTTGACGATCAGGGTATCCATCTGCCGCGACGTCAACCGGTGCAGGGCTGAACGAAGCACCGAATCCGCATCCGGCGTCGGCGGCAGGGCTGCGATCAGTCGGGCGAGGAGGCCGGGATCAAGTTCGGACAGCGCCTGGGCGGATTGCTCTATTGCCGCAGCCTGCCGGTGGCGATCGGTTTCCCGGGTCAGCTCATGGAGAAATTCGACCACGTCTTTGGTGACTTCTTCCGGGTGCTGATAGGGCGTGCCGGCCGACGGCAATCGGCTGATCAATTCCTGCACCAATTCGCTCGAAACCCCGGAGATGGTCTTCCGGTTGGTTTTGCCGAGCACCAAATCGGCCAGTTCCTCGTCGCTGACCTCGAGTTCCGAATTGGATGCTTCTTCCTGGACAACCTGCTCGCCTTCGCGGATAGCGACGTATCGCTGAATATCGGCGGAAACAGTGGTGATTCCGGCCTTTTCCAGCAGGGCGGCGACCGGTTCCGCCAGGTCTTTGTCGCCGAGGAGCACGGAGACGGTCTGGATGAAGGCGGCGCACTGGGTGGCGGAAAAGAAGGGATGAAAGGTGAAGGAGTAGAGATTGAAGCGGTTGGACAAGGAGATCAGGCCTTGGACCTGGAGGCGTGCCTGGTCTTTCTCCGGCAGTTGTTCGCCGCAGACGAAAACCTTACCATCGGAAAAGGCGAGGGTCACCGAACCGTTGCCCGGGCTGATCGCCCGGAGCGCCTGAAAAGCACGCAGTACCAGGTCGTTGCATCGTTGGACCTGCGGGGTGGCGGCCGGGTATAATCGGACTGCCCGCAAGGCCGTGTACAGTTTAATCGGAAAATCGAGAAGAAGAGCGCTTTTCTCCGGGGTCGGCGGCTTGGGGGATGGGGTCATGGGCGCTCCGTTGCTACCGTGCGTCTGCTTCGCCGGCCGCCGCAAGGGCGGGGCAAGAAATCGGGCAGCCAGTCGAGGAAAACAGATGGTTAAAAGGGTGGCTAGGGCCGATGCTCATCATGGTGGAAACTCGTGAATCGTGCGAATGGCATGTCTTGCCGGGCAATTGAAAGGCGCTGTCCGGACAAACGCAGATTAAAAACGGTAGCACACTATTTTTACAGAAGTCAAGGATGGGCACCGGGCACGCCATGGGCGTGGCCATGTCCACCAATAAAAAGCACGAAAAGCGGGCAAAGGTGTCATCCTTCGGCCCGGAGAAGGGCTCGGTCGAGAAGCGCGCGGACAAGGGCGTGAACCGGCAAGCCCACCACGTTGCTGCACGAACCTGAGAGGGAATCCACCAGGAAGCCGCCGATTCCCTGGATGCCATAGGCGCCGGCCTTGTCCATGGGTTCGCCGGAAGCGACATAGGCTTGGAGAATCGGTTCGGCAAAGGTGCCGAAGGTGACCTCGGTGGTGACCGCGTCCACTTCGTCGATGTTTCTCGCCCTGGCCACGATGGCAAACCCCGTGATGACCTGGTGGGTGCGGCCCTGCAGCGTGGTCAGCATCGCCAGCGCCTCCTCCTGGCTTTGGGGTTTGCCGAAAATTCGGCCATCGAGGGCGACCACGGTGTCGGCGCCGAGGACGCAGGCGTCCGGGTTGGTCTCGGCGACGGCCCTGGCCTTGGTTGCCGCCATCCGGCGGGCAAAATTCCAAGGCGATTCGGCCGGATTGCAGGATTCGTCGATGGCGGCCGGCACAATGCTGAATTCCAGGCCCAGCCGGGTAAGAAAGTCGCGCCGCCGGGGCGAGGCAGAGGCGAGAATCAGGGGGCAACAGGTTGTGAACATGGGGCTAGCGGACAAAAAATTTGTGGGGAGTAATGGATTTTTTCGAGAAACAGGCCACAGGCCGGGGCGGTATGGCCGGCGGCGGTGCGATCTCTGGTCGCAAGGATGGCGGCTGCTTCTTCCGCCCGCCGCTTGCCTTGGCCGATTTCGATCAGCGTGCCCGACAGGATGCGGACCATCTGTCGAAGAAAGCCGTCACCGGTGAAGCGGATCGACCAATGGCCGGGCCGGGCTAGCACCGGCACGCAGCTGATCCGACTGAGACTGCGGACCGCCCCGCGCCCGCCCGTGGCCTCCTTGTCCCGGGAACCGGATCGTTCGAAACTGGAAAAATCGTGGGTGCCGACAAGAACGGCAAGCGCGGGCTCGAGTCGCTCCGGCACAAACGGACCGGGGCAATGCGCCTGGTAGAAGCGGCTGCCGGGCAGCTGCACCGGTCCGGTGAAAAAATCGTAACGGTAGGTCTTGCCGAGGGCGCTGAAGCGGCTGTGGAAGTTCGCAGGGGCCTCCTCGGCCCCGAGAATGCGGATATCCGCTGACAGCAGGGCGTTGAGTCCCTTGGAAAAAGCCGCCAACGGCATGGTGCCGGAAGTGTGGAAATGGGCCACCATGCCCAAGGCGTGGACCCCGGCGTCGGTGCGCCCGGCCCCATGCAAGGTGATCGGCTGCTGGCAGAGGGCCGCCAACCGGGTCTCCAGTTCCTGCTGGATGGTCGGCTCCCCCTGCCGCTGCCGCTGCCAGCCGTGGTAACCGCTGCCGTCGTAGGCGATCAGCAGCCGGATCGTGCGGGGCATCAGGGAAAGAAGGGGGCGCCCATCAATCCTGCGGTCTCGGAAAACCCGCTCATCAGGTTCATGTTCTGCACCGCCTGGCCGGAGGCGCCTTTGACGATGTTGTCGATGGCCGACATCACGATCAAACGGCCGGTACGCACATCTTTGCTCAGCGCAAGATCGCAGCAGTTGGAGCCGCGCACGTGCTGGGTGGCGGGCAGCGCCCCGACGGGCAGTACCCGCACGAAGGGTTCGTCGCGATAGGTTTGTTCGTACAGGGCGTGCAGGTCGGCTGTTGTGCCCGCCTCGGTCAGGGAAGCGTAGATTGTGCTCAGGATGCCCCTTGAGATGGGAAGCAGGTGAGGGGTGAAGGAAACGGTCACCGGTCGGCCGGCGGCAAGCGACAGCTCCTGCTCGATCTCGGGGATATGCCGGTGAGAGCCGCCCACTTTGTAGGGCCGGAAACCATCGGTCACCTCGCAAAACAGCGAACCCACGCTGGCGGCTCGGCCAGCCCCGGAGGTTCCGGACTTCGAATCGATGATCAGGGTGGCGGGATCGATCATTCCGGCACGAAGCAGCGGAGCCAGCGCAAGGATCACCGAGGTCGGATAGCAGCCCGGATTGGCGGTCAATCGGGCTGTCTTGACCTGGGCCCGATAGAGTTCGGGCAGACCGTAGACCGCATCACCGAGCAGGTGAGGGCAGCTGTGCTCCTGATACCAGGCCTCGTAGACCGAAGCGTCCCGAATGCGGAAATCGGCGCTCAAGTCGACCACTTTTTTCCCGGCATCCAGCAGTTTGGGAACGATATCCATGGCCGTTTTGTGCGGCACGGCCGTGAAAAAGAAATCGGCCCGGTCGGCAAGTTCCTCTGCCGACCGGTTTTCGCAGACGACGTCCACCCGCTTGCGCAGGTTGGGAAAAACCTCGGCCAGGGGCATGCCCGCGTACTGCCGCGAGGTGGCGACGGTAAGATGAACGTCCGGGTGGCCGGCCAGAATCCGGGCCAATTCAACTCCGGTATAACCGGAGGCTCCAACAATGCCGACTCGCATCATGATCGGGATTCCTCATTCCGGGGTAAAGGGGATAAAGGGCGAACCGTAAAAAAAAAGGGAATAACGAAGCCTCGTTATTCCCTGGAAATACTGTGGTGCAGGAAGAAAATCGTCGCGACAGCTCCGTAGATCGCGATTAACGCTTGGAGAACTGGAAGCGGGCACGGGCACCGCGCTGGCCGTATTTCTTCCGCTCCTTGGCGCGCTGGTCGCGGGTCAGCAGACCGGCTCGCTTCAGGGGCAACCGCATTTCCGGATTCAGTTCCTGCAGGGCCCGGGCGATGCCGTGTACCAGGGCGTCGACCTGAGCCGATTTGCCCCCGCCTTTGACCGTGGCCAGAATGTCGTACTGATCGACGGTTTCGGTCACTGCAAACGGCTTGGCTACTTTGGGCTCGAAATAGATGTTGCCGAAATATTCGCCCGCTTCCATCTTGTTGACCGCAACCTTGCCGTTGCCGGGAGTGATCCAGACTCTGGCGATTGCTGTTTTCCGACGACCGGTCGCATATGTCTGTTCAGAGGCCATGTTGATGCTCCGTTAATCAAATCTCAAGTAATTCAGGCTGTTGTGCCTGATGGGGATGATCCTTGCCGGCATATACCTTCAATTTCCGCAGTTGAGCGCGACCGAGCTTGTTTTTCGGTAGCATGCCCCGAACGGCCATCCGGATCAACTCTTCGGGCTTCTTGGTCAACACCTCGCGGGCTGTTTCGCTCTTGATGCCACCGGGATAACCGGAATGATGATGGTAGACCTTGTCATCCCATTTGTTGCCGGTGAGGTGCACCTTCTCCGCATTGACCACAATGACAAAGTCGCCGTTGTCCTGGAAATTACAGAATGTCGGTTTGTGCTTGCCGCGCAGGCGTCGGGCGATTTCGGAAGCTATGCGTCCGAGTACCTTGCCGTCGACATCGGCCACGTACCATTTGCGCTCAATTTCGTCCACCGGCGTGTAGTAGGTTTTCATGCTCTGCGCCTCAACACTTGAAAAAAAAAGGCTCGAACAGAGGTCCGAACCTGGGAGTCTCTTGTGGAGCGGGAAACGAGATTCGAACTCGCGACTTCAACCTTGGCAAGGTTGCACTCTACCACTGAGTTATTCCCGCTCGCAATTCTTCGTAACAGCCGCTGAACTTAACAAGTTTGCCGAAGCTGTGTCAATAAAAAATTGTGTCTTGAAACAAAAACTGGTGCGACCCCGGAGAAAAACAGCTTTCTAAGGGTGGAGAACTGTTGCCAATCCCGAAAAAGCGGAATACTATGCCGGTTTACTTGCTTATTATTCTGGATTTCTTCGCGGGCCGGGCAAGTGGCCCCGCCGGCGGACACGCGGAGCGGGAAAACGGTCCGGAGGCGATGAGGAACGAAACCATGACGGAAAACATCCGCAAGGCCAGCCTGCAGCGGACCACCAAAGAAACCGATATCCGGCTGACGCTGGCACTGGACGGCAGCGGCACCGCCTCCATCCGGACCGGGGTCGGTTTTTTGGACCACATGTTGACCCTGTTTGCGGTCCACGGTTTTTTCGATTTGGAGATCGCGGCGCAAGGCGATGTCGAGGTCGACGACCATCACACGGTCGAGGATGTGGGCATCTGTCTCGGACAGGCGTTTGCCAGGGCTTTGGGCGACAAGGCGGGTATCTGCCGGTACGGGCATGCCTATGTGCCGATGGACGAGGCCCTGGCCCGGGTTTGCGTCGATTGCTCCAACCGACCCTTTCTCCATTATCAGGCGGATCTCAAGGAGAACAAGGTCGGGCATTTCGACGTCTCCCTGGCCAAGGAATTTTTCCGCGCCCTGTCGTTGCATGCCGGCCTGACCCTGCATGTCGAGCTGCTCCATGGCGAAAACGGCCACCATATGCTCGAGGCGATGTTCAAGGCGCTGGGCCGGGCATTGGCCGCGGCAATCATGCCCGATTCGCGGGTCAGCGGCCAGCTTTCATCCAAGGGCATGCTGTAGCACTGATTGAAGAACAACGTGGCGAATTGTGCGGTCGTAGAGGCGGCAACCGGATTGGCCGATACCCTGGCCAGCTACTTTAAAGGAGGAACAGCGTGAAGGCATTGGCACAGTTGAAGATGGGAATGGCGATTTGTTGCTTGCTCGCCGCGGCGGGTTGCGCCCAGAAGAAAGATCTGGAGTCGGTCGAGAAGGTGCCGGATTTCGCGGTTTCCGGGATTGCCGTGCTGCCTGTCAGGCCGGTCGCCGACATGGATGAAAATTTGTCGCCCGCCGATGAAAAGATCCTTCAGGACGGCAGCGGGGTGATGACCGGCCTGTTGAAAGAGGTGCTCACCGGCAAGGCCGGCGTTCGCTTCGTCTCTCTCGGTCAGGCCAAAGTCATGGAAGGGACCGGCCATACTCTGGAAACGGCCCGCCGCATCGCCGCCCAGCAGAACAGCAATGCCGTGTTGGAAACCACCTTGAGCCGCTATGTCGAACGGGTGGGCAGCGAGTACGGCGTCAAGCAGCCGGCGGCGGTCACCTTTGCCTATAAACTGTACGAGGTGAAGGAGGGCCGGGTGCTGTGCCACGGCCGATTCGACGAGCAGCAGCAGTCGCTGATGGAAAATCTGTTGAATTTGCCCAAGACCCAAAGCCGGGGCTTGGTCTGGCTGACCGCCGAGGAATTGGCCCGCGACGGGCTGAAGGAAAAATTCGCGCAGTGCCCCTATCTTGAAGGAAAATAATCAGTTTCTCCGGCCGTAGCTTCGCGGTGCGGTTGCCAAGGGATGTGAACCGGCGGGTCGGCCGGGCCATGCATGACTACGCCATGCTGGCCGATGGCGACCGGGTGCTGGTGGCGGTTTCAGGGGGGATCGATTCGCTGGTGCTGGCCTGGCTGCTGGCCGACTGGCGAAAAAAGGCGCCCATAAGGTACGAACTGGCCGCCGTCCATGTCGACATGGAACCCGGCGAAGGCGAAGGCGGCCCGGGTGAGGCGGCTATCCAGGTCGGCGAAATCGTCGAACGGATCGGGCTGCCCCTGCACATTCTGCCCGCCCGGTGGCGGCCGGACCCGGAGACGACCGCCGGCCCCGGCGGCCACGACCTCTGCTTCCAGTGCGCCCGCAGCCGGCGCACTCAGCTTTTTTCCCATGCCCGTGACCACGGCTGCACCACCGTCGCCTTTGGCCATCACCGCGACGATATCATCGAAACCTTCCTGCTCAATCTGACCTGCGCCGGCAACATCAGCACCATGGTTCCCCGCCAGGCGCTGTTTGCCGGCCGCCTGGGCCTTATCCGGCCGCTTGCCTATCTGGACAAAAGCGAGATCGAAACCATCGGCCGCCAGCTGGGATTTTCGCCGGTCCGTTCCCGCTGCCCCCTGCGGGAGGCGACCAAGCGCCGGGATATCCATCTGTTGGCCGAACACATCTACCGACAGGTTCCTGGGGCCAAGGAGCACATCTTCGCCGCCCTGGGCAATGTCCGCAGCCCCTATCTGCTCCGGCAGACCGGCGGCAGGAGACCTTGATGCCCGCTGTCGACCGGTCCGACGAAAAGCCGATGCGGCTGGGAATTCTCGCCGATATTCACGGCAATTACCGGGCTCTGGCGGCGGTGTTGGCCGATATGGCCCAGGCCGAGGTGGAGCGAATCGTTTCCCTCGGTGACAACATCGGCTACGGACCGGAACCCGAGGAGGTGGTCCGAACCCTGGTCGAGCATCGGGTGGTGTCGGTGATGGGCAACCACGAACTGGGGCTGTTCAGCCGGAGCTATTGCAAGCGGCTGCACGCCGTGGCCCGCGATTCCCTCGCCCTGACCCGGGCTCTGCTCAGTCCCGAATCCCTGGCATGGCTGGAAGCGCTGCCGGCGGTGCTCCGCGACGGCGGCGTGCGATATGTGCACGGCTGTCCGCCGCGGTCGGCCACCATGTATCTCTACGAACCCACCGAAAACCGGCTGCAGCGGGTGTTTGCCTCCTATCCGGAACGGTTCTGTTTTGTCGGACATACCCACGATTTCGGCTGGTATCGGCAGGCCGGCGCCGAAGTGTCCAGCCGGGAGGTGGCGATAGGGCGGGCGCCGCTCGAGTCCGATGCGCGCTACCTGCTCATGCCCGGCAGTGTCGGCCAGCCGCGCGACCTGATCGACTGGCACGCCAAGTACATGATCTGGGACCAGGACGCGGCGACCATCGATATCCGCTCGGTCCCCTACGATGTGCAAACGACCATCCGCCTGCTCGGGGAGCGCGGATTCCCGGCGAGCAACGCCAAACGTCTTTATTGGTGAGGACATGCAGCAGATCGGCAGATATCAGGTAATCCGCCGCCTGGGCAAGGGCGGGATGGGAGCGGTGTACAAGGCGATCGTGCCGGTGATCGACAAGGTGGTGGCCATCAAGCTGCTCGATCCCAACGAACTGCTGGAGGATATCCTCGGCCTGGACCGCTTGCACGAGATTTTTACCTTCGAGGCCCGGACCATGGCCGCCTTCAACCAGCCCTTCCTGGTCACGGTCCACGACTTCGACCACGACCAGGAAGGCCGGCCCTTTTTCGTCATGGACTATATCTGCAACAACCTGGGCGAAATGATGGGCGAAACCTTCCGCATCGAGGAGGATTCACGCGTCATCCGGGCCGCCAAGGTGCTGCATTACGGCCGCCAGATCCTGGCGGCGCTGGATTTCCTGCACCACCACCGCATCGTCCATCGGGACATCAAGCCGCAAAATATTCTGGTCACCGACGAGGACACCGTCAAGATCTGCGATTTCGGCATGGCCCTGGTCGAGGGCGTGTCCTTTTCCGGGCCGGACAGCATGCAGATCGGCTCTCCCTGCTATACCCCACCGGAACAACGCAAGAACCCCGGAGCCGTCGATGGCCGCGCCGACCTCTATTCGGCCGGCGTGCTGCTCTATCGCATGCTCACCGGCACCTTGCCCGGCATGCAGAGCTTCTCCCTGTCTCTGGTCGATCCCCAGTACGATCGCTCCTGGGACGATTTTTTCGCCCAAGCCCTGCGCTGGCGGCCGGAGGAGCGGTTTCAATCCGCCGCCGAAATGCTGGACGCCTTCGAACGCCTCTCCCTGGGGCCGGCGGCGCCACCGGCCGAATGTCCGCTTCCGGCTCCCGGCGAGATCCCGGTTCGATTGCGGAGCGAACCGGTCAATGTCTGCCGCTCCCGCGCTCGGTCGCATTTCGCGGTCAATACGCTTTTTCGTCCCCTGGAGCCGGTCTGCAATCGGTTGGAGGAAGGCGGGGAGGCGATTGTCGACCGAACCACCGGCCTGATGTGGCAGCGCCAAAGCAGCGAATACCCCTTGAGCCTGGCCGGCGCGCTCAGGTATGTCGACCGGTTGAATGCCGAGGGCCATGGCGAGTGCCGGGACTGGCGCCTGCCCACGGTCAACGAACTGCTCAGCCTGCTGCCGGCGGCCGAACGACCGGAGTTGGCCGGCGGTTCGGCCGCCCGGCAAGGCCACTGGCTGTGGAGTTGCGACCGCCATGGACAGCATGAAAGCTGGTATGTTAATATGAGTATGGGATATGCCGGTGTTCAGGACAAGTACTGTCTGAATTATGTGCGGGCCGTTGCCGCCGCCTGACGGCATTCCAGCAGATTCTTTCTCTCGCTTCGCCAAAAGCCGACATTTGCGCATGGAATATCCTATCTCGCACTATTTTCTCGTCCGTTCCCAATCGGCGGCGCTTGCCGGCCGGCATGTCGAGCGTTATCTGGCCAACAATCAGTTGATCGACTATGCGGAGTTCTTCATTCGGGTCGAAGAGATCCTCAACGGACAGGATGCCCTGTTCCGGCAGACACTCGAATACGGCATGGCGGCCAACGACAAATTCGCCCGGCGCATGCTCGACCATCTCAAGGAAGAAGGCGTGCGCACCCTGGACCAGCTGCTCGAGGTGCAGCAGGGCTACGTGACCAAGGTGCTGCACACCCTGACCCATCTCCTCGACGGCTTCATCGGCATCGATTCGGTCTTCTACAATCTGGTCGAGGATTCCCACTGGCTGAGCGAGGCCTTGTCCGAAAACATCCGGACCCATCCCGCCCTCTTTTGGCTGGTCCCGGTCCGCACGGGCAAGCTCGAAGCCTCGGTTCTCCATCCGGTCGATTGATCCGGTCCCATCGGGCGCCTCTCCGCCGCCCTTCGTTTGCGGGAAGAAGAAGCGCTTAACTGTGTGGTTTGCGAAAAAACATGGTATAATAGAAAAATCCGCGCATAATTTTTGCGATTGTTGATTATTCGACGGGAAAACCGATGCCATCTTTTCTTTTTGGTTCCATCCGGAAAACGCTGATCGTTCTGGTGCTGTTGGCGGTACTGCCGGCCTTGGCCATCCTGCTCTATACCGGACGGGAGTTGCGCCGCCAGGTGGTCCAGGAAGAGGAGGGGTATGCCCTGCGCCAGGTGCAAGCCATGGCGGCCCACCACGAACGGGTGGTCGACAATGCCCGCTTGCTGCTGATGTCCCTGGCCAAGTCTTCTGAAATTCGCAACCTCGATATCGCCGCCTGCCGAACCCTGTTGCCCGAAATTCTCGCCAGCAATACCGCCTACGTCTCCTTTTCCCTGGCCAATGCCGACGGCCGGGTGCTGGTTGCCGCGCCGGAGGGCGCCGACACCAGCATCAGCGCCTCTCCCTTTTTCCGCGCCGCCATGGACAGCGGCTCCTTCATCGTGGGCAACTACACCTTCGTGCAAGCCAAGCGCCGGGTCGTGGTTCATTTCGTCCAACCCGTGGTCGGGCCGGACGACCGGATAGTCGGGGTATTGGTGGCCGATTTCGATCTGAGCTATTTCGGCCGCATTTTCTACGATACCCACCTGCCGGAAGGGTCGGTCTTCACCCTGACCGATGCCAAGGGCATGCGGCTGACCCGGTTTCCGGAAACCGAAAAATACACCTGGGTCCGCGACTTGCCGCAGATGGTGGCGCGCATGTCCGGCCACGAGGAAGAGGGTACCTTCCTCGAGACCGGGGTGGACGGGGTCAGGCGCCTCTACAGCTTCAAACGTCTGCACTTCCAGGGGGCGTCCTTTCCTTATCTGATGATTCGCCTGGGTATTCCGGTGGAATTGGCCCTGAGCGAGGCCCGCGCCGTGATCAACCGCAATGTCGGCCTGCTGGCACTGGCCACGGTTTTGGCCCTGGTGACCGCATGGTTTGTCGGCGAGGTGACCATGATGCGGCGGCTGAACCGCCTGATCGAAGCCACCGGCAAGGTCAAGGCGGGCGACCTGAGCAGCCGCATCGGCGACGAGGCCGGTTCCGGGGAACTGGGGCAGTTGGGTTCCGCCTTCGACAGCATGGCCGAGGAACTGGAACGCAAGGAGCGCGACCGTTCCCTGGCCGAAGAGCAATTGCGCAGCCTGAACGAGGAGTTGGAAGAGCGGGTGGCCAAGCGGACCGAGGAGTTGGCCGGCGCCAACCGGAATCTCCAGCAGACGCTCGATGACTTGCAGCGGATGCAGAAACAGCTGGTCTTGTCCGAAAAGCTGGCCGCCCTGGGCGAACTGGTGGCGGGTGTTGCCCATGAAATCAATACCCCGGTCGGGGTGGCCCTGTCGGCCGGATCGACCATGGCCGAGAAAAACCGGAACCTGGCCGGACTTTTTGCCCAGGGCGAGATGAAGCGCTCGGATTTGACGCAATTCCTCGAAGATTCCCGCGAGGGAACCGAGATGATTCTGATGAATCTGGATCGCGCTTCCAACCTGATCCGCAGCTTCAAGATGGTGGCTGCCGACCAGGTCTCGGAGCAGCGGCGGGTCTTCGGAGTGAAAAAATACATCGAAGAGCTGTTGCTCAGCCTGCGGCCGAAGCTGAAAAGTCTCAATCCCCGCGTCGATGTCGTCTGCGACGAGAATTTGATGGTTGAGAGCTATCCGGGTGCCTTTTCGCAAATTTTGACCAACCTGATCGTCAACACCCTGACCCACGGTTTCGATCCGGCGCAGGCGGGGACCATCCAGATCGAGGTGCGCCGCACCGACGGCAATCTGGAGTTGCGCTACGCCGACAATGGCAAGGGCATGCCCGCCGAGATCCGCGACCGCATCTTCGAACCCTTTTTTACCACTGCCCGCGGCCAGGGATCGACCGGCCTCGGGATGCATATTGTCTTCAACATCGTCACCCGGACCCTGGGCGGCACCATTACCTGCGAGAGTACGCCGGGGCAGGGAACCGTGTTCGTCATGACCATGCCGGTGTGATGCGAAAGAACCATGTCTGATTTCGATGAGATCCTGTTCAAGGACGAAGCCCCCGAACCGACCCGCAGTCCGGACCATCCGACGGCGATTCCCGACGATCCGTGGAAGATCCTGATCGTCGACGACGAGGCCGACGTGCACAGCGTCACCACCTACATGATCAAGGGAATCGATTTCCTGGGCCGCGGTTTCACCTTTTTCCACGCCTACAGTGGCCGGGAGGCGCAGGAGATCATGCGCGAGCACCAGGACATGGCGGTGATCCTGCTCGACGTGGTCATGGAAACCGAGGACAGCGGCCTGCGGCTGGTGCACTACATTCGGGAGGAATTGAACAACCACACGGTACGGATCGTGCTTCGCACCGGCCAGCCGGGCAAGGCGCCCGCGGCCAAGGTGATCGTGGAGTACGACATCAACGACTACAAGGAAAAAACCGAACTCACCTTGGACAAGATGCTGGTCACGGTGATTTCGGCCCTCCGCAGCTACCACTTCATCTCCACGCTCGAAAACAACCGCAAGGGCCTGAAGAAAATCATCAGCGCCTCCTCCGATATTTTCGAACGCCAATCCCTGCAGCAGCTCGGCAGCGGCGTGCTCCAGCAATTGACCTCGATCCTGCAGCTGCGCGACGACAACATCTGCCAGTTCACTTCGGGGCTGACCGTGTCGAAAATCGAGGGACAGCAATTGGTGTTGGCAGGCACCGGCGCCTTTGGTCAATATGTCGACCGGCCCTTTGCCGAGGTGGAGGCCAAGCTGATCCAAGCCGCCCTGGACCAGGCGCAATCCCGCCAGCACGGTTTTTTCTGCGAAGGGGGAAAATGCGCCTGGTACTTCAAGAGCCAGACCGGTTCGGAGAATTTTCTCTATTTCGAGATCGCCAAGGAACTGGACGAAAACGACCGGGATTTGCTGGAGCTGTTTTTCACCAATGTTTCCCTGGCCTACGACAACCTCTTTCTGCACCAGGGGATCGAGGACACCCAGAAGGAGATCATCTTCCACATCGCCGAAACCATGGAATGCCGGTCCGCCGAAACCGGCAGCCATGTCCGGCGGGTGGCCGAGTATGCCCGCCTGCTGGCGCTTAAGTACGGTTTGAGCGAGGAGGAGGCCGAGATGCTCAAGCTGGCCTCCACGCCGCACGACCTGGGCAAGATCGGCATTCCGGATTCCATTCTCAACAAACCCGGCCCCCTGACGCCGGAGGAATACCAGATCATCAAAACGCATGTCTACCGCGGCCACGACCTGCTGATCAATTCGCCCAGCCCGATCATCAAGGCCGCGGCCAACATCATTCTCCAGCATCATGAACGGTGGGACGGCCAAGGCTATCCCCAGGGACTGCAGGGAGAAAATATCCACATTTACGGCCGCATCATCGGCGTTGCCGATGTGTTCGACGCCCTGTCCAACCGGCGCGTCTACCACGAAGCCTGGACCTGGGACGAGGTGTTCGCCCATTTTCGGGAAGAACGGGGGCGTCACTTCGACCCTAAACTCGTGGATATCCTGCTGGAGAATCAAGAGGAATTCAAGGCCATCTGGTCGCGCTACAACGCCGTCGGCGTGCAGTTCAGCTGAAAGGCGGCCCGATGGGGAAACAGGGGGCGGTCGTTGCGATCGTTCGCTTTTTCTTGAATTTTTTCAGCCGCTCAGGGTAAGAGATGGGCGGTGAAGGCAACAGCGGTTCGCCACCGCATCAATCAATTGGAGAGGAACGGTAGGAATGGGAAAAATAGGGAGAAATCAACCCTGCCCCTGCGGCTCGGGCAGAAAATACAAGCATTGCTGTCTGCCTGCCCAGCGGACGGCGGCAAACGGCAAACCGACGGATCCGGTGGAGCAGATGAAGGTTTCGCTGATGGCGGCCATCGAGAAAATCCAGGCCAAGGCCAGCGAAAAAAAGGAGGTCTTCAACGAACTCGGAGTGTTCCTGTTCTACAGCGACCATGAAGGGGACGCCTGGCTGCTCGAGGCCACCGAATCCGACGCGGTCCAGCTTTCCCGGGGCGGCGAACGGCTGGAGGTGCCCATCGACGAGAATCCCGAGACGATCGAGATCAACTTCAGCCACACCTTTGCCATCCGCGACCGGCAGCTGTTCCTCACCTCCTATGCCGACAAGACCGAAACCCGGTTCGACCGGGCGCCTGTCCAGCAGATCCGGGCGGCCATCCGCCGTCTCTACAAGCGCTATCCGAAGGAGATGCTCGCCCAGATGCATGTGGAATCGGACGGCCCCGAGGCCGAGGCTGAATAACCCGATATGAAGCTGCTGGACAACGGCTATCGCCTGCTTCCCGTGTTCCTGGCCATGGGGGCGCTTTTCTATCAGTCGCACCAGCCGGGAGACAGCTTTACCCTCCCGGATATCGACTCCATCGACAAACTGCTTCACTGTCTGGTCTATGCGGTTTTGGGGACCACTTTTCTTTTTGCCCTGACGCCGCGGTGGAAGCGGCGGCGGCCGGTGCTGGCCGGGTGGGCGGCGGTGCTGTTCTGCCTGCTGTACGGGATTTTCGACGAGTTCCATCAAGCGTTGATCCCCGGCCGCTTTGCCGGCCTTGACGATGTGGCGGCCGATGTTGTCGGTGGCGTGCTGGCGGTTGCCGGCGACTGGATCTGGCGGCGATGGCGGATGATCGTGAAGCTCCGGGGAGGTCCCCACCATGAGCCGTCTCGTTCTGGGTGAGCGGCACCAACTGTATTACGAATTGCTGACCGGCGACGCTGGGCGTCCCTGGTTGGTGTTCCTGCACGAAGGCCTGGGCAGCGTGGCCCAATGGGGCGGCTTTCCCCAGGAATTGTGCCGCCGGACCCGTTGCCCGGGGCTGGTCTACGACCGGCTCGGCCACGGCCGGTCCTCCGCACTCGTTGCCCCCCGCACCGGCCGCTATCTCCACGAATATGCCCTGGATGAGTTGCCCCAGGTGCTTGCCGCCCTGCTTCCCGGCCAGCGCTTCGTGCTCGTCGGCCATTCCGACGGCGGCAGCATCAGTTTGATTTTCGGGGCGGAAAAGCCTACCGGTCTTTTGGGAATCGTCACGGCGGCGGCCCATGTCATGGTCGAGGAGGTGACGGTCGAAGGCGTGCGACACGCTTTGGAGGCCTGGGAGCAGGGCAAGCTCAGGAAAGGGCTCGCCCGCTACCACGGCGAAAAAAGTCAGGCCCTGTTTCATGCCTGGGCCGAAACCTGGACCAGCTCCGAATTCCGTTCCTGGTCCATCGAAGAACTATTGCCGTCCATCACGGCTCCGCTGCTGGTCCTCCAGGGCCGGGACGATCAATACGGCACCCCGGCCCAGGTGGAAGCCATCGTCACCCGGTCCGGCGGCTCAGCCACCCCGCTGCTCCTGGAGGAATGCGGCCATTCCCCCCATCTCGACTTTCCGGAATTGACCCTTGACCTGATGACCTGCTTCGTCAACCGGCTTGCCCGCTAACGCGGCCGGCCGGGCTGCATCGGCGACACAAGGCCGCCGCCATTCCCGCCTCGCTTTTCCGCTCTCTATTTCCGCTCCGCCAGCAGCCGGGCCATGTCCTTGGCAAAATAGGTGAGGATGAGGTCCGCGCCGGCGCGGCGGATGGCGAGCAGCGATTCGGCCATGACCCGTTCGCCGTCGATCCAGCCCTTTTCGGCTGCGGCCTTGATCATGGCATATTCGCCGCTGACCTGGTAGGCGGCGATTGGCAGGTCAAACTCGTCGTGCAGCCGGCCGATGATGTCGAGGTAGGCCAGGGCCGGCTTGACCATGAGGATGTCCGCCCCCTCTTCGACATCGAGCGTGGCCTCGCGCAGGGCCTCCCGGCTGTTGGCCGGATCCATCTGGTAGCCGCTGCGGTCGCCGAATTGGGGGGCGCACTCGGCGGCGTCGCGGAACGGCCCGTAAAAGGCCGAGGCGTACTTGACCGCATAGGACATGATCGGCACCATGTGGAACGATTCTTCGTCGAGCGTGGTGCGGATCTCGCTCACCCGTCCGTCCATCATGTCCGAGGGGGCCACCATGTCGGCCCCGGCCTGGGCGTGGGACAGGGCGGTTTTGGCCAGCAGTTCGAGGGTGGCGTCGTTGTCGACCTCGTTGCCGGCCAGACAGCCGCAGTGGCCGTGATCGGTGTATTCGCACAGGCAGACATCGGTCACCACGGTCAGCTCCGGCGTCTTGTTCTTCAGTTCGCGGATCGCCTGCTGGATAATGCCGTTCTTGGCATAGGCGCCGGAACCGAGCGCGTCCTTCTTCTCCGGCAGCCCGAACAGGATGACCGACCGGACCCCCAGGCTCAGGCATTCCTTGGCTTCCTTGGCCAATCGATCGATCGACAGCCGGAAAACGCCCGGCATGGAGGCAATCTCCTGGCGTTGGTCTTTGCCGGGCAGGACAAAGAGGGGATAGATCATCTGCTCCGGCGCCAGCCGGGTTTCGCGGATCATGGCACGGAGGGATTCGGTGCGGCGCATGCGGCGCGGCCGGTATTCGGGAAAAACCATGGGACACCTCGATCAAAAAAAGGGTTGTTGCGGTTAATGGCCTGTTGGAGCGTGGCAGGAGGGCTTGCGGGCGAGATTATTTGACCGCGATGCCCAAGGCCTTCACCTTCTTGTGCAGGTGGCTGCGCTCCATGCCGATCTGTTCGGCGGTTTTGGAAATGTTGCCGTCGTTTTCCTCCAGCTTGGCCAGCAGATACTCGGTCTCGAAGCGGCGCCGGGCCTCTTTGTAGTCGAACTGCCGGTAGGAGGCGGCGACAGGTGGGGAAGGGGGCTGCAGCAGGGGGGCGTTGCCGAGGAACAGGGTCACGTCCTCGGGCCCGATTTCGTCGGTCGGGGTCATGATCACCAGCCGTTCCACCAGGTTGCGCAGCTCGCGCACATTGCCCGGCCAGGCATGCCGCTGGAGCAACTGCAGGGCCGTGGCCGCAAACTGCTTGCCGCCGATGCCCTTGCGGCTGAACTGATCGACGAAATCGGCGATCAGCAGGGGAATGTCTTCGCGGCGGTCCACCAGGTCGGGCACCACGATGGGCACCACGTTGAGCCGGTAGAAAAGATCGGCCCGGAAGGTGCCCTTCTCGATTTCCTCTTCCAGATTCTTGTTGGTGGCCGCCAGCACCCGCACGTCGACCTCGATGGTCCGCGAGCCGCCGACGCGCTCGAATTTCTGCTCCTGGAGAATCCGCAGCACCTTGGCCTGACTTTTCAGGCTCATGTCGCCGATTTCGTCGAGGAACAGGGTTGAGCCGTCGGCCTGGTCGAATTTGCCCTTCTTGTTTTCCGAGGCCCCGGTAAAAGCCCCCTTGACGTGGCCGAACAGCTCGGATTCGATCAATTCCTCGGGGATGGCGGCGCAGTTGACCGCCACCATCGGCTGTCTCGCCCGGCGGGAAAGACGGTGGATGGTCTGGGCTACCAACTCCTTGCCCGTGCCATGGCCGCCGCGGATCAGCACCCAGGCGTCGGTGGGAGCCACCCGTTCGATCTGCTGCCGCAGCTGCATCACCAGCGGGCTGGCGCCGGTGATGTTGACCGGGGCTGGGCCGCTTTCCCGCAACAGCTGGTTTTCCCGTTCCAATTGCGCCAGTTGCAGCCCTTTCTTGATCGACAGGATGGTCTTGTCGTAGGAAAGCGGCTTTTCGATGAAGTCGAAGGCACCGTCGCGAGTGGCCTGCACCGCCGTCTCGATGGTGCCGTGGCCGGAGATCATGACCACCGGCAGGGAAGAAAAGCGCTGCTTGATCAGCTTCAGGGCCTCCAGGCCGTCCATGCCCGGCATCCAGATGTCGAGCAAAACCAGGCGCACATCCTTTTCTTCCAGCAATTGCAGACCCTCTTCGGCACTGGCCGCGGCCAGGGGCGCAAAGCCCTCGTCGGCCAGGATGCCGGCGAGGCTGTCGCGGATGGCCGCCTCGTCGTCGATGATCAAAATGGTGTCGGGCATGCGATCGGCGCCGGGAAAAAAAGGTGGAGAGGGGAGAACCGGGAGACGTGGCGGATTATACCCGGCCGGACAACGTCGACATCATATCAGGTATCCAGCGGCAGCTCAACCGCAAAGACCGAGCCGGCGGGGCTGTTGTCGCCGACCCGGATCGTGCCGCCGTGCTCGCTGACAATGGTGTGGGCAATGGCCAGGCCCAGGCCGGTGCCGGATTTGCGGGTGGAGAAATAGGGCTCGAAAATCCGCACCTTGACCTCGTCGGCAATGCCCGGGCCGTCGTCGGCCACCACCATCCGCACCTGGTCGGGCGCGCTGCCGAATTCGAGGGTGACGGTGATGGTGCCGCCGTCTCCCAGAACGGAAACCGCATTGTCGAGCAAATTGATCAGCACCCGCTTGATCTGCACGCCGTCGAAAAGAAATTCCGGCACCGCCGGATCGATCCGACAGGCGATGGTCAGATGCCTGTGGGCCTCCTGATAGAGGATGGCCATCTCCTGGATGAGTTGCCCCAGGTTTTTCCGCTCCTTATGCAGTTTCGGCATGCGGGCGAAGTCGGAAAACTCACTCACCAGCTTCTTGATTTCGTCGACCTGGTTGACGATGGTGGCGGTGCACTGGTCGAAGATGTCCCGGTTGTCGCCAATGCTGTCCAGGTAGCGCTTGCGCAGCCGTTGGGCCGAAAGCTGGATGGGGGTCAGGGGATTCTTGATCTCGTGGGCGATCCGGCGGGCTACTTCCTGCCAGGCGGCGAGCCGTTGCGCCTTTTCCAGGTTGGTCAGGTTGTCGAAGACAATGACAATGCCGATGGGCTGCTGGCGGTCGTCCACCATCCGGGTCACATTGACCTGGAGCGACAGGGTCTCGCCCCGGCGGATGGTCACCCGCAGGTGGCGCTCGATGGTCGATTTGCCGCTGGCCAGCAACTCCCTGATGAAACTCTCGACGATCACCGCATGCTGCTTGGGCAGGGCGGCATGGAAATCGCGGCCCAGAAAGGCGGCAGGTTCGATGGCCAGTAGCTCCTCGGCAAAGCGGTTGATCGTGGTGATCCGGTTGTTTTCGTCCAGGGCGATGACCCCGGCGGCCACGTTCTCGAGGATGGTTTCCAGGTAGCGGCGGCGCTGCTCCGACACCTCGTTGCTGTCCCGAAGCGCCTCGTGGGTTCGTGCCAGCTGCCGGTTCGAGGCCAGGATTTCCGCGGTCATGGAGTTGAAGGAATCGACCAGCATGCCCATCTCGTCGTCGGCCTCCTTTTCGACGATGAAGTCCATGTCGCCGTCGGCGACCCGCCGGGTGGCTTCGGCCAGTTTCTTGATGGGGCCGGTGAGGCCGCGGGCGATGTAAAAGCCGAACCAGATTGCCCCGAAGAGCACCAGCAGGGTGATGATCAGCAGCATGATGATCAAACTGAATTTGATCGGTGCCTTGAGCATGACCAATTGCTGGTAGCCGGTGATGCCCTCGGAAATGGACTGCATGGACTCGAGCCGGGCCGCGGGGATCAGGACGGAGGTGACCAAAAACCAGGTCTGCGGCGTCTCCAGCCTGACCGCCACCGGCACGATCGCCTCGATCAACTCGCCCAGGGCGGTTTTCTGGGTGACCACTTCCGTGCGGTCGAAGGTGGCGGTCAGGCGCAGGGCTTCCGAGGGCGGAGCGGGAGGGACAATGGCCTGGAGGCGCGGACCGGACACCGAGACGAGCGGGTTCCGTCCGCTGTCGAGCAGAAGGATGGAGTCCGGGGCTCCCGGCAGTTCGATCGCAAGCGTCTTGGAGAAAAACCGCTCCAGGGCCTTGGTGTCGGACAGATCGAGCGTGCCGCTTTCCAGGATCGAGGCGAGTTGCCGGCCGGTGTACTCGGCCTGTTCGCTGCTGTCGTGGAGGGTCGCCTGCGCCAGTTTGAGCGAGGATTGCAGCGAATCTTCCACCTGGGCGTTGAACCAGTAGTCCATGGAGGTGGAGACGAAACGCAGGGCCACCAAAAAGAGGATGGCGGTGGGAATCAACGACAGTGAAACGAAGCAGATCACCAGCCGGCTACGCAGCCGGGAGCCGAGGATCTTCTGGTTGCGCTCGAAGATCAGCTCCACCAGGTTGCGCAGGACCAGATAAAGCATCAGCAGCAACAGCAGGCCGTTGACGTTGATCAGGGCAAAGATCAGGATGGTGCTGGAAAGGGGCAGGTTGAAATCGCCGCTGAGCAGGCCGCGCTGGACATAGCCCAGAACCGGGATCAGCAGGAGGCAGAAGGCGATGACCAGCCGTACCAGCCGCTGCTTCTTTTTTTTCTGTTCCGCGGTGAGCATCGGCGTCGGAGCGGAAGATCAGTATCGGAATTCGATGGTCCGCCAATCGGTTTCGAAATCCCAAAGAGCGGCAATGGGAAGCAGCCGCTGCATGCCGAACGGCAGCGAGCCTTTTTTCAAGGTCACCTTGAAATGGATGGCATAGGGCGCATCGGGGACCAACTGAGTGAGCGCGATCACCTTGACGCCGTTGAGTTCGGCCATGAGCTGCTTGGCCTGGTCCAGGTCGGCGGTGGCCACGGTTTTGTCGCCCTGGTCGGAAAGAACGACCTTATAGGTACTGCTGGCCGTATCGTAGGAAAGGGTATGGGTGACCGCCGATTCGACCAGGGTGGTGTTGAACCATTTGCCATCGGTCCTGATCAATTCCATGTGGAAGGTGAATACAACCGGGATGCCGCTACGGGCATCGTTGAGCATTGCCTGGGTGAAACCGTTTTTCACCGTGGCAAAAAGCAGAAGGTCGGAGTCGGAGGTCGTGATGATGATATCTTTTATTTCAGGTGTTTCTTCCGCGATGGCCAGCGGCAGTCCGGGATGGAACGCCAGCAGGAAGCCGCAGAGGAAGAGCAGCCGGATATCGAAAAATTTCATTCTCGGGGACAAATGTCTCGGTGCCTGTGCTCGGGGGGAAATCAACTGAAAATATACCCAGAGCATATACCTGATCGGCAGGTATTTGTCCACGACAAGCGCCGTTTGGGCCGGTGGGAAGTGGTGGCGGCGCCCCTTGTCGGCCGGCCGGACCGCCGCCATCGGCCACGCTGCCGTCGGCGGATTGGCCGAAAAAGCGGGCGCAGGGAACATGGCTACCATTCGATCCGCAGGACATTGTCCAAGGGGCGCACCCGAGCGAGCTTGATGCGGACGATATCGCCGGGATCGACCGGAAAAGCCGGATTGGGCGGCAGGTCGACATCGAACAGGCAGTCGCAGAGTAGCAGGTTGACCCGCTTTGGGCCGGCACCGACCACCAGGCCGTTGACCCGCTGCCCCTCTTTGGGCGCGAGGTAGCGCAGAATCCAGTAGCGATGCCGCTGCTGGCGGATGGCATTGGCCCGGGCGAGCTTCTGCTGGATGATGCCGGTGAAGGCCTTGCATTCCTCGCTGGAAAAAAGGATGCCGCGGCCGTGGAGCATGTGGCTGAGCTGGTGCTGCATGGCCAGGTCGAGGAAACGGCGGATCGGCGAGGTGATGGTGGTGTAGCTGTTCAGGCCGAGGCCGCTGTGCGGCTTGGGATGCGCGGTCAGTTCGCCCCGGGCCAGATAGCGCCGCTGGTGGGCGATGTCGGCAAGGCTGTTCTGGACGCCGGCGATGATGCGCTTGCGCGGCGGCGGCTGGGAACGGAACAGGCCGGGCGCCTCGCGCGCCGCCAGGTAGGAGGCGGCAAGGCCGTTGGCCAGGATCATGAATTCGGAGATCAGGTTGCGGGCCGGCGTGTCCACCGGCGAGAGATAGACATGGATGTGGTCGCGGTCGCGGATGTCGATGTTGACGTCCGGCAGGGAAAGCAGCAGGGCGCCGCGATCGACCCGCTGCTGCCGCAGCTGCTGGCGGATGACGTTGAGGGCCGCCAGTTCGGGATCCCGGTCCATCAGGGTGTCCGCCTCGCGGTAGCTCAACTGGCGCTTGACCTCGATCACCGCCGGCACGATGGTGGAATGGACAAGGCTGCCGTCTGGATTCAGGGTGACGAGAAAGCTGAGGGTCGGGCGGACCCTGCCCAGGATCAGGCTGCACAAATCGAGCGACAGCTGCTTGGGCAGCATGGGCACGTGTCCCTCGGGAAAATAGATCGAGGTCGATCGCTCCTTGGCCTCGGCAAAGAGCGGGCTCTTGACCGGCACGTAGTGGCTGACGTCGGTAATGTGGATGCCGATTTCCACCTGGCCGTTTTCCTGGCGGGCGATGTGGATGGCATCGTCGAAATCGCGGGTGGCGGTGCCGTCGATGGTCAGGACGGGCAGGGCGCGCAGGTCCTTGCGCTTGGGATCGGCGAGCAGCTCCTCGGCCGTGGCCTCCCGCAAGGTTTCGGTGATCTGGAGGCAGGGCTCGGGGAACTCGACCGGCTGGTCGGAACGGAGCAGGGCCAGGTTTTCGTCCTGGTCCCAGATTTTCGCCTTGACCAGCAGCTCGTGGCCGGCCTGGGGCGCGGTCAGGCCGGCCTTTTTCAGGACCTGGCGAATGAATTCATCCTCGGGGGCCTCGCTGCCGAACAGGACCGATTGCACAAGCCATTGCAGGCACCGCGTTCGGTCCGGCCAGTCGGATTCGTCGCTTGCGCTGCCGCGCATGATTGCCAGGAAGCCCCGGGCGGCCTGGTCCAGGAGCAGCGCCTTTTCTTGTTCCCGTTGCCGCTGCAGCCGCAGGTGGGCGACCTGTTCCGGGCTGTGGGCGACGATCTTGCCGTTTTTGTATTTGAAAAACAGCGGATCGGAAAAAACGGCCCGCAAAAAGGCGGCCCGATGGTCGTCGTCCACTACGCTGCCGAAATGCAACTCGGCAAGGAACTCGGCGGCAAATTCGTTGTCGGCATTGTCGCAGACGATTTCCCACAGCGGTTCCAGGTCGATGCCTCCGGCCAGGGCGAGACGGCCTTCGCTGCGTTTTCGCAGCAGGGCGGCGGTCGCCTCCCGGCTGGTCTCGCTGGGATAGAGTTGGTGCGACACGCTGAGGACCCTGGCCTCCGGCAGATTGATTTCGCGGCCGTTCTGGCTGATCAGATGAATTTTCTTCTCGGCCACGCCGGAAACCAGGCCGCAGAAAAACCTGCCGCCGTCGATGAATTCTATGAGGCTGCCGGGAACGATCATTGGAACACGTTGCGAAGTTGGGAGGTCATGGTAAGCTTACAGTGGATAGCAGGATTCCCTCTCTTTGTCATGCTTTTCTTTACCGATGCGGCCCCGGCCGTCTCAAGGAGCGCCATTGAACAGTGCACCGCACCGCTCGGGAGTGGTGGCCATCATCGGCCCCCCCAATGCCGGCAAGTCGACCTTGCTCAATCAACTGCTGCGGCAGAAGATCGCCATTGTCACGCCGAAACCGCAAACTACCCGCAACCGCATCATGGGGATCGTCACCGGCAGCGGCTATCAGATCATCCTTCTGGACACGCCCGGCCTGCACGCGGCCCGGGAGGAAATGAACCGGCAGATGGTCCGGGTGGCCCTGGAAAGTTTGGCCGAGGCGGACGCGGTCTTGTTCCTGGCCGACGGCACCGAAGCCCTCACCCCCAAAAAGGAGCAGCGGGCCGATGAGTTCCGGGGCTATTTGGAACGGATCGCCTGTCCGGCGGTGCTGGCACTGAACAAAACGGACCTGCTGCCCCCGGAGCGGCTGCTGCCGGTGATCGATTGGTACCGCGGGCTGCACGACTTTGCCGCCATCGTTCCCATCTCGGCACTCCACGGCACGCAGGTCAACGCCCTGCTGGCGGAATTGGTGGCCCTCCTGCCCGAAGGGCCGCAATATTACCCGGACGATATCCCCACCGATGCCAGCGAGCGGTTCATCGCGGCCGAGATCATCAGGGAGAAGATCTTTTTGCGGACCCGCGACGAGATTCCCTATTCGACCGCCGTGGTCATCGATACCTTCGAGGAAGGCGATCCGGTGGTCATCCGGGCCACGATTCTGGTGGAGCGGGATTCTCAGAAGGGGATTCTGGTAGGGCAGAAGGGGGCAATGCTGGCGACGATCCGCAAAAGCGCCACCGTCGATATCGAACGCCTGCTCGACTGCAGGGTGCGGCTGCACCTGTGGATCAAGGTGAGCAAAAACTGGACGGGCAACGTCAACATGCTCCGCGATCTGGGGCTGGCCTGAACCAAGCCCGCCGCCCCGGCGCGTCGGGGCGGGCTATTTTTGCCGCTGTCCCGGAGAATGGGCCAGCCCTTTCAGGGTGTTGAAGGCGGCCTGCAACTGGTTGTCCTGCTCCATTCTCTTGGCAATCTGGTGGATGTCTTCCATCTGCTGGAATTCCTCCTCGTCGTTGCCGTCGGCCGCCTCGGCCGCGCTTTCGGATTGCTTCTTGCCGCCCTTGTCGTTTTCCAGGTGACGGGGCAGGTCCTTTTCCCTGATGGTCTTGGCGGGAGAGGATGGGGCGGCGGCCGAATCGCCCTGGGTGGTCAGGGGCACCACGATGTCGGGCTTGATGCCGGTGGCCTGGATCGACTCGCCGCTGGGCGTGTAGTACTTGGCGGTGGTCAGCCGGAGCCCGGCGCCGTCGGGCAGGGGCAGGATGGTCTGGACCGAACCCTTGCCAAAGGTGGTGGTGCCCATGATGACCGCCCGCTTGTGGTCCCGGAGCGCGCCGGCCACGATCTCCGAGCCGCTGGCCGAGCCGCCGTTGACCAGCGTGACCATGGGGAAATCGCCGTAGCCGTCGCCCGGATGCGCCTCGAACTGCATCTGCTCTTCTTTGTTGCGCCCCTTGGTGGAGACGATGATGCCCTTGTCGAGAAAAAGGTCGGCCACCTTGACCGCCTGGTCGAGCAGGCCGCCGGGGTTGTTGCGCAGATCGAGGATCACTCCGAGGATACGGTGCTTTTTCTTGATACTTTTCAGGGTGTTACGCAGATCCTTGGTGGTGGTGGCCTGGAAGTTGGAGACCCGGATATAGGAAAAACCGGGTTCCAGTTCGGTGTATTTGACCGAGACCAGGGGAATCGCCTCGCGGATCAGGGTGAACTCGCGGGGTTCCTTCCACTCCTGGCGGTGAACGGTGATGGTGATCGGGGTGCCCTTGGCGCCACGTAACTTTTTCACGGCCTCCATCAGGGTCATGTTCTTGGTGAGTTCGTTGTTGATGCGGACGATCTGGTCGCCGGATTTGATGCCCTGGCGGTCGGCCGGGGTGCCCTCGATGGGGGCCACGGCGGTGAGCACGCCGTCGCGGATGGAGATTTCGATGCCGATGCCGGTGAAACTGCCGGAGGTTTCCTCTTCCAGATCCTTGAAATCGTCGGGCGTCATGTAGGCCGAATGCGGATCGAGCGAGCCGAGCATGCCGTTGATCGCGCCGGCGATCACCTTGTTGGAGTCGATCTCGTCCACATAGTACTGCTGGATGAGGGTCAGGACGTTGGCAAAGGTCTCCAGGTCGCGGTAGATGTCGCGTTCCTGCTTGCTCTCGTCGGCGAGGGCGGGAGTCGAGATGCAGCAGAAACCGACGAGGAGAAGGGAAAGAAGGCGTTTCATGGGAGCAGGAACGAAACCGGGTGGCAGAGATGAAGTCAAAGATGGGAAAGCGGGACGCCCATGGCGTCTGCAAATCCATTGGGGGCGGAAATTTGCCGGGAAATCCTATAATTTTTCAACTTAACGGGAAACACCGGGGGTGGCAACGGTTATTGTGCCCCTGTTGGAAAAACGATGGCCGAGGCCGTTTGCTCAACGGGTGGGCAGGGCGCCGGGCCGGATCCAGTCGAGGGGGTTCTCCGGTTGGGTGCCGTGGCGGATCTCGAAGTAGGCGCCCTGGCCGAAAGGCGTGATCGTCTCGCCGGTGGTGCCGACGATCTGCCCCTGCCTGACCTCGTCGTCTTCCTGGACCAGGATGTCGTCGAGCCGGGCGGTGATGGTGTAGTAATCCTGGTCGTGCTCGATGATGACGACCTTGCCGTAGCCGCTCATGTACCCGGCGTAGATGACCAGGCCGCCATAGACGGCGAACACCTCCGCCGGGGTCGACGGCAGGATGGTGATGCCCTGGGAGAAGGTCGTGTCCTCGTCCTCCTGCGGCAGCTCGCGGAAACGGCGGACCACCTTGCCCCAGAGCGGCGGCGGCAGCTTGCCCCGTTGCGCCCCAAAGCCGAAGGCACCGAATTCGGGGCTCTGGCTCTGCTTGCTCAAGGTGGCAACGAGGGAATTTTCCGCCTTTTTCAACTCGCGCAACGCCTGTTCGTACAATCCCTTCTCGGTTTGGATACGCTTGAGGATGGCGTTCTTTTCGGCGGCGGTCTGCTGCAGCGCTTCCTTTTCGGCGGCGGCTTCGGCCAGAAAATGCTCCTGGATCGACTGCTCCAGCTCCTGGGCCCGCTTGGCCCGGCTCAACTCGGCGATGCGGGAGCGGTATTCGGCAAACAGGGCCTGGTCGTAGGTGGCCAGCGAGTGGTAGGCGTCGTTGGCCACCATGACTTCCGGAAGGGTGGCGTTGGTGAAGACGACGTTGAGAAAGCCGGGGGTGCCGTTGAGATAGAACGACCGCAGCCGTTTGATCAGGTGCTCGCGCAGCGCGTCGGTTTTTTGGGTCACCGCCGCCAGTTCCTGCTCCTTGGCGGCAATGACCTGCTCCTGCTCCCGCACCCGGTCCTGCAGGGCGGCCACCTGCGTCTTGCGCTGGCTGATCTTGTTGTCCAGGGTTGCCAGTTCCTCAAGCAGGGAATGCTCCTCGCTGCCGGCCTGCTCGATCTTGCCCTGGTGCCTGGAAATTTCCTCCCGCAGTTTGCCGATGGAGATGATGTTGGTTTGCGCCGAGGCCTCCTGCTGGGCCGCAGGCTCCTGGGCCAGGGCGGCGGGAGCCTTGCCCGCCGGCGGATTCTTTTTCGCCTCGGCGGCCTGCAGGCCGGGGACGGCCAGGCAGGCGGCCAGGAGGAGTGCAAGGACGATGCGGGGCGGCATGGCGGGCGGCATCAGAGATGGAGAAACCGCCTGATCGCCGAGAAACTGCCGACGACGCAGAGCAGAGTGGACAGGCCGATGATGGCGACCACCGCCGGCCATTTGAAAAAGGCGAAGGCCGGCAGGGAAATGGCGTTCGGGCCCGCGAACTGGAGGGCGATCCAGTTGTAAAGCACCAGCAGGGCGCCCAGGCCGCAGCACGCCCCGATCCCTCCCTGGAGCGCCCCTTCCAGCAGGAAAGGAGTGCGGATGTAATTGTTGGTGGCGCCGACCAGGCGGAGCAGTTCCAGCTCCTGCTGCCGAGCGAACAGGGTGAGGCGGATGGTGTGGGCGACCATGAAGGTGGTGGTCATGATCAGCAGCGACCCGGAAAGCAGGGTGATGACCCGCATCAACTGGATAAAGGCGTAGAAGCGCTCGATCCACTCCTTGCCGTACTGGACCTTGAGCACGCCGGGCAGGGTCTGCAGGTAATCGGAAAACCGTTTGATCCGCGAGAGGCTGTCCAGGGTCCGGACCGGGTAGACCTCGATCGAGGCCGGCAGGAAATCGGTGGGCACGCCGGTCAGCACGTCGTTGTTCGGGCCCAGGATGTGCTCGAAGCGCTTGAAGGCCTGTTCCCGACTGATGAACTCGATCCGCTCGACCTGATCGAATTTGAGAATCCGGTGCCGGTATTCCTCCTGCAACGGCAGCGAGGGGTCCTCGTCCAGATAGACCACCAGCCGCAGGTCGTCGCCCAGTTTTTCGCCGATATGCAGCGCGTTGACGTAGACGAGGTAGAAAAAGGAAAAAATGAGCACCGACAGGGAAACCGTGAACAGGGTCATGCCCTGCGATTTCCAGGTGAGCAGCATGTTGCGGCAGGCGTGGCGGACGACGACGGCCCAAAATCTCATGGTTCGATCTCCTCAAGCAGCGACGGCGCGAGTTCGAACAGATCGTCGTCGCTTCCTTCAGCCCGGCTTTGGGACAAAATGCGCCCGAAACGAAGTTCGATGACCCGGTGCGAGGTGTTTTGGAACAGCGCCCGATCGTGGGTGGCAATGAGCAGGGTCGAGCCCTTGCGGTGGAGATGCTCGAACAGGGCCATGACCCTTGCGGTGGTTTCCGCATCAAGATTGCCGGTCGGCTCGTCGGCCAGCACGATCTCGGGATTGTTGGCCACGGCGCGGGCAATGGACACCCTCTGTTGCTCGCCCCGCGAAAGCTCGCCGGCGCGGGTGTTGTATTTCCTCATCAGATCGAGCTGTTCGAGGAGCTCCCGGATTCTTTTCTCGATGAGGGAGCGGGGGCAGTACACCACCTCCAGGGCAATGGCGATGTTTGCGGCCACGGTTCGCTCGGGCAGCAGCCTGAAATCCTGATAGGCCATGCCGACCTTGCGGCGCAGCAGGTGGATGTCGCGCTCCGACAGTTTGCTCACATCCATGCCCGCGACGTCGACCATGCCCTTGGTCGGTTTTTCCATCCGGCTGATCAGGCGGAGCAGGGTGGTCTTGCCGGCACCGCTCATGCCGGTGAGAAAGACGACTTCCCCCTTGGTGATGGTCAGTGACACATCGGAAACAGCTTGAATATTGGGGGGATAGACCTTGCTCACCTTGATCAGGTCAATCACGGTGGGGGGCGGGGAGCTTTCCGGGTTCATTGATGGGCGCCACTGAAAAAGGATAAGAAAGGGCAGGGCAAGCCGTGGGCAGACACCGGGACATCCGGTCCCGCACCCCGCCTGTCCACTGTATATCGTAAAATATTCATCTTTTCAAGTCCCTAGCGTGTAAGTGCCGGAGACAGCGGCAAAGGGTGCAGACAGCCTTCCTCGACAGGGGATGGGAAAAAACATTTACGCCCGGAGAAAAGCCCGGTTATAGTGGCACCACTGTCGACGCCCGCGGAGCCTGGCGTGGATCGCGGTTGCGGCGGCGCAAGGGAAGAACGCGCTTCAAGGAGAATGTCTGCCATGCGGTATCATGCTGTCCTGTTCGATCTGGATGGAACCCTGCTCGATACCTTGGACGATCTGGCGTCCGCGGCCAACCAGGTGCTGGCCGACCGAGGATGGCCATCACACCCGGTCGATGCCTATCGGCATTTTGTCGGCGACGGCCTGCGGAGCTTGGTGGAACGCATGCTCCCGGCCGACCGGCGCGACGCCGAAACGGTTTCGGCCGCGGTGGCGGCGTTCCAGGAAACCTATGCCCGGACCTGGGATCGCCGGTCCGCTCCCTATCCCGGCATCGCCGATCTCCTCGACCGCCTGAGCGCCGGCGGCGTGCGGATGAGCGTCCTCTCCAACAAGCCCGACGCCTTCACCCGCCTTTGCGTCGAGCGGCTGTTGCCCCGCTGGCATTTCGAGCCCCTGCTCGGGCAGCGGCAAGGCGTGCCGAAAAAGCCCGATCCGGCCGCGGCCCTGGAAATCGCCCGGCTGCTTCAACTCGATCCCTCGCGGATTCTCTATGTCGGCGACAGCGGTGTCGACATGCGCACCGCCCATGCCGCCGGCATGGATGCGGCCGGCGTGCTTTGGGGATTCCGCGACCGGGCCGAACTGGTCCGGACCGGAGCCAAGCACCTCGCCGCCCGGCCCGAGGACCTGTTGCCGCTCGTCTTTTCGTCGTAACCGCTTCTTCGGGGAAAGACCACCGTGTTCACTTTCGATCCCGTCCTGCTCAGTTCCCTGGCTCCCCCCTGCATCGGGGCCTTTATCGGCTACCTCACCAACAAGGTCGCCATCCGCATGCTGTTCCGGCCGTTGCGGCCCTGGCATGTTTTCGGCATCCGCGTGCCGATGACCCCCGGGGTCATTCCTTCCCGGCGGCGCGAGCTGGCGGTCAACATCGGCGAAATGGTGGGCCGCCATCTCCTGACCAGCAAGGACATCGGCGCCGCCATTTCCGAGGAGCCCTTTCAGGAGCATCTCGCCCTGCTGGCCGAGCGCAAGATCCGCGAACTCTTTGCCCGGGATTTCGGACCGTTGCCAGAACTCGTCCCCCATCGTTTTCGTTCCTATTTCCAGGTGGGGGTCAAGACCCTGAAATACCGGGTGGGTGAGGGGGTCAACAACTACCTGGCCGGCCAGGCGTTCGAGGAAAAATTCACCGTCGCCGTGGCCGACCGACTGGACGAGCTCGGGCAACAGGAAATCGAGAAGCTGCTGAGCGCCGAAGCCAGGCGGGAAATCTATTTGCGCATCGACGAACTCATCCGCTCCGTCCTGTTCAGCGAACGGGCCGAAGCTTGGCTGGGCGGGCATCTGGCCGAAAGCCTGCGCCAGGCCGCCGCCCGCGGAGCGACCGCCGGCGATCTGGTTCCGTCCCAATTGGTCGATGTGATCCGCTCCCTGCTGCGGCAGCATGCCGGCCCCCTGTTGCAGCGCATGGGGGCCCAACTGGCCGATCCGGTGCTGCGAGCCCAGGTGGTCAAGGGCATCCTGGACGGGATCGATCACTTTCTCGACGGCCTCGGTCCGATGGGGGCCATGGCCAAGGGGTTTCTGGAGGCCGATACCTTTGAGCAGAAAATCGGCGCTTATCTGGAGGAAAAGGAAGCGGGGCTGACGGCCTGGCTCGGCAATCCCGAGGTCGGGGAGCGGATGGTGGCGGTGTTGGAGGAATCCATCGACGCCCTGTTGGGCAAGCGGCTCGATGCGCTGCTGGCGGATGTGGATGGGCAGCGGCTGGATAGTTTGTGTCGGGAATGCGCCAGCCAGATCATGGCCGCGTGCCGGAGCGAGGGCGCTCTGACCGGCCTGCGGGCCGTGCTCCATCTCGGGTTGGAGCATCTGCTCGACGGAGGCCGGCGGACCCTGGCCGATTGCGCCGCTCAATTCTCCCCGGACCGGGAAGGACGTCAGCTGCGGGAGACGATTGTGCGGGAAGGTCTGGCCCTGTTGCGCTCGAGCGCCAGCGAGCGGATGATCAACACGGCGGTGCACGCCATGATCGACGCCCTGCTTGCCCGGCCGATCGGCCGGCTCTACGATATCGTGCCCCACGGCGTTCGCCAGGGGCTGATCGAGTACATCGTGCTTACCACCAATCGGATGCTGCTTCAGGAAGTGCCGGGGGTGGTCGAGTCTTTGAACCTTAAACGGATCGTGACCGACAAGGTCGATTCGCTCGACCTGCTTCAGCTCGAACGGCTGCTGCTCTCGATCATGGAGGAGCAGTTCAAGTACATCAACCTGTTCGGGGCCTTGCTCGGTTTTCTCATCGGGTTGATCAATTTGGCGCTGGTCAAATTGGTGTGAATCCCGCCGGCCGGACCGGGAAGACACGCATAAAAAAAGCCCTGCCGTCTGGCAGGGCTTTTTTTATGTCATGGATGCACGGTGACGATCACGGCGCCAGCACGTGCAGCTCGATCCGCCGGTTTTGCTGTCTTCCCTCTGCGGTGGCGTTGTCGCCGACCGGGTTCTCGGCGCCGTAGCCTTTGGCTTGCAGGCGGCTGGCGGCAATGCCTTTGCCGCTCAGATAGGCGCTCACTGTCTGGGCTCTCTGGGTGCTCAACCGTTGGTTACGCTTGGCGTCGCCGACGTTGTCGGTGTAGCCGGCGACCTCGAGTTTGGTTTGGGGCGACTGCGTCAGCGCGGCCGCAATCCGGTCGAGTTTCTTCAGGGAATCCGGGGTCAGACTGGCGGTACCCGACGAGAAGACAATGCCTTCAAGGACGATGGCCGTCTTATCCTGCGGGCAACCCAGGGCGTTGACCGGCACCCCGGCAGGGGATCCGGGACAGAGGTCGGCGCTGTCGGCCACGCCATCCCGGTCGCTGTCGGCCTCGGCTGCCGGCTTGTCGGCAGGCTGAGCCTGGGTCTGGGTGGCAGCCGCCGGTCGCGGCTGGCCCTTGGCGGCCTCCAGCTGCTTCTGCAGCTCGCTGATCGCCGTTTGATTGGCGGTAAGCTCCTGCTGCAAGCCGTCTCGCTCCGTTTGCAGGATCTGCGCCTTCTTATTGGCCGCTTTCGTTTCCTCGTTTCTGGCCTCGGCCGCCGTGGTCGCCTCGTCCAGCTGGCTGCGCAGGGTGGCGATCTGCTGGTTGAGGGTGGGCACGAGATCCTGCTGTGCCTGCAGCTGATTTTTGTCGGTCAACTCCTTGACCCGGTTTTGCGCCTCGGCCAGCCCGGTTTCCAATTGCTTGACCTTGTCGCCAGCGGCAGTCAGCGATTCGTTGCAGCGTTTGGCAGCGGCTTCGCTTTCGGCCACCTTCTTTTCCGCGGCCACCTGGGCGGTCTGGGCCGCGGTCGCCTTGGCCTCGATCTCGGCAATCTGTTGCTTGATGCCGTCCAGTTCCTTGGTCTTGGTTTCGGCAAGCGCCAAGGCATTGCTTTTTTCGTCGAGGGTCTTTTTCAGTCCGTCGATATTCTGGGCCAGTGCCTGGGCCGCGGCCAGCTGGCCGGCCATATCCGTTTTCTCCTGCTCCAGCTGCTTGATGGTGGCATCGCTGGTCTCGGTCTGCTTGGCCGTCTCGCCCAATCGCGCCTGCAGGGCGGTCAGGGTTTCGGTCTGCTTGGCGGCCTGCTCCAGGGCAGCGTCCTTCTCCGCCATGGCCTTGCCCATCTCATCGTTCTTCGCCTGCAGGGCGGCCATTTCCTTCAGTTTGCCCTCGGCCTGGGCCAGGGCGGCAGCCTGGCCCTCGAATGCATTTTTCATGCCCAGCAGGTTGGTGTTATCGGCCTGCAAGGCCTCCAATTGACTGGTAAGTCCAAGTTTTTCATTGCGCAGCGAGGTGACCGTGGCGGTCAGTTCGTCGATCTTGGCCTGGACCCCGCCCAGTGCCGCCACCTTTTCCTTGAGCTGGCTCTGCAGGGCTTCCTTGCCTTCCATGGCAGCCGCCAGATTGTGCTCGGCTTCCGTCTGCATGGTCTGCATCTTGGTCCGGAGCGCTTCGAGTTCGCCGGCTCCCTTGCGGCTGTTTTCAATCTCGGCGGCGCACCGCTCCAACTCCTTGGCGGCCTGGGCCTTGTCCTTGCCCAAGGCGGCGATCTGCTGGTCGAGCTGCTCGATCTTGCCGGCGGCTTCCTGATGCACCCGGTCGAATTCCCGATTGCGCTCATCGAGCAGGCGTTGCACCGTGGCCACGGCCTGGGGTTGACCGGCAATCTCCTGCTTGAGCGATTGGATGGTCAGGATCGCATTGTCCAAGGCCTCCTTTTTTTCGGCCAGCGCCTGTTCCGCCGCCTTCTTCTGCTCGGCCAGCGCATTGGCCTGCTGTTCCTTTTCCGCACCCGACCGGAGCAAGGCCTCGGCCCTGCTTTCAGCCTGTTCCAAATCTCTTTTGGTGGCGGTCAGTCGGTCCACGGTTTCGGCAAGCTGTGCCTTGAACTGATCGGCGGCGCCGGCCTGGTTCTGGAGTTGCTGCCGGGCCTCGGCCAGCGCGGCCTCCTTTTCCTTGGCCGCTTGTTCGTTCTGCGCGCCAGCGGTCTGCATCGTGGCGATCTTCTGCTGCAACTGCTCCAATTCTGCCTTGGCGCGCTTCAACTCAGCCGCGCTTTTTTCCTGGACAGCGGCCATGGCTGCCAGCCGGTCTTCCCGGTCCTTGAGGATTTTGCCGGTGGCCGCTGCGGCCTGCATCTGCTGTTGGTTCAACTCCTGGCGGAGCTGTTCGATCTGGGCCTTGAGCTGGTTGGCGGCGCCGATCTGGTTCTGGAGTTGCTGCTGGGCCTCGGCCAGCGCCGCTTCCTTTTCCTTGGCCGCTTGGTCGATTTGGCTGCCGGCGGTCTGGATGGCGACGACCTTCTGTTGCAATTGCTCCAATTCGGCCTTGGCGCGCTTCAACTCAGCCGTGCTTTTCTCCTGGTCGGCGGTCATGGCTGCCAGCCGGTCGTCCCGGTCCTTGAGCATTTTGCCGGAGGCCTCGGCGGCCCGCTCCTGCTGCTGCTTCAACTCCTGGCGGAGTTGCTCGAGCTGGGTCTTGAGCCGGTTCAGTTCGGCGGTGGCCTGTCCTTTTTCTGCGGTCAACTCCTCGATTTGCTTGGCCTTCTCTTCCAGTTGCCGGTCCGGGGATTCGACCGTGCCGGTCGCTTCGGTTTGCAGGGCATGCTCCCTGGCGGCAATGGCCTCCTGGGCCTCGAGCAGTTGCTTGATCTGCCGATCTTTCCGCGCCAATTCTTCTTGTAGTTGCTGGAGCTTGCCATCGGCCGGCGTCTGGGCTTGGGGCTGGTCCACCGGTTGCTGTACCGTCAATTGGCTCGGCGCGGGCACCGAAGCCTTGTGCTGCTCGGCAAGAGGGGGGGTGGCACGCTGCTTGCCGGCTTGAACCTGGGGTGCCGCCACCTGGCCGTGGTCTTTGGGGGTTTCGGTTTCCCGGATGATCTTGCTGTTGAAATTGGCAAGCGCAACGTAGGCGACGAGGCCGGCGATGGAAAGAAGGATAAGTCGGATTTTCATGGCGAATGTGGTCGTAGGGTTGAGGTCACGAAAAAAAGAATTCAGGTGTCGTCATGCATGGGTTTGAGCCACAAAGTGGTCAACGGCGGCAAGGTCAGCGACAGGCACTGGCCGAAGGTGTGGCAGGCTTCGGGCAGGGTGGTGCATACCGGCCCGTTGTCGACTCCGCTGCCGCCATAGATGGCAAGGTCTGAGTTGATCAGCTCCCGGTATGCTCCGGCCCTGGGGACGCCGATGCGATACTGCCGGCGCACCACCGGGGTGAAATTGCAGACCACGACGATGAAGTCTTCGGAATCCTTGGCAAAGCGGAGAAAGGAAAGAACGGAATTGTCGGAATCGTTGGCGTCGATCCAGCGGAAGCCGTTCCAGTCGAAATCGATCTGGTGCAGGGCCGCCTCGGAACGGTAGACCAGGTTGAGATCGCGCATCAGGCGCTGGACGCCACGGTGGTTCGGTGCCTCCAGGGCCATCCATTCCAGGCCGGTGTCGTGGTTCCATTCCTGCCACTGGCCGAATTCGCCGCCCATGAACAGCAGCTTTTTACCGGAATAGCCCCACATGAAACCGTAATAGGCACGAAGATTGGCGAACTTCTGCCATTCGTCGCCGCTCATCTTGTTGAGGAGCGAACCTTTGCCGTGCACGGCTTCGTCGTGGCTGAGCGGCAGGACGAAATTTTCGTGGAAGGCGTACAGCATGCCGAAGGTCATCTGGTTGTGGTGGAAGCGGCGGAACAGGGCGTCCTTGCCCATGTAGCTCAGGGTGTCGTGCATCCAGCCCATGTTCCATTTGAGGGTGAAGCCGAGGCCGCCGATGTAGGTGGGCCGGCTGACCATGGGCCAGGAGGTCGATTCCTCGGCAATGGTCAGCACCCCCGGGAAGACGCCGTGCAGGGCTTCGTTGACCTTGCGCAGAAAGCCGATGGCGGCCAGGTTTTCCCTGCCGCCGTGCTCGTTGGCAATCCACTGCCCTTCCTGCCGTGAATAGTCGAGGTAGAGCATCGAGGCCACCGCGTCGACCCGGAGGCCGTCGATGTGATATTTATCGATCCAGAACAGGGCGTTGGAAATGAGGAAGGAGCGGACTTCGTTCCGGCTGTAGTTGAAAATCATGGTGCCCCAGTCCTGGTGCTCGCCCTGCATGGGGTTGGCGTGGGCATACAACTGGGTGCCGTCGAAGTTGTTCAAGCCGGCGCCATCCTTGGGAAAATGGGCCGGAACCCAGTCCAGCAGCACGCCGATGCCGGCCGCGTGGCACTCGTCGACAAAGAACATGAAGTCCTGGGGACTGCCGAAGCGGGAGGTCGGGGCGTAGAAACCGAGCACCTGGTAGCCCCAGGAACCGTCGAAGGGATGCTCGGCGATGGGCAGCAGTTCAATGTGGGTGTAGCCCAGCTCCTTGACGTAGGGGATCAGTTCGGCGGCCAGCTCGCGATAGGTGAGGTAGCGTTGGCCCCAGCGGGCATCCGGCATCCGGCGCCAGGAGCCGAGATGGACTTCGTAGATCGAAATCGGGCCGTCCAGGGCCTGGCGCTGCGGGCGGCCGGCAACCCATTCCTGGTCCCGCCACACGTAGCGGTCGAGGTTGGCAACCACCGAGCCGGTGCGCGGCCGTTCCTCCATGGCGAAGCCGAGGGGATCGGCCTTGTCGAGCTGCTCGCCCGTCTGGGCGGTGATCCGGTATTTGTAGACGGTGTGCTCGCCCAGGCCGGGGACGAAAAGCGTCCAGATGCCGGCATCGGACGAATGCATGGGATGGAGGCCGGAGTGCCAGCCGTTGAAGTCGCCGATCACTTCGACCTGGCGGGCGTTGGGAGCCCACACCGCGAAAACGACGCCTTCGTCCTCTCCATGGCGGACAAGATGCGCGCCCAGTTTCTGGTAGGCGCGCTCGTGTGTTCCTTCGCTGATCAGGTAGCGGTCGAAATGGCTGAGCCATTCCGCCGGTACAGCCCTTCCGGCCGGGATGTCGTGCTCCATGGTCATTCGCGCGCCTCTCTCGGTTTGCAAGATTGCAAAAACGTGTCCAACTTACCGCATTGACCGATGAATGTCATGGATAATGTCGCCATTCTCCCGGCAAATTGCCGTTGTCGGCATCCGGTCGGGCCAGACAATGGCGGAGAATGGCCGCGACCCGTTCCGGAGTGGAATCGGCCAGTCTCCAGACCCGGGCCAGGCCACGGGTATTGTCGGCGATGCGGGGAATGTCCGCCGCCGGAATGCCGAGATCGCCCAAGGTCAGCGGCGCGTTGACGCTTGCCAGCCATTGAGCGAACCGGGCAATGGTCCGGGCGGCCACCAGCTGCGGATCGGGTTCGTCCAGGCCAAACAGCCGTCGGCCGAGGCCGGCGATCCTTTGCGCCAGGACCGTTTGCTGGGCGCGGAGCCAGCCGAGCACAACCACCGCCATGCCGGCGCCGTGGGGGACGTCGTACAGGGCGCTTAGGGAATGTTCGATGAGATGCATGGGAAAGCCGACCCGGCCGAGGCCGGCAGCGGTCAGGCCGTTGAGGGCCAGGCAGGTGGTCCACATCAGGTTGGCGCGGCCGTGATAATCCAGGGGATCGCGCAGGCAGCGGTCGCAGGCGACCATGCTGTTTTCGATCAAGCCTTCCATCAGCCGGTCCTGGACCGGGGTGTCGGGATCGGCGGCGGTCAGATAAAATTCCAGCAGATGGCTGATGGCGTCGATCGCGCCGAAGGCGGTCTGGTCGGGTGGCACGGTGCAGGTGGCCTGGGGATCGAGGATCGAGGTCTTGGGGTGGAGCAGGCGATGGCCGAAGCCGAATTTTTCGCCGGTGCCCTCGTTGGTGAGCACCATGCCCGAGTTCATCTCCGAGCCGGAGCCGGCCAGGGTGAGCACCGTGGTCACCGGCAGGGCGGCTTTGAGGCTTTTTTTGCCGGTGAAGAATTTCCACACGTCGTGCTCGACCGAAACCCCGGCGGCAATGGCCTTGGCCGTATCGATCACCGAGCCGCCGCCCGCGGCCACGATCACCTCCGCTTGCCAGGCCCTGGCTTTGTCGATGCCTTGGCGGGCATGGGTGAGCACCGGATTGGCGCGCACATCCCCGTGCTCGGCCACCTCCAGGCCCGCTGCCTGCAAGGAGGCGAGAATCCGCTGGTACAGGCCGTGACGCTTCAGGCTGGAGCGGCCGTAGACCAGCAGCGCCCGCCGGCCCCAGGCTCTGGTTTCCGGGCCGATGGCCTCGACGGTACCTTGGCCGAACAAGATCTTGGTCGGATTATGAAAGACGAAATTGTGCATAACGCTGTCCGGCAAAAGAGAACAAGCCGCTGCCGCTGTCTGCTGTGGTAGCGGCCCGCCGGCGGCTACCAGAAATGCCAGGAATCAGTGGCGTAGACAAACAGGGCCAGAAAGATATTGGTGATTGCGTGCGCCGTGATGCAGGCGATCAAATCCTGTCGGCGGATGAGGAGCCAGGCCATCAGCAGGCCGTAGGCCACGGCGGCCGGCCATTCGGGCATCGTATGACCGGCGGTGAAGGCCAAGGTCGAGAGCGCGATGGCCATCCATGACCAACTGCCCGGCGGTACCTCATCGATGCAACGCCGGTCTAGGGCGACATGGAGCGGGTTCGCCTGTCCCGCTTGCCGGGCTTGATCCCATTGCAGCGCCAGACGGAAGGCGAATCCCCGCATCATCAACTCTTCGAACAAGGGGACCACCAATCCGGCGCTGAGCAGGCGCAAAAGGAAACTCGGCACGGTCCAGGGACTGGCCTCGTCCGGTTGGACAAAGGGCGCCAGCAACGCGAGCCACAGCAGCAGGCCGGCCAGACCGGCAACCGCGCCGGTGGCAATCGACCCCCACACCGGTTTGGGGCCGGTGAGGGGACAGTACCAGCGCCAGGCCCAGGCGAGCAGCAAGGGGACGATGATCAGGCGGCACAGATAGTTGGCGTGCGGCGCCAGGATTTCGTCCGGTATCGAGGCGATCCCCACATAGGCCAGGTAGGGCAGGGCATAGGGAAGCAGGAGCTGGCGGTTGGTGATCATGGCACGCCGGCCGGCTCAATCGTGTTCGGTCGGTTCCGGGGCGCGGGCGGCCCGTTCCGCCTGCTCCGCCTTGTCCCGCTTACGGGTACGGATGAAATCGATCACCGCCCATACCAGGAGGACGCCGCTGGCGATCCGGTTGAATAACTGGTGCTTGAGCATCTCCGGATCGGTGGTGAACCAGCCGTCGTACAGGCACCAGAGGCCGAGTCCGGCCAGGAGGACGGGGAAGACATAGGGGCTGATCTGGGGCGGGGCAGGTTTTTTTTGTTCCGTCATGGCGATGGCGAGGAAAGGCAGGGGTTGGGAGGGATGCCGGGCGCGAGTGCACGGCTTAAACGAACGAAATCTTCCAGGTTCAGGGTTTCCGCCCGGACCGAGGGGGCCAGGCCGCAGGCTTCGATGCAGTCAGCCAGCAAGGCTTTGTCGGGCCTCAACCCGGCGCCGGCCAAACCGTTGAGCAGGGTTTTGCGGCGTTGGCCAAAGGCGGCGTGAACGATTCGGGCCAGCAGGGCGCGGTCGAAATCGCCCAGGGCCTGCACCCGAGCCGGCCGGGGCTGAAAGGCGATACGGATCACCAGGGAATCGACCTTGGGCCGGGGGTGGAACTCCGCCGGATCGACCGTCAGCAGCGGCCGTACCTCGGCGCAGGCGGCTAGTAGCACCGTGGGGGTGCCGTACTCCTTGGTGCCCGGCCGGGCCATCAACCGCAGGGCCATCTCTTTTTGCAGCATGACCACGGCGAAATCCATCAGCTCGGCGTGCTCGATCAGGCGGAAGAGAAAAGGGCTGGAAATCGAGTAGGGCAGGTTGGCGACGATTTTCAGCTTCTGCCCCGGCGCGACCAGGGCGGCTAGGTCGACCTTGAGCACATCGGCGTGGATCAACTCGACATTGGCGGGCAGATCCTGCTGTTCCCGGTGCAGGCGGACAATGCCAGCGTCGGCTTCCAGGCCGACGACATGGGCGCAGGCCGCTGCCAGCGGCCGGGTGAGGGCACCCAGGCCGACCCCGACCTCGATCACCCGATCGTCGGGATGCAGCCCGGCCAGATCGACGATCCGTTTTGGGGTGCGCTCGTGCACCAGAAAATTCTGCCCCAGTTTTTTGTGGGGGGCCAGGCCTTGGCGCTTGAGGAGATGTTGAGTGGATCCGGCAGCCATGGCGTCAGTTGAGCGGAGAGCGGGAATAGGCGTCGGCGTCGGCTTCCGCCAATTGGCCGCCGAGAAACCGGTAGTAGCCGGCCAGGCCGATCATGGCGGCATTGTCGGTGCACAGCGCCGGTGCCGGCATGAACAACTCAAGCCCGTTACGGCCGCACCGTTCGGTCAGCACGGCCCGCAGCCGGGGGTTGGCCGCCACCCCGCCCCCGAGCACTATCCGGCGATGGCCGGTGCGTTCGGCCGCGGCCAGGGTTTTGTCGGCCAGGACATCGACCACCGCTTCTTGGAACGAGGCGCAGATGTCGGCAACGCTCGGGCCGGCGTCCTGACGGCGGCAGCTGTCGATCTGGGCGGCCACCGAGGTTTTGAGGCCGCTGAAACTGAAATCGAGGCTGTCCGCTCCCAACCGGGCGCGGGGAAAGGCGATGGTCGTCGGATCGCCCTCGGCGGCCAGGCGGCTGATCACCGGCCCGCCGGGATAGCCGAGGCCCAGCAGCTTGGCCACCTTGTCGAAGGCCTCGCCGGCGGCATCGTCCCGGGTCCGTCCCAGGCGGGTGAAGGTCAGGGGATCGTCGACCGCGAACAGCGAGGTGTTGCCGCCGGAAACGATCAGGGCGGTATAGGGAAAGGCCGGCGCCGGGTCCTCGAGTAGGCTGGACAGCAGATGGCCGGCCATGTGGTCGACCCCGACGCAGGGCAGGCCGCGCACCAGGGCCAGGGCCTTGGCAAAGGTGAAGCCGACCAGCAGCGAACCGACCAGGCCCGGTCCCTGGGTGGCGGCGATCAGGTCGATGTCGTCCAGGACGACCTCGGCCTGTGCCAGGGCCTCGTCGACCACCGGCCGGATCATTTCGATATGGCGGCGCGAGGCCAACTCCGGCACGATGCCGCCGAAGCGGGCGTGGATCTCGTTCTGGCTGCTGACCACCGAGGAGCGAATCCGGTTTTCCGGTTCGAGAACCGCCGCCGCCGTGTCGTCGCAGGAACTTTCAATGGCAAGGATAAGCATGGGTCGTCGGTTGCAATCGCCTCGTTTCGGTGTTATCTGTACGTTCAGGTTGTCCCCGCGCTCTGGGCAAGGCAACCAGTCCCACCCAGGCACCACATGTCAATGACACACGATAATACGCCCATCGCCTCAGCAGGAACCGGACTTGTCGATCTTTTCGCCCGCCCCATTTCCTACCTGCGCTTAAGCCTCACCGACCGCTGCAATCTCCGCTGCCGGTACTGCGTCACCGAAGAAGAATCCGACGGCTGCCTGACCAAGCTTGCCCACGACGAGCTGCTCTCCTACGAGGAGCTGTTGCGGGTGGCCCGGGTGGCGGTGGGCATGGGTATCGCCAAGGTCCGGCTCACCGGCGGCGAGCCCCTGGTGCGCCGCAACGTCATGCAGTTCATCCGCGACCTGACCCGGATCGAAGGGCTGGACGACGTCCGCATCACCACCAACGGCGTGCTGCTGGAACGCTACGGCCGGGAATTGTACGAGGCCGGCGTGACCAAGGTGAACATCAGCCTCGATTCCTTCAAGCCCGAGCGGGTGGCGGCGATCACCGGGGTCGACTGTTTCGACCAGGTCTGGCGCGGGGTGGAGACGGCGCTGGCCCTCGGTTTCTCCCCGGTGAAGCTCAACATGGTGGCCATGCGCCATGTCAACGACGACGAACTGGCCGATTTCGCCCTGCTGTCGCGGCGGCTATCGGTGCAGGTGCGGTTCATCGAGTTCATGCCCATCGGCGAATCCAGCCGCTGGAACGCCGATACCTATATCGGCACCGACGAAATCATGGCCCGCATCGCCGCCTTGGGCGAGCTGATTCCCCTGGAGAAGGGGCGGAGCGACGGTCCGGCCAAAGTGTATCGCCTCGGGGCGGATGCGGTGGGGACGCTTGGCTTTATCAGCCCGATCAGCCACCATTTCTGCAGTCGGTGCAACCGCCTGCGCCTGACCTCGTCCGGCGGGCTCCGCTCCTGCCTGCTCCACGACCACGAAATCGACCTGCGGCCGGTGCTGCGCGACGGCTCGGGCGACGAGGCCCTGCGCCAGGCCCTGCTGGCCGCCATCCGCAACAAACCCGAAGGGCATCATCTCGACGAACGGCTGCGCCGCTCCGGCAGCGACTGTCACGGGCGGATGTCGCGCATCGGCGGCTGACCGCCCGGCCCCGGCCCGCTACTCCGCCATGCCCTGGCGGATTCGTTCCAACTCGTTCCAACGGTCGTAGAGCAGCTCGGTTTGGGCCTGCATCTCCAGCTGCTCCTGCCAATACCGCTGCAACTGGCCCGGATTGGCCACCACTTCCGGCGCGGCCATCAGCGCTTCCAGCTCGCCCAACCGGGCTTCGGCGGCGAGAATCTTCTCCTCCATCTGGTCGTATTCGCGCTGGTCCATGTACGAGAGCTTGCCCGGCTTGGGATTGGCGGCCGGTTTTTCCCTGGCCAGCGGCGGACTGTCGGCGGTTTCTTCCCGTTCGCGTCCTCGTTCCCGCTCCTCGAGCATGGCCAGCCATTGGTCGTAGTCGGCGAAATATCCGGCCCGGCCGGCGCCGTCGAAACCGAGCACCAGGTTGCAGACCCGGTCGAGGAGGAAACGGTCGTGGGTGACCAGCACCAGGGCGCCGGGAAACTCGCACAGGCTTTCTTCCAGGACATCGAGCGAGGGGATGTCGAGGTCGTTGGTCGGCTCGTCCAGCAACAGGACGTCCGCAGGCTGGAGCATCAGCCGGGCGATGAGGATGCGGGCCTGTTCGCCGCCCGAGAGCCGGTAGACAGGGGTTTCCAGCTGGTCGGTCCGGAAGAGAAAGCGTTTGGCCCAGGTGACCACGTGCAGCGCCTGCCCCTGGTAGATCACGCTGTCGCCTTCCGGGGCCAGGGCCCGGCGCAGGGTGGCGTCGGGGTCGAGGGCCTGGCGCCGCTGGTCGAAGCTGACGATGCGCAGGCCGTCGGCCAGGGCAATGGCGCCGGCGTCCGGCAACAGGCCGCTGCGGCGCGTGGAGGAAGCCAGAATCCGCATCAGGGTCGACTTGCCGCTACCGTTGCGGCCCAGCAATCCCAGGCGCAGACCGGGGGTGAGATTGACGTCCAGGTCGGAGAACAGGGTTTGGCCGTTGAAGCCCTTTTCCAGGCCGGTGGCGGTCAGCAATTTCTTGGTTCGGCGGCCGGTGGCGTCAAAGGCGATGCCCACCTGGCCCAGGGAGCGGTTCCGGTCCCGGATTTCGCCGAGTTCGTCCTGAAGGCGGCCGGCCTCCTCGATCCGGTAGCGGGCCTTGGTGGTGCGGGCCTTGGGGCCGCGGCGCAGCCATTCGGTCTCGCGGCGGACCTTGTTGGCCAGTCGTTCCTCCAGGCCCTGCCGCTGAAGCAGGTAATCGGTCTTTTTTTCAAGGAAGTCGGCATAGCCGCCCCGCACCTGGAACGAGCCCTCGGGATAGACCGGGGCCAGTTCGATCACCCGGTTGACCGTGTTTTCCAGAAAGCGCCGGTCGTGGCTGGCCATGAGCACGGCGGCGGGACTGTCGGGCAGGGCGGAGCCGAGCAGGCGTTCGAGCCAGAGGATGCCCTCGATGTCCAGGTGGTTGGTCGGCTCGTCCATGACCAGGATGTCGGGCCGGCAGACCAGGGCCCGGCAGACGGCCAGCCGCTTGCGCCAGCCGCCGGACAGCAGGCGGACCGGCTGCTGCGGATCCGGGAATCGGGCCCGGCTCAACAGGGCGTTCACCCGACTGTAGCGCTCGGTCTCGTCGATGTCGAGGCCTGCGCAGGCGGCATAGAGGTTGTCGGCGCAGCCCGCTTCCTCGACCAGGACGTCCTCCTGGGACAGATAGCCGATGCGGAGCAGCTTCTGGACGAAAACGGTGCCGCTGTCGGCCGGCTCCAGCCCGCACAGAATCTTGAGCAGGGTCGATTTGCCCGAGCCGTTGGGGCCGATCAGGCCGACGATATCGCCGGCATTGACGACCAGGGTGACCCCGGAAAACAATTCCTGGGCGCCGAAGGCCTTGGTCAATCCCTGGCAACTGAGGAGGGCGCACATAGGGGCGGAGGTCGCGGTGTACCGGCTGTGGGCGCCCTAGTCGAGGCGGCCGTTGAGGTTGATGTCGTCGGCCCGCGGGTAGGAGCCGAGCAGCTCGAAATAGGCGCAGATCTGTCGAAGGATGTTGCATGCCTCGTAGATGACCGGATCCTCAATGTGGCCGATCATGTCGAGGAAGAAGAGATAGCTCCACTGCTTGTCCTTGGTCGGCCGGGACTCGATCTTGGCCAGGTCGATGTTCTTGGCCGAGAGGATGGTCAGAATCTCGTTGAGCGCCCCGGGGCGGTTGATCAGGCCGATGAGGATCGAGGTCTTGTCGCGGCCGCTCTTGATGGGCGATTTACGGCCGATGACCAGAAAGCGGGTGGTGTTGCCCTGATAGTCCTCGATGCCCGGAACCACCACCTGCAGGCCGTAGGTGTTGATGGCCAGCGAACTGGCAATGGCGCCGATGTTGGGATTGTTGGCGGCCATCTGGGCGGCGGTGCCGGTGGAGAAGACATCCAGGGTGGGGATCTTGGGCAGGTTTTTCCGCAGCCAGTTGCGGCACTGGGCCAGCGGCTGGGAGTGGGAGGCCACGGTTTGGATGTCCTCGATGTTGCCGGAACGGTTGACCAGGTTGTGGGTGATGGCCAACTGGAGTTCGCCGCAGATCTTGACTTTGTAGCGGAGAAAGGCGTCGAGGGAATAGGTGACCGCGCCTTCGATGGAATTCTCCACCGGGACGATGCCGTACTTGACCCGCTCCTTTTCCACTTCCTCGAACACCTCGGCGATCGATTCCATGGCCAGGTATTCGGCGGTCTGCCCGAAGTACTTGACCCCGGCCAGATGGGAAAAGGTGGCTTCCGGACCGAGATAGGCGACCGAGGCTTTGCGCTGCGACAGGCGGCAGGTGGTGATGATTTCGTGGAAGATCGAGCGGAGCGCCTTGTAGGGAAAGACGTCGTTGTTGCTTTTTCGCAACCGTTCGTAGATTTCCAGCTCGCGTTGGGGGTCCCATTTGGCCCGGCTGGTTTCATCCTTGAGAAGGCCGATGGCCTTGGCGCATTCAAGACGTTCCTTGAGGAGCTCGAGAATGGTGTCGTCGATCTGGTCGATGCGCTGGCGCACCTCGGGAATGCTCGGTTTCTGGTCCATGTTTGTACGTGGAAAAATGCTGGTGGCAACCAGGGTTGGGCGCAAGGCGCGGTTCAAAGACCTGATTAACTTTACCACTATATAGCATTGTTCACCTGTCTTGAAAACAATTTCAGCGGACCGGATCGTTTTCGGATATCCGGGAAAAAAGACCGGGTTCGGACAGGGGAACGGCTGCTTTTGGGGACAGGGCTATCTGGTCAATTGCCGTACCACGGTAGCGAGATCGGCGTGGATTTCTTCCACGGTTTCGTAAAAAACCTCGGTGCCGGCCGAGAAATGACGCAGGATATTGTTGAGCGAGTCGGGAATATAGGGAAAAAGCTTCCGGAGGTTGACCACCCGATTGCGGGCCAGCAGGGAGAAGTCGCCGGGCACCAGCGAATGGGCCACCGCCTCTCCCAGGGACGGGTCGGCCAGGATCTCACGGGGGTGAAAGTCGCCCCGCCCGGTCAGATACAGCAGGATGTTGCCCAGTTCGAACAGGTCGAGGGCGAACGGTTTTTCCGGCAGGTGGAAGTCGTAGTCGAAATCGATCCAGTAGAACTGGCCGGTGTCGCGGTCGACGAAAACGTGGTCCCGCCGGATGTCGCCGTGGCGGAAACCGTGGTGGTGCAGAAAGGCGATCCCTTCCAGGCAGCCGAGGAATCGGGAGAGGATGCCGGGCAGCTCGTCGCGGAAATAGTCGTGGTGGCTGCTGCCGGTGTGGATGACCTTGTCCAGCCGGTTGCCGGCCACCGGCACCAGGACCCGTACCTTGTTGCCGACCGCGTCCACCAGGGTTTCGCCCTGCATGAAGTTGGGATGCCCCTGCACCAGTTTCAGGATGCGCGCCTCCTTTTCGGGGCTGCGGTAGCAGGTGACCGCAAACCGGCCGAGCCGCATGGTAAAGGTTTCCTTGAACTCAAGCTTGAGGATGTAGTGGGCCAGGGTGGCCAGGTCCACCACCTTCGGCACCCAGGGCTTGATCTGCTCGTCCACCCCGAATCGGCCCTCCTTGGTGTAGGAGGTGATCAGAAAATACCGGCCCTCTACGGCGATGACGTCGCCGTAGTCGATGGCGGTGAAATCGGTAGTGTCGGTATAGACCCGGGAAGGCCGCCGCAGGCTGCGGGCGACCCTGTGTTGCCGCAGGTTGCGGGCCTCGAGTTCCGGCAGGATGCTGATACTCTGATAGGGAATCATCAGCCGATCACCCAAACCGCGATATCGCGGCCGTTGTGGATGAGGGCGTTGGAAATCGAGCCGAACAGGAATTCCTCGGCCTTGGAAATGCCGCGTTTGCCCACCACGATCGTACCGTATCTCTCCTTGGTCTGGAGTTCGAGGATGGCGGCGCTGATCGATTGCTGACCGGCGATCCGGCAGCGGGTGGCGATGGCCTGGGGCGCGACGCCGTGGGATTGGAGGATCGCGCCGGCCTTGGCGAACAGCAGTTGGGCCTGCTGCTCCTGCGCCATTTGATAGTCGGTCAGACTGGCCCCGGATTGCGCGTAATCGGGCGGCGGTTCGGGATAGATGTGGAGCAGGCAGAGGTGGATGTCGTCCAGGTGGCCGGCAATGTTGCCGACATAGGCCACCGCGTTGAGGGAACGGGAGGAATCGTCGATGGCGATGATGATCCGTTTCCAGTCGCTCATGGGGAACCTCCTTGCGGACAATGGGAACGCGGCCCCGACAGGGTGATGCTGTGCGTGCTTATTTTTTCCTTATTCTCTTACAATAGGGCGCCTTGGCGGCAGGGACAAGTCCTTGCAGTGCGGGGAGAAGTGCTGCGGGAAGGGGGAGGGGACTCTAGGCGCCGATCCGGCCGGCGGCGTGGATGAAAAAGAGTTGCCAGGATTCGGAGACGTTGACGATGGTGGCGCCGATGATCTTGCCCTTCCAGTCGGTCCGTTCCCAACGCGGCTTGATGTGGAGGACCGGCAGGCCGGGGTTGTCGCTGGAAAACACGGTCAGGCTTTCGGCGTCGCGGTAGAGCGGCTCGGGCAGGTTGCGCAGGCAGATGCCCACGGGGGAGATGTTGTCGATCTCGGCCGTGGCGCACAGGCAGCCGTCGGTGACCCGTACCAGAGTGGCCTTGATGGGAATGCGCGGGTGGCAGCGATTCTCGACCGGGGGCGGGACGGAGGCGGCGAGGTCCTCATCGGCCGGCAGGCCGGTGGATTGCCGCCATCGCCGCTGCATCGCCCGCATCAACCGGGATATCGGCGGGGCGCCTTGCGCAGAAATGTCATCGTCCGGGGTCGAGGTCATGGAGCCGTTCAGGAAAAGGGAATATTGCAATTTTCATTGGTGTAAAGGAATAATTCCTATAATAAGGGAGGAAAGCGGCGAAGGCAAAGAAAAGAAGGTATTGCAAGTAAAATGGATAAAATTACGGAGGGATAGGCTTTGGATAGATAAAACGGCATCCGGTTTCGGGTGTCACGGTTTTGTGGAAAAAACAGCGGGATGAATCCGTGCCGGCCGCAGAGCGGGACCACATTGGCGGACCGGGGCGGCTGGAACGCCGTAAGGGGATGAACATTATGGAAAATGTGATCGTGCTGGCAACCGGCAATCGGCACAAATACGCGGAACTGCGGCAAGTACTCGGCAATCTTCCGCTTGCGCTGCGCGGACTGGTCGATTTCGCGCCCGTGCCCGAGGCGGTTGAAGACGGCGTCAGCTTTGGCGAGAACGCCTACAAAAAAGCGCACCATTACGCGCAAGCGTACAATGTGCCCTGTCTGGCCGACGATACCGGCCTGGTGGTCGATGCCCTGGGCGGCAAGCCGGGGGTCCATTCGGCGAGGTATGCGGGGCCTGGGGCCACGGACCGGGCCAACTGCGAACGGCTGCTCCGGGAGTTGGCCGATGTCGACCGCCGCACCGCTCGTTTCGTCTGCGTGCTCACCCTGGTGGCCCCGAACGGCGCGAGCCTGTCCTGGGAAGGGCGATGCGAGGGGGAGATCATCACCGAGTGGCGGGGCGAGCACGGGTTCGGCTACGATCCCCTGTTCCTCGTTCCGCAATTGAACAAGACCCTGGCCGAGATCCCCTTGGCGGAAAAGGAGGCCTACAGCCATCGGGGCAGGGCCTTGGCGCAGTTCATGGGCGAATTCGATCGGGTGCGGGAGTGGTTGCGGCGGCAGGCAACGGTACGTCGGGCGCCCTGATCCCGGCGGGTGACGGCCTGGCGGCCGCTATTGCCGCCCGGTTTGCCGCCGAACGATCATTTCGCAGGCCGCGCAGTCGAAGGTGACCGTATACCGGCCGGTTTTATCGGCAAGGATCAAGGGTTCGGCCGCAGCCTCTTCCTGTCCGCCCGATCGCGGGCAAATCCCCAGCTGAAAGCGCAGGCAGTACTTGGTGGTCATCAGGGCGCAATCGGGCGCGTCGGCGGCCCGCAGCGTCTGGTGCTCCACCTGGCGCACGCCGTGGCGGCGATAGAAGGCGGCGGCGTGGCGGTTGGTGATGTTGTCCCGGTAGTCCACCTCGGCGGTCGGCCAGAAAACCTCGTTGGGGAGCAGGTGGCGGACAGGCGGGGTGTATGCCTGCAGCCGCGCCCGCAGGTGGGCGGCAAAGCCTTGCCGCCGTAATTCGTTGAACGAGGCGGCGGGAACGAAGAGATCCGGCCGGAGTTCGACCGCGACCTCGATGACCGAAAAGAGGGTCTCACCGCTTTTGCTCAACTGCCGGCGGGCCACGGCTTCGATCGCGCCGGCCGCGCGCGCCTGCTGTTTGGGCATTGCCAGGGCCGCGCTGGACACGATCCCGTCCTCGTCGACAAGGGTAAGGGCCAGTCCCTCGATCGTTTCCTCCACCCGCATCCGCACCGCGATGGTCCGGCAGAGGGTGCTGCGCGCCAGGGCCTTGTCGAATTCGCTGTCGCGGTTCCGGTATATCTCCGTGCCCACGGACAGGCGCAGCCGGCCAATGCCGTCCCTGGGAAAGACGACGTTCCCTTCGGCCCGGTTCACCTTGATGCCGACCAGCACGCCTTGCGGATCGAAAAAGCAGAGCCCGTCGTCGTTGTGAACTGCCTCCTTTCCGGAGACGGTGAACGAGGCCGCATCCAGCGCCAGCACGCGGCCCATCCTCTTGCCGGTCGACTTGGGCGTGCGCAGGTTGGCCACCCGGTTTCTTGTCCTGGTGAGAAAATAATCGGTGGCGCCCCGATGAAACGACCGTTCCGGGTCCGGGACAAAGGCAAATGCACACTGGCCGGAAGAGGAGCGGGCCAGGTCGGGGCGCGCGTGCAAAAGCGCATCCAGGGCCAATCGGTAGGCGGCGGTGACGTTTTTGACGTAATTGGCGTCCTTGAGCCGGCCCTCGATCTTGAACGAGCGGATGCCGGCATCGGACAGCGCGGCCAGATGGGCGGAAAGATCCAGGTCCTGCAGGCTGAGCACATAGCTGTTTGCGGCCACGACCCGGCCTTCCCGGTCGAAAAGGTCGAAGCGGTGGCGGCAGAACTGGGCGCACTGGCCCCGGTTGGCGCTCCTGCCGGCCACGATCTCGCTGAAATAGCATTGGCCGCTGTAGCAGACGCACAGCGCCCCGTGGACGAAAAATTCCAGGGGAACGGTGGTGGCGGCGCGGATTTCCCGAATTCGGGCCAGGCTCAATTCCCGGGCGAGCACCACCTGGGCAAAGCCCGCCTGCTCGAGGAATCGGACTTTTTCCACCGTGCGGTTGTTCATCTGGGTGGAGGCGTGGAGGGGAATGGGCGGCAAATCCGCCTCTAGCAGGCCCACATCCTGGATGATCAGCCCGTCGGCACCGAGCGCGTGCAGGCGGTGGCACAGCGCCACCGCTTGATCGAATTCGCGGTCTTCAAGCAGGGTGTTCAGGGCCACGTAGACCCTGGCGTGAAACCGGTGGGCATAGGCCGCCAGCCGTTCGATGTCGGCCAGGCTGTTGCCCGCCGCCGCCCGGGCGCCGAAGAGCGGGCCGCCGATGTAGACGGCGTCGGCGCCGTGGTTGATGGCGGCAAGACCGCAGGCGAGATCTTTTGCGGGGGCCAGCAGTTCGAGGGACGATGGATCCATGGGGCAATCGAGCGGTCGAGTAAATATCGTGGATCGGGATCGGTATTTTTTCGTCTTCACCCGCGGTGGCGTCGCGGGATCGAACTCGGGCGGCGCATGGTTGCGTCTTGCCCGGAGAGTTGTCTGGGCTGTCTGCATCGCGGTTGTGTGGATTGATACGCCGTTTCCCGGAAAAATCAATTCATTTGCCAAAAAAAATACTGATTACCATCGAATCTCAGCTTGCTTCAGGAGGTGTTGCGGGATGGGTTGGGTTCGCAGAGCCACATGAATCAGCCGATTCACCATAGTGTGCAATTGGAACCGCCGATTGAAGCGATAGCAGAATTCGGCAAGGTAC
>NZ_JAVBRQ010000017.1:0-64406 GCF_031547805.1 Desulfobulbus sp.
TTGGCGGTCAGCTTTGTCGGCTTGAACGGGTATGCGGTCATTTTCATAACTCCTTGTCATAAAAGGAAATTTATGACAAGGGCCGCAGTGACCCCTCGTTGATTTGTCAATAAAATTCAGCATGTTGTCAGATTTTTTTACTAAACCCCTTGCTGCATATTCCTAACCGGACATTACTGAGGACGACTAGCTCATTACATTCCGGCAGTACTATTGGTTATTTTTTCCAAAAACCATATAGTTCTGCCTTTTGATTCGATCATTTCTACGCCCTGACCCCGCCTCGCTCTGCGCTGGATGGCTTCTCTTGCCATTTCTCTCTGGATACATTTCACCTGCATGCGCAGTCAGAAGCATTCCAACGTGGTCACAATCGCTGAACCAAGACAGATCCTCCGGCAAACGGAACAAAGTGGTCGGGTACCACACTCTGGCTGATCTCTCCAAATTCCAACAGCATTTCACAAGTTAAGACCGAAATAATCGCTCTTTTCTCCCGCCCTTTTCTTTCCCTGCCAACGGCGCATCACGACATCAGGATGAAACTCTGGCTGGCGAACAGGGGTTCGACGACCTCGCCCGCCTGGACCACCAACTGCAATCGGATGCCTTCCACCACATCGACTTCCAGGGCTTCGACCTCTTCCCGGTTGGCCTGTGGCAGCAGCACCAACTGCACTCCGGCCCGCTTGGCGGCCAGCACCTTTTCCCTGATGCCGCTGACCGGCAGGATTCGGCCGGTGAGGGTCATTTCTCCGGTCAGGGCCACGTCCCGCCGGGCCGGCCGCTTGGTGAGCAGGGACAGCAGGGCCGCGAAGATGGTGATTCCGGCCGAAGGGCCGTCCTTGGGAATGGCGCCGGACGGAAAATGGATGTGGACGTCGGCGTCCTTGAAAAAATCCTCGGCAATCCCGAAATCGCCGGCCCGGCTGCGCAGGAAGCTGAGCGCGGTCTGGGCCGATTCGCGCAGGACCTCGCCCAGCGAACCGGTCAGCAGCAACGTGCCCGAACCCGGCATCAGGGCGGCCTCGACGTTGATGATCTCGCCGCCGGTCTCGGCCCAGACCATGCCGGTGGCGATGCCGGGCTGGGGCGCGGCCTCGGCCGCCTCCCGCCGGTATTTACGGGGGCCGAGCAGTTTGGCCACCGCCGGGGCATCGATCAAAAGCTGCTCTTCCTGCCGGTCGGCGGATTTGAGGCAGAGCATGGCGATCTTCCGGCAGACATCGGCGATCTGCCGCTCCAGGCCGCGCAGGCCCGATTCCCTGGTGTAATCGTTGATGACCCGCGATAGGGCCTCGCCGGTCAGCGTGACCGCGGATTTGGACAAGCCCGCCACCTTGAGCTGCCGGGGCAGGATGAATTGCCGAGCGATGTGCAGCTTTTCCCGTTCGGTGTAGCCGGTGAATTCGATGCATTCCATCCGGTCCAGCAGCGGGCCCGGCAGCTTGGTCAGGTCGTTGGCCGTGGCGATGAACATGATCCGGGAAAGATCGAAGGGCAATTCCAGGTAGTGGTCGGTGAAATGGACGTTCTGTTCCGGATCAAGCACCTCGAACAGGGCCGAGGCGGGGTCGCCCCGGAAATCCTGGCCGATCTTGTCGATCTCGTCGAGCATGAAGACCGGGTTGTTGACCCCGGCCCGTTTCAACTCGGTGATGATCCGGCCGGGCAAGGCTCCGACATAGGTGCGCCGGTGGCCGCGCAGTTCGGCCTCGTCGCGCAGTCCGGCCATGGAAAGGCGGATGAATTGCCGTTGCAGGGCCTCGGCGATGGCCCGGCCCACCGAGGTCTTGCCGGTGCCGGGAGGGCCGGTGAAGCAGAGGATCGGCCCCTTGCCCATCTGTACGAAGAGCTTTTGCTCCAGCACCTCCCTGACCGTGCGCCGCAGTTCGTCGAGGTTGACCGGCTTACCCAGGTAGTGGGCCGCACCCTTTTTCAGGGCATCCACCGCCGAACTGACCGTGGCAAAGCCAGTGACCATGATTACCGGCACCTCCGGGGCGCTGCGGTTGATCCGGTCCAGCAGCTCGAGGCCGTCCATCCGTTCCATCTTCAGGTCGGTCACCACCAAATCGATTTCCTTGCGGGCCATCACCTCCAGGGCCTCGGCCCCGTTGGCGGCCCCGTGGCAACCGTAGCCCTCCTTGCCGAGCACGTGCATCAGGTTGGCGCGGGCGATCTCCTCGTCGTCGACAACGAGGATCGATTGCCTGGCCTTGCTGCACAGGGTCTTGGCGGCCAGAAATTCGAGAATCCGCTGCTTGACCTGCCCCAGGCCGTAGTGCCAGGTGTCGAGCACGGCCTGGGTCCGGGCCAGGTCGAGCTTGTGCGGGCTGGAGACGTTCCAGGGCAGGGCCAGGAGCAGTTCGATATAGTTGATGCCCACCGAGTATTCGGCGATGGCCGCATCGGTTTTTTCCAGCTTGTCCAGCTCGCCGGCAATCGCCTCCAGTACCTCGTGGGGCAGCTGGGCCGCCCCGGCCCGCGAGCGGAGCAGCCCAAGGGGGGAAGCCGCCGCTTCGGGTTGCGGTTCGGGCTCTTCGCACGGTTGTGATTTTTTCTTGAAAAACATGGCGCTCCTTGTTGTCGTTGCCGTCCGGGAACGGGAGGCGGCGATCAGGGGCCGGACGATGCCCGCCGACGGGCGATCAGGTCGTCTTTTTTCTCTATCCGGAGATCAGAATCTTGCAATAAAAATGCCGTCCCGACCGGCATCCCTCCGCGAGAACGCCGCTCCTGACCGGCAGACCCGTCAACGCCGCCTGTTCGGCACCCCTATTGCTTCGTCCACTTCGCCTTTCCCCCCTTTTTTACTTCCGCATCATTCCACTTGACCCCGTTCAGCCTGTACCGCTGCAACACCGCCCGACCCATCCATTGCATAATGCAACAGCAAAACCGTGAACCGCACCCATCAAGCCTATCGCTTGTTGCACATTGCAACAGATTTGCCTCGCACCCCGGCTGGCCTCAAAAAAATAACTACACGAAATATCAAGTAAATACGTAACATTTCCCCTCTGGCATGCATCTTGATTAAATCGAGTCATCGCGCCCATCGAACTCTTACCTTCCGACTGCCATGCAGAACCAGACAGCCGCCCATTGCCCGAGTCGGCCCGAGCCGGCCAGAGAGCACGAACCCGCCTACATCATGGCGGTAACCCGCAACGGCCACATGTCCGAGCATGTAATGGAATACGCGGCCTCCGTGGCCCAGCGCCTGGGGTACGCGATCCTGGCGGTCCACATCGACACCCTGCCCCTGTTCAACCGGGGCCAGCGCAGCCGGCTGTTTGCCGCCGCCATGCAGGAAAGCGCGGCCCAGTTGGCGGCCAAGGCCCGACACCGGGGAGTGGCGCTGGAACATCTGGCCGAATTCGGCAAGATCGGCGATGTGGTCGGCCGATTGTGCCGGGGCAAGAAGCGCATCGAGTTTGTCGTCATCGACAAGGGCATCCGCCTGGAGGAGGCGGTCCGCCTGGCCCCTGTTCCGGTGTTCCCGGTCACAACCGACCAACAAGGTCTCTTCGGTAAGACCCTTTTCCCTACCACAACCACCAAAGGAGTATTCGCCATGTCCACCAGCAGCAAACAACGATACGTGCAACGGTGCGTTCTTTTCGGGGCCCTGACCGCGGCCCTGTACGCAGCGGTATTCGCCTACCAGGATCTGGTCATGACCTATTTCAGCAAGGGCGGGGTCTATGCCGTCTTGCCGGTGGCCACGGTGTTTGCGGTTTCCTATTTCCACGGCAATTTCACCAGCTCGTTCTGGTCCGCGCTCGGGATCGAGGCCTCCAGAAAGAGCGGCGCCCAACCGGTCGTCCCGGCAAAACAGGTGACCGGCAGCACGGTGAAGGCCCCCCGGCCAGACACCCGGCCCCGGCTGCGGCTCAACGCCTAGGCGCGTCTCCCGCGCCGATCTTTTGGTTGGCATCGCCGCCTGCACCTCCTGCGCGCGGCGCAGACATAATCGGTCCACAGACTACAGGAGCAGAGTCATGCACGGTCCCATCGGGGAAGTAATCCAGTTTATCGATCTCAACGCCTACACCATCGCCTTTCTCTTTCTGGTCGGATTCATCGGCGGCCTGGTCAGCGGATTCATCGGTTCCGGCGGCGCCTTTGTCCTCACTCCGGGCATGATGAGCCTGGGGGTTCCGGGCACGGTCGCGGTGGCCAGCAACATGTGCCACAAATTTCCCAAGGCCCTGGTCGGGGCGATCAAGCGGTACAAATACGGCCAGGTGGACATCAAGCTCGGCTTGATCATGGGCGTTTTCGCCGAAATCGGCGTCCAGGCGGGGATCATGGTCCAAAAGCGCATTCTCGACACCTGGGGCCAGGCCGGCTCCAATCTTTATGTTTCCCTGATTTTCGTCCTGGTGCTGGTGACGGTCGGCTCCTTTGTCATGCGCGACGCCATGCGGATGAAGCGGTCGCGGACCGAAACCGACTCCGGTCCGAACATCGCCAAGCGCCTGCAGCAAATCGAGCTCTGGCCGATGATCGAGGTCAGGGCGGCCAACCTGCGCATCAGCATGTGGTTCCTCATCCCCGTGGCCTTGGCCACCGGCATGCTGGCCGCCACCATCGCGGTCGGCGGCTTCATCGGCGTGCCCGGTTTGATGTACATCGTCGGCGTCACCAGTATCGTGGCCTCGGCCACCGAACTGGTCGTGGCCTTTGTGATGGGGCTCGGCGGCACCCTGGTCTGGGCCTACTACGGCATGGTCGACATCCGCCTGGTCCTGATCATCCTGGCCGGTTCGCTGTTCGGGGTACAGCTGGGGGCGATCGGCACCACCTATGTCAAGGAGTACATGATCAAATACGTCATGGCCACGATCATGCTGATCGTGGCGGTCAGCCGGTTTCTCGCCCTGCCCAGATACCTCAACGAGCTGCACCTGATCGTGATCGACGATTTCCTGGTCGGGATCATGAACAAGATGAGCTTCGGTATCATGTGCCTGGCCCTGTTGATCGGCGCCTCGATCATCCTGACCAGCCTGTTCAAGGCCCGGCGCCTGGAGCGGGCGGCAACGGGTTTGGCGTAAAGCCGCGGCATCGGGAGGACTCCACCATGCCTGCGCGCATCGCCATAATTCTCGTTGCCGTCGATCCGGGAAACGCCAGCCAAAACGCCTTGCGCCAGGGCCTGGGGCTGGCGCTTTTTCTCAGGGCCGAGTTGGTTGCGGTCTCGGTCACGCCCCGCTACGAGGGGAACATGCACCGCTGGAAGATCAGCAATGCCGACGAGCAGCTCAGCGAGCCGTTCAAACGATGCCTGGAGGAGGCGGGGCGGATCGCGGCCGAAAACGGGCAGGAGTTGTGCACCATCCACACCGTGGGCGACCCGGTGCAGGAGATCGTTCGCACCGCCGAAGAGCAACAGGCCGGCCTGCTCCTGCTGGGATACCCCAAGCGGACCCGGATCGAGCGGGTGCTGCTCGGTCGGACCTCGGCCAAGGTGATCGGCGGCAGCCCCTGCGACGTGCTGATGGTGCCGGAACAGGCCACGGTCAATTTTTTACGCATTTTGGTGGGGATAGACGGATCGAGCTTCAGTACGGAAGCCGGACAGCGGGCCCTGGGCCTGGCACTTGCCTTTGGCGGCGAAATCCATGCCCTGACCGTGCTCGACATCCCGGTCGAGCGCGGTTTCCTCTACGGGGTGCTGGACGAGGCTCGGCAGAAGAGCTTTCCGCCGCTCCAGACCCTGGCCGGCCAGGGCCAGCGCCTCGGGGTACGGGTGGTCACCGAAATCCGGGAAGGCTCGCCCTATGCGACCATCGTCAACTACAGCCTGGAAAAGGACATCGAACTGATCGTACTGGGGAGCCACGGCCGGACCGCCCTGGCCGACATTCTCATGGGCAGCGTGGTCGAGCGGGTGCTCTCCCTCTCGTCGCGTCCCACCCTGGTGGTGAAAAAAAGATGAACGGGTTGGTTCGGGCCGGACGCCGCCATCGCCGCGCGGGGATGCGGAAAAGCGCCGGCCGGTCTCGGCCGCATCGACAAGGAGGTGGAATATGACCTGGAGTATTGCATTGATCGGCCTGGCCGCAGCCGTCGGTCTGATCCATCTGGTCACGACGGCCGTGCAGGGTCTGGCCGGATTGCGGGGCCGCCGGGCGAAAGATGAACAGCGCCTACAGGCGGCCGGAGGCGAACGGGGCGACTGGTATGTGTTTTTCCACTGCGCCGAGCTGCTGGGCAGGAAAACGAACAAAAAGGCAGTCGAGCGAGATGAACGGCGGCAGATCGCCGCTGCGAAGCCGCCCCGCCGGCCGCGCCCCGGAATCGGCCTTTAGCCCGCCTGAAGACGCCCGGCTCGGTGCTACCGCCGCCGTCGGTGGGGGCGTTTTTTGCCGGCACCCTCGCCGACACGGCTGGCCGGCCCTCCCTTGCCGCCGCTGCGGGGCGGCCTGGCCGCCCGCTTGTACTCGGTAATCAGCAGTTCGTCCTCGGCCCACTGGGTGGGGATGGAGTGGCCGATATAGGTCTCGATGTCCTCCAGCGACAGCGCGCCCCGCTCGTCGGCCAGCGAAATGGCCTTGCCCGTCGCCCCCGCCCTGGCGGTGCGGCCGATCCGGTGCACATAATCCTCGCTGTCTTCCGGCAGGTCGTAGTTGACCACATGGGAGACCCCCTCGATATGCAGCCCCCTGGAGGCCACGTCGGTGGCGATCAGGATCGGCAGCTTGCCCGCCTTGAAATCCCGCATGATCCGCAGTCGCTTTTCCTGGGGGACATCGCCCGAAATCATCCGGCTCGTGCAGTCGTTGGCCGTCATCAGCGCCTGCAGCCGTTCGCCCTCGCGCTTGGTGTTGACGAAAATCATCACCCGTTCCATGGCCTCGCGGCGCAGCAGCCCCAGCAGCAGGGGAAATTTTTCCTTGCCGGCCACGTGGTAGAGCACTTCCTCGATATTGTCGGCGGTGAGATGGTCGCGGTTGACCTTCACCTGCTCCGGCATGTTCATGAACTCGTAGGCCAGCTCCATCACCCGGTGGTTGAGGGTGGCGGAAAACATCAGGTTCTGCCGCCGGTCATAGGACGGCAGGCGGCGGAGGATGTAGCGCAGATCGCCGATGAAGCCCAGGTCGAACATGCGGTCGGCCTCGTCGATCACCAGCATTTGGACGTGGTCGAGCCGGCACACCCCCTGTTTGAGGTAATCGATCAACCGTCCCGGCGTGCCGATGACGATGTCGACCCCGGCACGCAGGGTCTCGCGCTGCTTTTCGTAGTCGACTCCGCCGTACACGGCCAGGACGGAGAAGCCGCAATGCCGGCCGAGCAGACGGGCGTCGTGCTCGATCTGCACCACCAACTCCCTGGTCGGCGCCAGGATCAGGGCGCGCGGCTGGCTGCCGCCGTTGTCCACCCGCAACAGCCGATCGAACAGAGTGATCAAGAAGGCGGCCGTCTTGCCGGTGCCGGTTTGGCCCTGGCCGGCCACATCCTTGCCCGCAAGGCTTAAGGGCAGGGTCAGGGCCTGGATGGGGGTGCATTCGGTGAAACCCGCGTCCGCGATCCCCTGGCTCAGGGATTCGGGCAGGGGCAGGGTGTGAAAAAGCATGCAACTCCTTTGATTGAGATGGGGCGGTGGCCGGGGCGGCAAGGCCGTCCGCCGGTTTAGTCCACCTTGAAATTGAGGACCAGGGAATCCCGGGGAGGGATGAATTGGCGGTAGACGGTGTCCGATTTCTCCAGCATGATCTTCGAGGCCCGCACCGAGTCGGTTTCCTTATACTTGTCGGAGAGATAGATGATCTCGCGGATGCCGGCCTGGATGATGACCTTGGTGCATTCGTTGCAGGGAAACAGGGCCACGTAGAGCCGGCAGTCCCGCAGGTCGTTGATGATCGAGTTCAGGACCGCGTTGAGCTCGGCATGGCAGACATAGGGGTACTTGGTGTCGAGGTAGGAGCCTTCCCGGGCCCAGGGCAGCTCGTCGTCCGAGCAGCGCCAGGGAAAGCCGTTGTAGCCGACCCCGACGATCTTGTTGCGGCTGTTGGCCACGCAGGCGCCCACCTGGGTGTTGGGATCCTTGGAACGGTGGCCGGAGAGGATGGCCACCGCCATGAAGTATTCGTCCCAGGAGAGATAGTCGGTGCGTTTGCCGGTCATGGGGTTTCCCCCGCGGCCTGCCGGGCTTGCTGCGCCTTGAACTGCCGCCGCCGCTCCCGCCAGTCCGGGGCGGTGCCGGCCGCTTTTTCGACGAATTTCCTGATGGCCTGGAAATACAGGGGACCGGCCTCGGCGATCAGCGTGTTGTGGCCGGCCCTGGGCACGATCTGCATCTCCTTGTTCTTGGCGCCGCTCTCCGCCTGGAGGGTTTCCGCCTGCCACAGGGGAATCAGCTGATCGTACTGGCCGTGGAGGATGAAGGTCGGCTTGGTGATCCGCGCGATCTTGCCGGTGTTGTCGAAGGTCTGCTCCTCGCCGATACCCATGCCGGCGAGATCGATCCCCAGCACCTTGGCCAGGGGCAGGGTTTTGGCGAATCCCGATTCGATGATCAAGCCGGTGATCGCCTCCTGGTGGGTGCAAGCCACATCGATGGCGCTGGCGCTGCCCAGGGACCGCCCCATGACGAACAGGGCGCCGGTGTAGCCGTGGCCGGCCAGCCATTCCTTGAGGGCCAAAAACACGGCGTTGCTGTCCGGCAGCAGGGTGCTGGCCAGGGGCGAGCCGGTACTCCAGCCGTAGCCGCGGTATTCGGTCACCAGAAGGTTGAGGTTTTCCCGAACGTACATCGGGCCGACCTCGTCGTAATCGGGGATGATCTCGCCGTTGCCATGGAAGAAAATCAGGGTGGGCGAGGCGGGGGCATGGCTGTACAGCCGGCAGGCGATGGTCACCCCGTCGGCGACCGGGACATCGATGTCGATCGCGCCGGCGGGCGGCGTGGTTCTGGCCACCTGGACGGGGTGGAACAGCAGCTGGGTAATTTCTGGTCGATCCATGTGCGTAAGCCTGGCAGAGGTATGAATTGGGGTTGACGGTTCCGCCCGGCAGGTGGCGGCTAAAAGCGCGAGAACCATGACCACCGGGCAGAAACAACGGGCAAGCCATCGGACACACGCCCCCGGGCCCAAGGGCCGGGTTCGGACAGGCGCGGCATTCAGGGGATCGGAACGCATGGCGGACGGGAATCGGAACATCGGGGAATCGAAAACCAAAACCGCAATCAAGGTCATGTTCGTTTCGCTATCAACTCTCGCTCCTTACCCCACCTGGCCGTATTTGTCAAAATGTCGTTCTGCCAACGACCAAGCCCGGCGGTGCACTCGTCCGCCCGCGCCGTTCAACCGCACGCCGGCCTTCGGGCCGGCCCTGTGATCGCTTGCATTCCCGAAAGAATGTTTTTATTGTACATTAATGGACTGTCACGCTCGCCCGGCGTTTATTGCAGCACAACGCCACAGCCCTTCGAATAGGTGCAGGATGCCCCGACACCTCTTCCTTGCCGCTCTGCTCGCCCTCCTCCTTGCTCCCGGCCAGGCGGCCGCCAGCAAGATAGCTGCGCCGCGCCAGCCGCGTCTGGCCGCCCCGCCTGCCAAGGCCGCGGTCCAAAAGCGCTCCGCCCCACCCCGTTCCGGCCCGAACCAGAAAGTGCGCCAGACCCCGTTTGTCCGCTTGTGCCGGATGATCGTCGACAACAGGTACCTGTTCGGCTCCTTTGCCGATTTCGGCCTCATGGCCTTTGACCCGAACATTGCCGACCGCATTCTCCTCACCCCGGAAACGCGCTGGGCCTTCGGCCGGATCGCCTTTTCCCTGCCGCGCGGCGCGTCGGCATCGGCGTCCAGGTCCGCCGCCAACAGGGAGATTGCCATTCAACCGCTCGATGTCGACGCGGGCCCGTTCACTCCCTTTTTCGGTACCCCGTTCCGGCCCCTGGCCGACATCTGGCGGATCCCCAAAAACTTGAGTCTGGCTGCCATCGGCATGGAGCCCGACTTCGAGACGGATTCGTTCCAACCGTCGCGCACCAGGGGGCGCGCCGCAAACGACAGCGGCCTGCATTCCTCTGGCAACGGCGCCGACAGCGCTCCGCTGGCGTACCGGTACGCCATGGACAAAAAAACCTCGGTCAATGCCAAGGTGGAATGGATTCAAAATCTCGGCGACACCACCGGCATGAAGCCCGACCTGGAGGAACCGCGCGACGACGGTTCGTCCGCCAACAAGCTGCCCGGCGTGAACCTGAACCTGGGGGCAAGCTACAAGTCGTTCACCCTCTCCGGCGGCTATATCCGCGCCCTGGACAACCGCACCTCGGCCGATCTCGCTGCGGCCGGCGAGGAAAGCGATCCCGTGGCCTGGAGCAGCGAGCTGGCCTATTCCACGGAGCTCATGCATCGGGAGACCACCCTGGCCGTCGGCTATCTGCGCGCCTCGGACGGGCTCCATGCCTACCTGCCGGAGGAACGCTACCGGACCAGGGCCTCCATGGCCATCTCCGATTCCGCCATCCTCAGCCTCGAATACTACCTGGACCGGGAGGACGTGCCCAATAACAACGGCGATACGGACGGGTACGGCATTACCACCAAGATCGGCTTCGGTTTTTAATCGGCGCGGCCAACCCTCCGGCACCGGCTCCGCAACCGGACGGCGCAACGCCCATTCCCCTGGCGGCCCGTGCCGAACGGCTCAAGCGGCCCGAACCGCCCAGGCCCGATCCGCCGTGCCCTCCGCCAGCAACCCGGCCAGCTGTTCCCGGATGGCGGCCGCCGCCGCCTGATCGACCTCCTCTTCGCCGACATAGACGGCCACTTCCACCGGACGGGCCGGACCGGCTTCCCGCTGGATGGCGATGTCGGCGCAGACCTCCACCCCGGGATACTCCACCTCAAGGTAGTCGACGATGATCTGCCCCCGCAGGTCGGCCAGATTATCGGCGCTTTGTTCGACGTCGTATCCCTCTTCTTGAAACAGGCTGCCGGCCATGATGCAGTCGGCCACAATGATCCGTTTAATCGCCTTGCTCGCCACTTGTCCGCTCCTTTGTGCTCATGAATCCCGCACGGCTCAATGCCGCTGCTCCCGGAATCAGCTCTATACCACAGTGCCGCCGGACGGCCAAGCGGGAAGGCACGGGCCGGTCCACCGGGCGCCCCTGCGCCCTTTTTCCTAGGCGGGCGGACCGGGATCATTTATAGTGTTGCCGAGAATCAAGAAGATGGCAGCCACACCTCTCGATCCGATCCCCCGGACCGAGACGGCGGGCAGCACAGACCCAATCCCCTGGGAACCGTCTTCATGACCGCCCCGGCCCGGTTTGGAGTCCATGCCTTGATCCCCCTGCCCCATAGCAATGAGGAAACACAGATGAAATTTTTTACCACCGCCTCCAGCGTCCTCACCCTCCTGCTGGCCGTGTTGACGAACGATGCCGGCGCCGGCGTTTCGATCAGCATCGGCGACCCCGGCTTCTACGGCCGGATCGACATCGGCAATTATGGCGAGCCGCGCCTGATCTACAGCGAACCGGTGATCGTCCGGCGGATCAGCACCTGGTATCCGCCGATCTATCTGCGCGTGCCGCCCGGCCACCTCAAGCACTGGTACAAGCACTGCAATGCCTACAACGCCTGCGGCCGTCCGGTCTACTTCGTCGACGACGCCTGGTACCGCGATGTCTATGCGCCCCGCTACCGTGAATACCGCCGCGTCGTTGTCCCGCCGCCTCCCCGCAGGCCGGTCTATTACGACTACCGCCGCTACGAGAACAGGCCGCCCCAGAGAATCTATACCCATGATGAATACCGTCGGGACGGCTATCGGCATAACGAATATCGAAAAGACCGGTATCGCGGGGACAAGCATCGCGGGGACGGGCACCGGGGAGACAAACACCGGGGCCATCGGTAACGGGCGGGACGCAACATGCCAATGCATTGCGCCAAGCAAGCCGCGCGGCCATGGTTCCTGTTCGCCGTCCCGGTGCTGGGGCTGCTCTTGGTCGTCCTGGCCGCCAAGCCACTGCCCGCCGGAGATTCCATCACCTGGATGGAGCCGAACATGCCGCCCTTCACGATCCAGGATGGACCGGCCAAAAACCAGGGCTACGGCGACATCGTCACCACCGTGCTCCAGCGGTACCTGTCCGAGTACGACCATTTCATCATGATCACCAATGTCACCCGCCACTTCCAAAAGTTCAGGGATGGGGAAAAGGTGTGCGGCGTGGGCCTGTTTCGGACACCGGAACGGGAAGCCTTCATGTACTTTTCCCTGCCCAGCCTGCTGGTCATGCCCCCGGCGTTCATCGTCAAAAAGGACAGGCAGGCCGAATTCGGTCCGGCGGCACGGGTCAGCCTCGAGTCGCTGCTCCAGAACCGGCGGATTGTCATCGGCCTGAGCCGGGACCGCTCCTACGGCGCGCCGCTCGATGCCATCCTGGCGCGGCATCGGCAGCAGGCGCAGCTGGTGTATTACAACGGCCAGCAACTCACCGACAATTACCTCCGGATGCTGATGCTCGACCGGATCGACGGGCTGCTCGTCCTGCCGGACGAAGCCTTGTATCATGCGGAGAAAATGGGCCTGCGGGACCGGATCACGGCCCTGACCGTCGAAGAAACCCAGCGCGATTACCGGGGTTGGATGAGCGCCGTGGCCTGTCCGAAAAACGCCTGGGGCAAGGAGGTGATCGACAAGGTCAACGCCATCCTGCTCGCGCAGCGGCCGACGGCCCCTTACCAGGCCGCCTACGAGCGCTGGCTCGATGGGGCCGCCTTGGAGCGCTACCGCACCCTTTACCGCGAGGTCTTCCTGACGTCCCCCTATTGATTCCAGACAGCCGGCCGGAAAAACGCTTCCGGCCGGTGGCCGGCTTTACTTGTTCTTGCTCTTGCGCTTGGCAATCTTTTTCGACGATTGCTTCTTGTACAGCCGCCGGGCCTCGGCCAGGCGTTTCTCGCTCTTTTCGATCAGCAATTCCTGGGCCGAACGCTTCTCTTCCTTGGCATCGGGACGTCTCTGGATATAGCTGCCATCGACCTGCATCTCCCAGGCGCCGCGACGGTCCGCCAGCTGCAGGTTGAGGATTTCCCGCAGCTGCGCCTGCAGTGTCGGCGACTCGATCGGCGCCATCACCTCCACCCGGTGGTCCAGGTTGCGCCGCATCAGGTCGGCCGAGCCGATGTAATACTCTTCCTGGCCGTTGTTGCGGAAATAATAGATGCGCGCATGTTCGAGGAAGCGGCCGACGATGGACGTCACCCGGATGTTGTCCGACAAACCCGGAATGCCGGGCCGCAACAGACAACTGTCGCGGATGATCAGCTCCACCTTGACCCCGGCCTGCGAGGCCTGGTACAGGGCGGAGATCACGTCCATGTCGGTGAGGGCGTTGCTTTTGAGCTGGATCAGCCCCTGGTTGCCCTTGCCCTGGTGCTCGATCTCCCGCTTGATGTTCTCCACCAGCGTCTTCTTCAGTTTCCGGGGAGCGGGCAGCAGCTTCTTGTAATTCCGTGCCGAGTAGCCGAGGGTCAGGAAGTTGAAGAACTCGGTGAGGTCGTTGCAGATGTCGGGGGCGCAGGTGAGCAGGCCGAGGTCGCTGTAGGCCCGTGCCGTGCCGGCATGGTAGTTGCCGGTGCCGATGTGGGCGTAGCGCCGAAGGCCGTTATAGTCGCGCCGGACCACGAAAATGACCTTGGAGTGAGTCTTCAGGCCGACCACGCCGTAGGTGACGTGCACGCCGGCCTGCTCCAGGTAGGTGGCCCAGTGGATGTTGGCCGACTCGTCGAAACGGGCCATCAGCTCGACCACCACCGCCACCTGCTTGCCGTTGCGGGCCGCATCCAGCAGGTACTGGATGATCTGCGAGTTGGCCGAGGTCCGGTACAGGGTCATCTTGATCACCAACACCTTGGGGTCGGTGCTGGCCTCGCGCAGAAACCGTTCCACCGAGGAACTGAACGATTCGTAGGGGTGCTGGAGCAAAAACGGCCCCTCTTCCCGGATCAGGTGGAAAATATTCGGAAAATCACCGGCAAGCTTGTAGTGGTCCAGCGGCAGGTGCGGGGGATAGTGGAGCGCCGGCTTGTCGATGCCCACGATCTCCATCAGATCGCGCTTGCCCATGATGCCTTCGACGGTAAACACGTCCTTGCGGGAATTGATGCCCAGCTGGAAGGCCAGCATGCCCCGGTGCTGCCGGGTCATGGCGGGGTCCACCTCGAGCCGGACTACCTCGGCGAACTTGCGGTCCTGCAGCGCGGTCTCGATCATGGACAGCAGGTCCACCGCCTGGTCCGGCAGATGCTCGGTGATGGCGTTGCGGGTCACCCGGAAGAGTTCGCAGCTCTCGATCACCATGCCGGGGAAGATGGTTTCCAGGTTGTTGGCGATCACGTCCTCAAACAGCACATAGGTATGCCTGGACGGGTCGACCCGGATGAACCGGGGGATGCCGGTGCCGGAGGTAGGCACCTTGATCCGGTTGAGATAGACATGCTCGGCGTCGCTGAGGCGGGTGGCCACCAGGAGATTCAGCGACAGGTTGGAAATGAAGGGAAAGGGATGGGCTGGGTCCATGCCCTGCGGCGTCAGCAGGGGGTAGATGGAGTCGCGGAAATAGCTGCCCATTTTCCGGCGCTGCTCCTCGTCGAGCTCGCTGTACTTGACGATGAGAATCTTTTGCTTGGCCAGCTGGGCGAGCAGCTCGCGTTCCATGGCCTCCTGCTTTTCCAGGAGGTCGCGGACCGTGGCGTAGCTTTCGTCGATCTGCTGCTGCGGCGTCCGCCCGTCCTGGGAAAGCAGTTTGAGCCCAGCCCCGACCTGCTGCTTGAGGCCGCCGATCCGCTTCATGAAGAATTCGTCGAGATTGGAGCCGATCACCGCAAGAAAAAAGACGCGCTCAAGCAGCGGGTTGCGCACATCGGCGCTTTCGTTAAATACCCGCCGGTTGAACTCGAGCCAGGTCAATTCGCGGTTGAGGTACCATTCCGGCGAGGAGAGATCGAACACCTTGTCGCTCTTGCCGCCCGCACCGTTCTTGGGATCGGCCGCCTTAGCCCCTGCATCCGCTTTCACCTCCGCACCCATTGCATCCTCCCCTCGAGAGATTCACGAAATTTCCACATTATGTAATCATACCGCAGTTTAGGGACAGGAGGTAGTGATTTTTCCGAAGACCGCGCCCGGCCTTGCCGATGGGCGGGCAAGGCCGGTAAGACGGTGGCAACGGGACGAGGAAGGAACAGTCGATGGGGCGAGCAGGCAGGCGCGGACAGGCTATTGGACGCGAAACGGTCTCAGTTCCCCGCCAGGGCAGCGACAATCCAGCCCAGGACAGGGCCGGGAAAAAATCCCAGGCCGAGCACCCCGGCCAGGCACACGCCCAGGACGGCGCGCATGCCCGGCGAGAAGTTCAGGCAGGCGCTGTGATCGGCCTCGCTCATGTACATGAGGCGGACCACCCGCAGATAGAAAAAGGCCGAGATGGCGCTGAAGAGCACCGCGCCCACCACGGTGAGGGGGTAGCCGGCAGCAAAGGCGGCCTTGAGCAGGTAGAACTTGCCGATGAAGCCACCGGTGGGGGGAATGCCGGTGAGGGAGAAAAGGAAGACCAGCATCAGGGCGGCAACCACCGGATGTTTGCCGGCCAGCCCCTTGCAGTCGTCCAAAGACTCGCGGCGCTCCCCCGGCGCTGCCAGCAGGATGAGCACCGCAAAGGCGCCCAGGTTCATGAACAGATACACAGCCAGATAGGCCATGGTGGCGGCCATGCCCTCCTCGGTGCCGGCCACCAGGCCGAGCAGGGCGTAGCCGGCATGGGCGATGGAGGAATAGGCCAGCATCCGCTTGAGGCTCTGCTGGCAGAGGGCGGTGATATTGCCCACCGCCATGGTCAGCAGGGCCAACGCCGCCAGGATCGGTCCCCAATGGCTTTGCAGCTCCGGCAGGCCATAGAACACAATCCGGCCAAAAATGGCGAATCCGGCTGCCTTGGGCCCGATCGACATCAAAGCGGTGACCAGAGTCGGCGCCCCTTCGTACACATCCGGGGTCCAGAGATGAAAAGGTGCCACCGCCACCTTGAAGCACAGCCCCGCCAGCAGCAGGCCGAGCGCGGCCAGCAGGGCCGGATTGGCCGCCACTTTCATGGTGGCGACCGTCTCGGCGATCCGGCCGATGTCGGTGGTCCCGGTCAGGCCGTAAAGCAGCGACACGCCAAACAGCAGCAAGGCCGAGGCAAAGGCGCCCATGAGAAAATACTTGATCGCCGCCTCGCTAGTCCGCCCGTCGCGCTTGTGGAGCCCCACCAGGGCGTAGACCGGCAGGGCCATCAATTCCAGCCCGAGATAAAGCACCATCAGGTCGCCGGCCGAGGCCATGAGCAGCATGCCCACCAAGGAGAAAACCAGCAGGCTGTAGTATTCGCCCTGGCGCCCGCCCACGGTCTGCCAGAACTGCTCGCTGATCAGGGTGGTCAGGATCGCCGCGCCCAGGCAGATGACCTTGAAAACCATGGCATAGCCGTCGGCCAGGAACATGCCGCCAAAGGCCGAGGTGGGCCGCGCGCCCAGGATCATGAGCAGGGCGGCGATGCAGCCGACCACGGTCAGCCAGGGCAGCGCCTGCCGCTGGCGGGGAATGAACAGGTCGCAGCCGACCAGCAGCACGCCGATGCCGATCAACAGCAATTCCGGCAAGATGGGGTCCAGGGCGGTCCAGGTGACAGCCGCAGTTTGTATCATGATCGATCCTCGTTCAAATTCGCTTGCAATCATCCTTGTTCAGGGAAGCCGCGCCAGGGCGGACGGCAGCGCCGTTTCCGTTCCCGCCAGACCCACGCCATGGACCTGGTCGAGCAGGTGCCCCACCGAGACATGGAGAAAACCGAGCAAGGCATTGGGATAGAGCCCGATCCACAGAATCAGGAACGCCATGGGCGCCAGGGTGGCGATTTCCCGCAAATCGAGTCGCGGCAGGCCCCGCATGCCCTCCTTGACCTCGTTGAAAAAAACGCGCTGGTAGAGCCAGAGCATGTACCAGGCTCCGAGAATCAGGCCGGATGCGGCGATCACCGCGGACCAGGGCCGGCTCTCGAATCCGCCCAGCAGGATCAGGAATTCGCCGACAAAGCCGTTGGTGCCGGGCAGGCCCACCGCCGCCAGGGTAAAGAGCAAAAAGAAGCCGGCAAAGACCGGCATGGTCGAGGCCAGGCCGCCGTAGGCCGCGATTTCACGGGTATGGGTGCGTTCGTAGATCATGCCCACCGCCAGAAACAGGGCGCCGGTAACCAGACCGTGATTGATCATCTGCAGGATGGAGCCCTCCAGCCCCTGCTGGTTCAAGGCGAACAGGCCCAGGGTGACGAAGCCCATATGGCTGACCGAGCTGTAGGCGATCAAGCGTTTGAGATCGGTCTGGGCCAGGCAGATGATCGCGCCGTAGACAATGGCGATCACCGACAGCACCAGCATGGGCTGCATCATCAGCTGGGTGGCGTCCGGCAGGATGGGCAGGGAGAAGCGCAGAAAACCGTAGGCGCCCATCTTGATCAGCACCCCGGCCAGGATCACCGAACCGGCGGCCGGGGCCTCGGTATGGGCGTCGGGCAGCCAGGTGTGCACCGGCCACATTGGCACCTTGACCGCAAAGGCGGCGAAAAAGGCCCAGAAGAGGATGAGCTGCAGCTTGAGCGGATAGGCCTGCCCGGCCAGCTTGAGGATATCGAAGGTGCGGCCGCCGTGCTGGTACAAAAGGATGATTCCGACCAGCATCAGCAGGCTGCCCACCAGGGTGTAGAGGAAGAACTTGACGGTGGCGTAGATCCGGTTGGGGCCGCCCCAGATGCCGATGATCAGGAACATCGGAATGAGCATCGCCTCCCAGAACACATAGAACAAAATGAAATCGGTGGCGCAGAACACACCCATCATGGCGCCTTCCAGCAGCAGCACGGCCACGAAGAATTCCTGCACCTTGTTGGTGATCGCCTCCCAGGACACCAGCACCGACACCACGATGACCAGGGCGGTGAGCAGCAAAAACAGGATGCTGATGCCGTCGATGCCGAGGCTGTAGTTGATCCGCAGGGCCGGAATCCAGGCATGCTGCTCGACGAACTGCATCACGTGGGTCGACTTGTCGAACAGCAGAACCAGCGGCAGGGTCAGGCACAGCTCGATCAGGCTGACCAAGAGCGCCAGGGTCCGGATGGTGGCGACCTGCTGGCGAGGCACGCACAACAGCGACAAGCCGCCGAGGATGGGAAAGAAGATCAGGATGCTGAGCAAGGGCATGGACATCGCGAGGTTTCCGTAAAAGTTCGGGTTAGAGGCCGATCAGCAGCATGGCCACCAGGGCCAGGGCGCCGCCGCCCATCCAGGCCAGGTAATGCGAAACCTGTCCGTCCTGAAGGCGCCGCAACCGCTCGGCCGCCAGGGCGATAAGCCGGGGCAGCCCGTTGACCGCGCCCTCGATGCAGGCCAGGTCGACGATGCCCAGCACCACCTTGCGGCCGAATGCCAAGGTTGGCCGGACCAGGAGCAGGTCGTACAGCTCGTCGACATAGTATTTGTTGAGCAGCAGCCGGTGGATCGGGGCCAGCCGTTCAGCCAGCAAACCTGGCAGGTGCGGCCGCATGCGGTAGAGATAGTAGGCCAGGCCGATGCCGCACGCCCCGGCCAGGATCGAGCCGCCCATCAGCAGGGCCTCGGTGGTGGCGCCGACCTGGACATGGGGATGGCCGAGCACCGGCGCGAGGAAATGGGCCCAGTGGTTGTCGCCGCCCAGCAGGGACGGCACGCCGAACCAGCCTGCGGCCACCGCCCCGACCGCCAGCAGCATCAGCGGCCAGGTGACCACGGCCGGCGATTCGCAGAGGTGATGCCGCTGCTCCTCGCTGCCCCGGAATTCGCCGTGAAAAACGAGGAACAGGAGGCGGAAGGAGTAGAAGGCGGTCATGAAGGCCACCAGGGTGCCGACCCCCCAGGCGAACTTGCCGGCGGCCAGGTCGGTGTTGAAGGCCATCAACAATATCTCGTCCTTGCTGAAGAAACCGGCCAGGCCGGGCACGCCGGCTATGGACAGCGAGGCCAGGAGAAAGGTCCAATAGGTAACGGGCATTTTTCGCTTCAGGCCGCCCATGGCCCGCAGGTCCTGCTCGTGATGCATGCCCAGGATCACCGAGCCGCAGCCGAGAAAGAGCAAGGCCTTGAAAAAGGCGTGGGTGAACAGGTGGAAGATACCCGCCGAATAGGCACCCACCCCGCAGCCGATGAACATGTAGGCCAGCTGGCTGACCGTGGAATAGGCCACCACCCGCTTGATGTCGGTCTGGACCAGGGCGATGGTGGCGGCGAACAGGGCGGTGACGGCGGCGAGCACGGTGATCAGGTTGAGGATCGCGGGCACCAGGGAGAAAATCGGGCTGCAACGGGCGACCAGAAAGACGCCGGCCGTGACCATGGTGGCGGCATGGATCAGGGCGCTGACCGGGGTCGGCCCTTCCATGGCATCGGGCAGCCAGACATGGAGCGGCATCTGGGCCGACTTGCCGATCGCGCCGCAAAAGAGCAAGAGCGCGATCAGGGTGGCGGCGTCGATCGGGTTGCCGAACAAGTTGATGGTCTGTCCCTCCAGCTCGCCGACCCGGCTGAACACCTCCTGGTAATGGAGGCTGCCGAACAGGGTGAACACCACGAGCAGCCCGAGCAGAAAGCCGAAATCGCCGAACCGGTTGACGATGAAGGCCTTCTTGCCCGCATCGGCGGCCGACCGCTTGTTGAAATAAAACCCGATCAGCAAATAGGAAGACAGCCCCACCGCCTCCCAGCCGAAAAAGAGCTGGAGGAAGTTGTTGGCCAGCACCAGCATCAGCATCGAGAAGGTAAAGAGACTCAAATAGGCGAAAAATCGATAATACCCCTCCTCGCCCTTCATGTAGCCCACCGAATAGATGTGCACCAGGGAGCTGACGCTGGTGACCACGATCAGCATCACCGCGGTCAGTTGATCGACCAGAAAGCCGACCGAGACCACCAGATTGCCGGAATGGATCCAGGTGTAGATATCCTGGTTGACGATCACGCCCGACCGGACTCGGCAAAAGGCGGCCAGGGCGCAGCAGAAGGAAAGCAGCACCGCGACGATCGGCAGCCAGTGGGCCCGCGTCCCCCAGCGTCTGCCCGCAAGCAGGGTGATGACAAAGGAGGCCAGCGGCAACAACGGAATGGCGAGCAGGGAGGCCGGCATGTTCTTATCCCTTGAGGTGGTTGATGGTATCGACGTGCACGCTGCGCCGGCTCCGATAGAGGGCGATGGCGATGCCCAAGCCGATGGCGGCCTCGGCCGCGGCCACGGTGATGATGAAGAAGGTGAAGGCCTGGCCGCGGACGCTGTCGAGGAAATGGCTGAGCGCCACCAGGTTGAGGTTGACGCCGTTGAGCATCAGCTCGATCGACAAAAACATGACGATCACGTTGCGCCGGGTGAGGAAGCCGCACACCCCGATGCAAAACAGGACGATGGCCAGGGCCATGTACCAGGACAGGGGGATCATCGGCCCACCTCCCGGCATTCGGTGGCGGGCTCCGGCCCGGCACCCTCGCCTGCTCCGTCGCCTGCCCCGTCGCCTGCTCCATCGCTTTCGTCGGCGGCTTGATCCCGGCGCGCCAGCACCAAGCCGCCGATCAGGGCCACCAGCAAAATCAGGCCCGCGATCTCAAAGGGCAGCAGATAGGTGGTAAACAATTCCTGGCCCATGGCCTTGGTATGGGTGGCCTGGCGGATGGCGTCGACGGTCCACACCCCCTTCTCGCCCAGGGTGAAGGCGGGGATGGTGGCGATCAGGCCCACGGCCAGGCCGGTGGCGATGATCCGTCCGAGCCAGGCATTGGGCACAAAGGCGGTCAAGTGGAGTTCCTCGCGCAGGCTGACCAGGAAAAGCACGAACAAATAGAGCACCAGAATGGCGCCGGCGTAGACGATGATCTGCACCGCGGCCAGGAACTCGGCGTTCAAGGTCAGGTACAGCCCGGCCATGTGGAAAAACAGCACCAGGACCATGAGCACGCAGTGGACCGGGTTGCGCAGACTGATGGCCAACAGGCCGCTGGCCACGATCATCAGGGCGCAGTAGCCGAAAAAGAACTGGGGAAACATCAAGCCTCCTTATGCGTGTTCCGGGGGAAGATGCCGTTGCCATTGCCGCCCCACCACTTGCTGCTCGCCGCTCCATTCGGGCGGCACCGGCAGCCGTTTCGGCGCGGGCAGGTCGCGTTCGGCAAGCCCACGCGGCCGCCAGAACGGGTTGACATAGACATCGACCGGCATGTCCAGCTGGGCCGCGAACCGATCCCAGTTGGCCAACAGCTGTTCCTTGGTGAAATACAGCGAGGGCCGGTCGTAGCTGCTGTACTCGAAGACCTCGGTGAGCACGATGGCGTTCACCGGGCAGACCTCCTCGCAAAAGCCGCAGTAGACGCAGCGCAGGGCCTCGATCCGGTAGCAGTCGATCATCCGGCGGCTGCCCGGCTCCTTGTCCTTGTGCGACCGGATGCGGATGCAGCGCGACGGGCAGACCATGGCGCAGCGCATGCAGCCGACGCACTTGCAGTCGCCGGTGGCGGGATCGCGCACCAGGGCGTGCTGGCCGCGGAAGCCGGGGCGGATCCGGGGCTTCTCGTCCGGGTACTGGCGGGTGATCGGCCTGGAAAAAAGGCGCTTTAAGGTCAAGCCCATGCCCTGGAGGATTTCGATCTGGAAAATGGTGCCCAGAAGGCCGCGCCGGGGTTTGTACCGAATCTGCATAATGCGTGTCTTTTCCTCCTAGTCGAGGATCGCCTTCAAGCAGGCGGTGAGAACGATGTTGGCCAGCGCCATCGGGATCAGCACCTTCCAGCCCAGCCCCATCAGCTGGTCGTAGCGGTAGCGCGGCAGGGTGGCCCTGATCCAGATGAACACGAACATGAACAGATAGACCTTGAGCACGAACCACAGCGGCGGGAAAAAGGGAACCGGGAAAGGCCCGTTCCAGCCGCCGAGAAAGCAGATGGTGGCGATGGAGGCCATGACCATCATGCCGATGTACTCGGCCATGAAGAAAATGGCGTACCGCATGCCGCTGTATTCGGTGCTGTAGCCGGAAACCAGTTCGGTTTCCGCCTCGGGCAGGTCAAAGGGCACCCGGTTGGTCTCGGCCAGCATGCTGATGAAGAAAACGAAAAAACCGATGCACTGCGGCATCAGGTACATGCCCAAAAACCGGTCGCCCTGGGCCTCGACGATCTCGCTCAAGTTGAGCGAGCCGGCCAGCAGCATCACCCCGACCAGGCTTAAGCCCATGCTGATCTCGTAGCTGATGACCTGGGCCATGGAGCGCATGCCGCCCAGAAAGCTGTATTTGGAGTTCGACGACCAGCCGGCCAGGACCACGCCGTAGCTGGCCAGCGAGCTCATGGCGAAGACGAACAGCAGGCCGATGTCGATGTCGGCCAGCACCCAGCCTTTGGCAAAGGGCAGCACCGCCAGCGAGGTCAGCATCGCCACCAGGCAGATGATCGGCGCGGCCAGGAAGGTCGGCCGGTCGGCGTTGTCGGGGATGATGTCTTCCTTGAAAAAACTCTTGATGCCGTCGGCAATGGGCTGAAGCAGGCCGTGCCAGCCGACCCGCATCGGTCCCAGCCGCACCTGCATGTGGCCGATGATCTTGCGCTCGAAATAGGTGGCGTAGGCCACATGGAGCATGACCACCGCAAAGAGGATCACGATCCACAGCAGCATCAGCAGGATATCCATACAAGCTCCCGAAAATTCGACATTCGGTTGACAGTGCGATCACCGGTCGGACTCGCCCAAGACCACGTCCAGGCTGCCGATGTTGGCGATCAGGTCGGCGATCAGCTCGCCCTTGGCAATCGCGGCCAGGGCCCCGATATGAATGAACGAGGGCGAGCGGATGTGCATCCGGTAGGGCCGGTTGTTGCCGTCGGAGATAAAATAGAAGCCCAGTTCGCCCTTGGGCACCTCGGTGGCCACGTAGACGTCGCCGGAGAGATAGAGATTGCGGTCGCGGATGAGCTTGATCAGCCCGGTGCCGTAGGCGTTGGTCCCGGCTTCGATGCGGGCCGGCGCCTTGTTGGGCATGACCAGGTCCGGGGCGTCCGGGCCGACGATCGGGCCGGGCGGCAGTTGGTCGATGCACTGCTGGATGATCCGCTCCGACTGGTGCAGCTCTTCCATGCGGCAGCGGTAGCGGGCGTAGATGTCGCCGTCGCTGCCCAGGGGCACCTCGAAGTCGACCAGGCCGTAGGCATCGTAGGGCTGGTGCTTGCGCAGGTCGTAATCCACGCCCGAGCCGCGCAGGCAGGCGCCGGTCAGGCCCAGTGCCAGGGCCTCCTCGCCCGTGACCTTGCCGATGCCCACCGTGCGCTTGAGCCAGATGCGGTTGGTGTCGATCAGGGTTTCGTATTCTTCGATCCGGGAGGGAAAGATGTCGAGGAAGCGTTGCAACTCGTCGATGAAGCGGACGGTCACATCCTGGCGGACCCCGCCGATCCGGGGATAGGAAAAGGTCAGCCGGGCCCCGCACAGCTCCTCGAACAGATCCAGCAGGATCTCGCGTTCGCGGAAACAGTAGAGGAAGACCGTCATGGCGCCGATGTCCAGGGCATGGGTGGCCAGCCAGAGCAGATGCGAGCAGATCCGCGACATCTCGGCCACCATGGTGCGGATATACTGGGCGCGCAGGGGCACCGAGATGCCGAGCAGCCGCTCCACCGCCACGCAGTAGCCGACGTTGTTGGCCATGGCGGCGATGTAGTCGAGCCGGTCGGTGAGGATCAGGGTCTGGGCATAGGTCTTGTTTTCCGCCAGTTTCTCAAAGCCCCGATGGAGATAGCCCACCTGGGGGGTGCAGGCGACGATGGTTTCGCCGTCCAGTTCGAGATCGACCCGCAGCACGCCGTGGGTGGCCGGATGCTGCGGCCCCATGCGCAGGGAGTAGCGCTCGCCCTCGCCGTCGGCCACCGGGATTTCCATGTTTTTGGCGATCGGTCGGGTCATGGCTCGTCCTCCTCGGGTGCCGCCTGTCCGTGGGCATGGCCGTCCGGATCAAAGCCGAACCGGTCGAGTTCCCGCACCTTGGCTTGCAATTCGGTCATGCCGGCCCACTCCTCCTTGCCCTTGAGCGGATACTCCTTGCGCAGGGGATGGCCGACCCAGTCGTCCGGCAGGAGCACCCGCCGCAAATCGGGATGGTTGTTGAAACGGATGCCGAACAGATCGAACGTCTCCCGTTCCAGCCAGTTGGCGCCGGGCCAGAGTTCGACCACCGAATCGATGGCCGGGTCCTTGTCCCCCACCTCGGCCCGCACCCGGATTTCGTGGCGCAGCGGGATGGAGTAGAGGTTGTAGACCACCTCGAACCGCGACAGCCCCGGCTCCCGGCGGCGGGCGTTGTCCACCCCGCACAGGGCGCGAAGATGGTCCATGCGGATGGTCTCGGCGGTCCGCAGCCAGCGGAGGATATCGACGATCCGCCCCGGCCGGACAACCACCGCCGCCTGGCCCTGATTGAGGTAGCTATGCAGAATTTCGTCAGGAAATTCTGCCCGCAGCCGGTCGGCTATCGCCATTGACTCCATCGGTATTGTTCCTTGCGAATCTTTTCCTGAAGTTGCAGAAAGCCTTCGAGCAACGCCTCGGGGCGCGGCGGACAGCCGGGCACATACACGTCCACCGGGATGATCTGGTCGACGCCCTGGGTGACCGCGTAGGTGTCGAACACCCCGCCGCTGCAGGCGCAACTGCCCATGGCCAGGACATAGCGGGGCTCGGGCATCTGGTCGTAGACCCGCCGCAGCACCGGCGCCATCTTCTTGCTCAGGGTGCCGGCCACCACCATGCAGTCGGCCTGGCGGGGGCTGGCGCGGAAGAGGACGCCGAAGCGGTCGAGATCGTTGGTTGCGGCGCCGGCATCCATCATCTCGATGGCGCAGCAGGCCAGGCCGAAGGTCACCGGCCAGATCGAACCGGCCCGACCCCAATTGACCAGTTTGTTCAACGGGCCGAGAATGGCGTTGGCGCCGGGAATGAGCCGGACGCCCTCCTCCAGCCGGACCATGGCCGGATCGGCTATTTCTCCCATTGCAGCACCTCCTTTTTCCAGGCGTAGACATAGCCGACCAACAGCAGACCGATGAACAAGAGCATCTCCACCAGGGCGAACAAGCCCAGCCGGTCGTAGCTCACCGCCCAGGGGTACAGGTAGATGGCCTCGACGTCGAACACCACGAACAGGATGGCAATCAGGTAGAATTTCACCGAAAACCGCATCCGGGGCGCCTCGGTGGGCTCGTTGCCCGACTCGTAAGCGATCAGTTTCTCCCGATAGGGCCTGCTGAGGCGGAAAAACCGCCCCAGAAAAAGGGTGAGCACCCCGAACAGCACCCCGAAGACCAGCAGCAGCAGAATGCCGAGATATTCCCTGGGCAGCGTATCCATGGCCGCGCTCCGCTCAACGCCGCAGGTTCTTAAGCATTTGCTCGGCAAAGGCCTGCCGCGCCGCCTGGGAGGCGGCCGAAGGCGTGGTGAAGCTCAGGCAGCCGGTGGTGCACTTGGTGACGCAGGCCGGCTCCAACCCGGCATCGATCCGATCCTTGCACAGATCGCATTTGCCCACCTTGCCGGTATCGGGGTTCCACTGGGGCACGGTCCAGGGACAGGCGGTGATGCAGGCCTTGCAGCCGACGCAGGCGCTCTCCTCGACAAAAACGATGCCGTCCTGGTCGCGCCGCCGCATGGCTCCCGTGGGACAGGCATCGACGCACCAGGGTTTTTCGCAGTGGAAGCAGGATAAATACACAAAATCGATCCGGGGCGGCGAGACCTCGGTCTGGACGACCTCGATCATCCGGCAGTAGAAGGCGCCGGGGCCGGAATCGTTCTTGTCCTTGCAATGGACCTCGCAGGCCCGGCAGCCGATACAGTCGGCCACATTCTGGGTGACGATATATTTGCTCATGATGATGCTCCTGTGTTCAGGCCCGGGTCACGGTGACAAAACTTTCCGCCAGATTGAGGCCGCCGCCGGCCTGGTCCCATTCCTTCAGCTTGCCCTGCATGAAGACCTGGTCGGCCAGGCCCTTGCCGAACGACCGCTTCTTGACCGGTACATCGGTGCCGAAGCCGTGCAGCATGAACACCGCCTCCGGATGGATGCGGTCGGTGACGTAGGCGGCGATCTTGCCCTGCTGGTCGCCGTTGGCCACAATGACCAAGTCGCCGTCCTTGATGCCCAGCCGATTGGCGGCAACGGGATGGATCCACAGCCGGTTGACGTCGAGCAGGTCGCAGAGGATGGGATTGTTCTGATGCTGGCCGTGGGCCTGGTAGCCGGTGCGGCCGAACAGCAGGCGGAAGGAGCCCGGCGGCGGCGCGGCGGGCGCGGCATAGGGCGGCAGCGACGGCACACCCATGGCTTCCCACTTGGGGTTGACCAGCTCGATCTTGCCCGACTCGGTGCCAAACTTGAGTTGATCGCGGTCGTACCAGATGGCCTTGTCGCTCAATTTGACAAAACCCTTGGCGTCGAAATCGGCGTTGGTCAGGCCGGTGTCCTGCAACTGGTAGAGCCAGATGTCCTCAATGGACTTGAAGGGAAAATATTCGCCCTTGCCCAGCCGTTTGGCCAGTTCAAGATAGATCTCCCAGCCGGCCTTGGTGTTGTTCAGGGGCTTCGCGCATTGCTGCCGCCGGCCGAAACCGGGCTTGAGCCCCTTTTCGGTGCGCAGGATGGAATCGCGTTCGAGAAAGGTGCTTTCCGGCAGAATCACGTCCGCGAACCAGGCGGTTTCGCTGAAGTTGACGTCCACGGCCACGATCAGGTCGAGCCGGTCGAGGATCCGCCGTTGCTCCCTGGTGTCGGGCATGGCGATGAAGGGGTTGTGCCGGTGGACGAAGTAGGCCTTGACCGGATAGGGCAGGCCGGTGTCGATGGCCTCCAGGGCGGTCTGGAGCATGCCCGCGCCCTTGTCCCACTGCGGGTAGCGTGAGCCGCAGCCGTCGGCCCGCTCTTCGTTCACCGCCGGCACCAGCGAAGCCAGGCTCCTGAGGCCGGATTTGCCTGCATCCTTGGGGCCTTTGGGGTAGAAAAGGCCGCCGGGCTGCTCGATGCTGCCCAACAGCGCGTTGAGGATGTGGATCATCCGCGAGGCGTAGAAGGAATCGCGGTAGCGGGACAGCATCCAGCCGGGGTGGATGATCACCTTGGGCCGATCCTCGTTCAGCTCGCGGCAAAAGGCCTCGATTTCCGCAGCCGCGATGCCGCACTCCCCGGCCGCCCATTCCGGGGTGTAGGGGGCGAGGAAGTTCTTGAATTCGGCCAGGCCGTTGACATAGCGGGCCACGAATTCGCGGTCGTAGTAGCCGTTACCCACGATGCAGTGCGCGATTCCCAGCAGCAGGGCGTAATCGGTGCCGGGCCTGACCTGCCAGTAGCGGCTGGCCTTGCCGGCGGTCACCGAGGCGCGCGGGTCGATATAGGTGACGCGGGCGCCGTTCTTGATGCCTTTGAGGAAGCTCTTCACTTCCTTGACCTTCAGCGATTCGGTGATATTGCGGCCGAACAGGACGATGTGGCGGGAGTTTTCGTAGTCGTAGGCAAAATCCTTGCGGCCCATGCCGTACACCGACTTGGAGGCATGATGGACGTTGCGGCCGCAGGTGCAATCGTGATTGATGTAGTTGGGCGATCCCAGGGACTTGAGAAAGGCTTGGCGCAGGTCGGCAAAGGGGCCGCCCCGGTCGGACAGCACAATCGACCGGCCGCCGTGTTCGGCGATGATGGGCTGCAGCCGGCTGACGATATAGTCGAAGGCCTCGTCCCAGGAGACCTCCCGCCACTCCCCTGCCCCGCGCTGGCCCCGGCGCAGCAAAGGCGCCGCCGGCCGCTGCCGGTCCTCGCGCTGGGCAAAGGCCGCACCGCCCTTGGCGCACAGGCTCCTGCCCATGCCGCCGTCATGGGTGTTCCCCTCGATCCACACGGGCCGGCCGTCTTGTACCTGCACGCTCACCGGACAGCGGACCGCGCACATCCCGCAAATACTGTATTTCGTCTCTGTCATCGTCAAGCTCCCCGAACCGCCTTGCCAACCCTGGAACGGGCTGGCGGCAGCTCTTCTTTATGTCAATTCGATTGATAGAATTCCCTTGATATCGATCCGCAGGTCCGGCCACGATCCCGCCGCTCCGTCCCTCCTGTTGTGCAGGAGAATCTTTCGGGCCGCTTGCGAGTGTCCTGGTTCTGGCCCGGCTGGAGCCACTCGGCCCCGTTTATCAAAATAATTGAACAATAAATTCCGCCAAACTAAAAATAATTTAAAAGTGACTGTTATATCTACAAAATTCAAAATTAAAATGGAAATCTATTTTACCACAGCAAAAAATAAATTTTAATGATAGCAATTCTGCTTATCCCTGCCGCTCGCTCAATCCGGCAGAGCGGTCGGTTCTCTGCCCCCGCCTGCCGGCCACGCATCGCCTCCCTCCCTTGCTTCATCAAGGAAAAAGCACTGCATGATACCTCTGGAGGGCGGTGTTGTCATTGAAATGGAGCAAGGAGCCATTCCAGGCAGCCGTACAGTTATGTTTATCAATTAAATCAATTTATTACGCAGAATTGGCAGGACAGCCAAGATCCCAAAAACAGAGGGGCGTCATGCCAGGGAACTGACGGGGTGGAGGAACCGGTTTTTCTCCCGGCCACGGGCCATGTTGACGGAGATCCCGGAAAATCGGATCGGGTGGCCCCGATCGCTTAAGGGATGCGGTCGGTCAAGGCCCATTGCCTCCTGGCGGCTCCAGGCTTCAATGCGCGCCGGCATGGCCGACGTAAGCGAACAACACGCGCTGGCGCCGGTGGCGCGACATAGTGATTGCTCCCCCAGCGAAATTTCAGTATTCCTAGCGGGATACGAAAAGAACCTGCCCCAATGCCGCCGTCGGCATCGGCAATGGCCACCCGCGAGGACAACATGCCCAAGGTCAAAAAACAAAATGAAAGCAACGCCCTGGCATCGGGGCAACTCCACCGGGGACTCCAGATCAAGGGTCGCCTCTGGATCGAGAACGAAGGCCGGACCTACCTTTCCTGGGGCCGCGTTGTCCTGCTGGAGCGCATCGGCGAGTACGGTTCGGTCTCCGCGGCCGCCAAGTCCATGCAGATGAGCTTCAGCCATGCCTGGCACCTGGTCGAGGACATGAACATGCTGTCCCCCCAGCCACTGGTCGAAAAACAGGCCGGTGGCCGGCGCGGCGGCGGCGCCTGGCTGACCGATGCCGGCAAGCAGGCCATCCGGGAATTCTTCCAGTTGGTCGAACGCTTTCAGGGCTGGATAGAAACCGAGCGCCTCTAATCTCCCCTCCCCTGCTTTTTCCGCAAACGGTGGTCCGCACTTGCCGATTTTTTCGTTGACATCATTATATTTCATAAAATATAACGCATAAAATTTTGTCGACCGGCCCGCAGCGAAGGCACGGACCGATCTTTCTTCAACCAGGAGAATAATCATGCGTTTTCCCGCTTATTTTGCCGCGGCAGCCATCCTGTGCGCCGCCTGCGGCGCCCATCCGGCGTTGGCCGATGCAGGCAAGGAGGACAGCGGCGGCAAGGGACCGGAACAGGTGGTGATCAAATCCGCCATCGATACGGAAAAGGTGGCCAAGCCGGCCTACCTGCCGCACCGGCTTCATCAATGGCTCGACTGCGACGGTTGCCATCACGGCAAGGGGCCGGACAAAAAGAAAAGCGCGTATGTGCCCGGCCAAAAGATCGAACCGTGCGAAGCCTGCCACAACAGCAAGGCCGGCATGCCGGAACAGGTCGCCACCCTCAAGCGGGCGGGCCATACCTTGTGCATGGAATGCCACCTGCGGCAAGACAAGGAACTCGCCAAGTGCGGAGTGTGCCACAACAAGAAATGAGGCGGAGCATCCGCCACGAGGAAAACAGATGAAAGACGAAAAACTGGCCGCAACCGAGGCAATCCCCACGGGACTCTCCCGCAGACAATGGCTGCTTGGTGCCGGAACCGCCGCCACCGCCGCCGCCCTGGTGCCGTTGAGCGGTTGGCTGCAATCGGCCCGGGCCGCGGGCGGCACCACGGAAAAATGGCCCTGGCCGTACGAAAAACTCGATCCGGCCGCCACCGCCGAACTCGCCTACCAGGAGTGGTATCGGGTGTTCTGCGGCTGCGCGGTCATCAGCAGCGTGTTTACCCAGCTGCGAGAAAAGATTGGCGAACCGTACACCTCCTTTCCCATCGACGCCTTTGTCTTTCTCGAAGGCGGCATTGCCGGCTGGGGCACGATCTGCGGTTCGAACGCCGGCGCCAACATTGTCGCCAACCTGATCGTCGGTCCCCGGATCGTCGGGGCCGAGGCCGGCCACCTGATCGGCACCGACATCATGCAATGGTATTGCGAATCGGCCATGCCGGTGTTCAAGCCGAAGGCGCCGAAGTTCACCGGCCATATTCCGCTGACCATCAGCGAATCGCCCCTGTGCCATGTCTCGGTCGGAAAATGGATGGCAGTGGCCGACAAACCTCTGGGCAGCCCGGAACGCAAGGACCGGTGCGCCCGGGTGGCGGCGAGCGTCGCCTATCACCTGGTCGAACTGCTCAATGCCTGGAAGGACGGGAAATACGAGGAGGAAGGCGACTGGACGCCGGTCTCCACCCACGGCATCAACGCCCAGCCCAACTGCATGGAATGCCACGGCAACGGTGTGCCCGCGGCCCCGAAAAAAGGCTGACCGGTCACCGGCTGCCTTCGAAAAAAAAACACCTCGCCCGGGGCGGACAACCGCCCCGGCACCCTGCGCCCGTTCGGTCAGACCAGCCTGCGGAAGGACGAGGCCTTGATCACCGCCACCACTTCCCTGCCCTCCACAAGCTCCAATTCCCGCATCGATTCGGGCACGATCTGGACGATCAGCTGCCGGGAGCCGCACTGCAACTCCACCCGGACCCGATTGCCCACGGTGAACAGCTTGCGCACCGTGCAGGGCAGCAGATTGCGGGCGCTGGTCGCCTCGGGATGGCGCTTGAACAGCAGGATGTCCCTGGCATCGAGCTCAAAGACATTTTCCCGGTGTTCGGCGTGCTCGGTAAGGATCAACCGCGCCTCTCCCCACTGATAGCTCCACAAATCGCCCAGCGGTTCCGGCCGGCCGAGCTTGAGCAGGTTGACATAACCTTGCCGGGGCGCGGCCCAGGCCGCCTGGGCCAACTCCTCGGCGCTGGTCTGATGTTTGGTTTCCCCCTGCTCCATCACCAGGACCTGTTCGGTCATCAGCCGCATTTCCAGCAGCGAATGGCTGATGAACAACAGGGGGATGTCGAACCTGGAGAAAACGGAATTGAGGTAGGGCATGATCTGGAATTTCAATTCCTCGTCCAGACCGGTGAGCGGCTCGTCCATGAGAATAAGGCGGGGACAGGTGAGCACGGTCCGGCCCAGGGCGACCCGCTGGCGTTCGCCGCCGGAGAGGAGGTTCACGCCCCGGTCGAGCAGATGGGCCAGATGCAGCGCCTCGATAATCGCCTCCGGTTCGATATGCCGCTGCGGCTCCGGAGTGCGCCGCCAGCCGTAAAGGAGGTTGCGGCGCACGCTCAGGTGGGGAAAGAGATGGGCATGCTGGAACACCACCCCGATCCGGCGCTGTTCCGGCGGCAGGTTGATGCCGAGCCGGCTGTCGAACAGCACGGTGTCGTCGAGGCGGATGCTGCCGTGGTCTGGCTTAAGCAGGCCGGCGATCAGGTGCATCAGGGTCGACTTGCCGCTGCCCGACGGCCCGAACAGGCCGACGCGCTGGCCGGTCAGGTCGCAATCGGCATGAAAGCGGAACCGGCCGAGCTGTTTGTGCGCCGAGACCACCAGCCGCATGGCTATTTCCTGTCCAGCGATTTGCCGGCCGCGCCGCTGGCCAACAGGACAATGAAGGAAAGGACGATGGACACCAGGCAAAGCGAAAGCGCCATCCGGTCGCCACCGGGCGAGCTGGTGTATTCGTAGATAGCCAGGGGAATGGTCTGGGTCACGCCCGGAATATTGCCGGCCAGGATGATGGTGGCGCCGAATTCACCCAGGCTGCGGGCAAACATCAGGGTCATGCCGGCAAAGACCGCCTTGCCGGAAAGCGGCAGGGTGACGGTGAAAAAAGCGTCCCAGCCGCTGGCGCCCAGGGTGCGGGCCACCCGACGGTAGGCCGGATCGACCGATTCCATCCCCAGCCGGATCGAGCGGACCAACAGGGGAAAGCCGACCACGGCGGAGGCGATGATCGCCCCGGTCAGGGTGAAGATCACCTGGATGTCGTAGTGCGAAAGCCAGGCGCCGATCCAGCCGCGGCGGCCGAACAGCACCAGCAGCAGATAGCCGATGACCACCGGCGGCAGCACCAGGGGCAGATTGACCATGCCCTCGATCAGGGATTTGCCCGGAATGCGGGTATGCACCAGAAGATAGGCGACCCCGATGCCCAGGGGGGTGGCGAGCAAGGTGGCCGCGCAGGCCACCTTGAAGGAAAGCCGGATGGCGTCGAGATCCGCGGGTTGCAACCAAATCATGGGGTCGCCTGGCAGCACGCCACCGATTATTTCGGGGCGCTGAAACCGTATTTGAGGAAGACCTGCAACGCTTCCGGGCCGGTGAGGAAATCGTAAAACGCCTTGGCCTCGGCCCGCTTGGCCCCGTCCACGGTCAGGGCGATCGGGTAGGTCACCCGGTCGTACAAATCCTGCGGCACCTCGAACAGCATCACTGCCTGGGTGGCCAGCAGGGCATCGGTTTTATAGACAAAGGCCCCGTCCGCCTCGCCCCGGTCAGCATAGATGAGCGACTGGCGCACATCCTTGGCCATCACCAACTTTTGCCCTTGTTCCAGCTGCTTGTAGATACCGGCCTTTTCCATGGCCTGCACCGCGTATTCACCGGCAGGCACGCTCTTGGGGCTGCCGATGGCGATCCGCTTGAGGTCCGCGATATCCGCCAGCTTGGTCACCGCCGGGTTCTTGGCGCCGACAAAAACCAGGGTGTTGATCGCCAGGATTTTCTCGCTTTTGGGCTCAATCTTCTTGGCGTCGCGGAGATAGGTCATCCATTTCTGGTTGGCCGAGATGAACAGATCGGCGGGCGCGCCCTCGTCGATCTGCTTGGCCAAGGTGCCGGAGGGACCGAAATTGGGCACGATGGCCACCTCCTTGCCCGTGACCTTGTACCGCTCGGCCAGGTCCTTGACAACGTCGGTCATGCTGGCCGGCACCGAAATGTTGATTGTCTCGGCGGCGTGCGAGGGGGCGGTTGCCAGCAGCAGACAGCAGGCAAAAAAAGGCGTAAGGATCTGCAAGAATTTCATGGTGTTCTCCTGTCAATGTTGGACGATATCCCGATGTTACGTGGGATAAAAAAACGTGGCCTCGAGCACGACGCAACCGGGCAACGGCCACCGGCAAACCCGAGAACTCGATCGCCGCCGCTCTCCACATGCACGGACGATGCCTTCCGCTTAAACCGCCGGAGCTCTTCGAAGTCGGGATCTAGGTGACTGCGGGGCGGCACCACCGGGGCTTTCCGGTTCGGCTAATTGTAGGCATCTTGCACGGACAGGGAATCCGCAGCTCAAGGCACTGTTGGCTGGATGCACGAATCCCTGGTTCGTTATATCAATACCAAAATAACGAAGTACGCTATTTCCTTCAACTTGTAAAGCAGCAATCGTGCCAGGGATGCTTTTCCCGCAAGCAGCCCAGACCTTCTCTAATCACGGTAAAAAAAGTCGAAAATTTAACAAGATGAAAGAAACAAAGATGGAGTTACCTATACCGGACAGGGGCTACACAATTGTCAATATCGCCTCGAAATTGTCGCATGAACGACACATGTGTCGAGCCCAGCTGCTCAAAAGGCCGAGGCTGGCAAGTTCAAGCGAGGCAACAACGCGTTACGAACCGGGCTTAAACCCCTTGCCGACCTTGTAACAACTGATTATCACTCAAATTCATCCGATTGCATCCTGGACGGTATTCTGCTCAAACTTTTTGAGATTTCTTCTCGCTGCATTCGTCGAAACGACCAACAAAGGCAGTTCGGGGCAAGGATAACAACGCTTGGTCGCATTGTCGTTTCGAACGCAGTGAGAGGTCCCGTTTGATCAACCGGCTCCCGGAGCGCAAAGAACACCGCCGCTTGCCGGCGAACGAGCCTGGCTGATGTTCGATGGCAATCAGATTGTAAAAATCGCCCCCCGGTCCTGCCGATCAGATGAGCCAAATCGCGTTTTAAATATAAGTTAAATTACGTATACAAACAAATGTCGCCGGCATCTTTTCGGTGTCATCGTTCCCCACCTTGAATGAGACGAAATTATCGGCCTTAAGTCGGTGTTCGAACTGGAACCGGAACGAACGTCCGTCAATTGCCACAAGACGAAAATTTTCAAATATAGCCGCTATTAATGGGATTAAATTTGGTGAACCTATGGTATGTATTGTCCGTAAATGAATTCGATGAAGGCGGAATAAAAAAGCAGCGCGCCGTTGCACAAATTTCCACCTGGGCGATACCACACTTCATCCCAGCGAGGGTCCCTGCTCATTGCCCGGGCAAGCGATGGTTCTGCCGCGTTGACCTGCAAAAGAGCAGCAAAAGATTTATCGCCTCGCCGCCGACAAGACAGGTACTGATTGCGGATTGCTGTTCCCCATGAACGCCATGGATACGGGAATGAGCCTGGGCCGCACTCAAACTCCGGCCAGGTCCCGGGCAAATGCTTTGGGGAATTTTTCGGCCCTTGTCTGTCCAGCATTGTGTTGTTCGCCCAATTGTCGCAAAGAAGGTTCCGGGGCGGAATCGGCGACATTTGCTGTTTTCGTCATCAATCATCAAATGAACTATTGGAATGTTCGGTGAACCATGCGCTCATTAATGGATAAGCTCTTCAAGTTTCTTCCGAATCGCTCGGAACCTGATCCATCAATTAATGACGACTTGCAAACAATTATCGATACCGGCATAGTGGCGATATGGAAATTTTACCCAAACAAAGGGAAGATATCCATACACGGCGAAACATTCATCAATTCGACCTTTGGTGTAGAGCAAAAATCATTCAGCATTTCGCTCAATTCCTACCTTAACGATCTGTGCCATCCCGACGATTCCCAGCGGGTTGCCCTTGAACTGGAAAATGCCGTTAACACGTTCGGATCGTATCATGCCACATATCGGGTACTGAACAAAACAACAGGCACATGGAGCACGGTCAACATCTCGGGGGTCTTGAAAAAAACAGACCAGATCCATGAAGAATGCCTGGTTTGTTCCATGCAAGAGGGAAAAAATGTCCATCTGAAAGATGAACGTCCCCTGGATGACCTCTTCGAATCCAGCGAACGGGCTCGACTCATGCTGGATGCCTCGCCGCTTGTCTGCGGTTTTTGGAACGAACACCTCGAGACCATCGATTGCAACCTGGAGGCCCTGCGTTTGTTCGGCTTGGCCAGTAAACAGGAATATCTCGATCACTTTCTGGAATTGTCCCCACAATACCAACCGGATGGATCGCTATCCTCACAAAGTGCCCTCAAGAGAATCAAGCTGGCTTTTGAAACCGGTTACCAGAAATTCGAGTGGGTGCACCAGAGGTCCGATGGCGAGCCGATTCCGGCAGAGATCACGCTGGTACGGATCAAACACGAAAATAAGCATATCGTTGTCAGCTACATCCGCGATTTACGGGAACTGAAGGCCAGTTTGGCCGCGATGCAGGAAGCGAACGAACGCACCCAACTCATGCTGGATGCCACCCCGCTCTGCTGCACGATCTGGGATGAGCAGTGCCGCCCCATCGATTGCAACCTGGAAGCGGTCCGCCTATTCGGCCTCAACAGCAAGCAGGAATACCTGGAACGGTTCGCCGAACTGTCGCCTGAGTATCAACTTAATGGACAACGATCAAGAGAGCGCAGCATCGAAAATATCAAGCTGGCTTTCGAGACAGGATCGATCAAGCTGGAATGGATGCATCGAAAAGTGGACGGCGAGCCGATTCCGGCTGAAGTCATCTTGGTGCGAATCAAGCACGGCGGCCGATACATCGTGGTCAGCTATACCCGCGACCTGCGGGAATTGAAGGCCAGTTTGACGGCGATGCGCGAAGCGGACGAGCGCACCCAGATCATGCTCGATGCCACCCCGTTGTGCTGCAACATTTGGGACGATCAATTCGGCAACATCGATTGCAACCTCGAAGCGGCGCGCTTGTTCGACCTGAGCAGCAAACAGGAATACCTGGAACGATTCTGGGAGTTGTCGCCGGAATATCAGCCCAATGGCCGTCTGTCGGCGGAATATGCGGCCGGAAAACTCCGCCTGGCCTTTGAAACCGGTTTCCAGAAATACGATTGGATGCACCAAAAGCTCAACGGCGAGCCGGTGCCGGCCGAAATCACCCTGGTCCGGGTCAAGCATGGCGACCGCTATATCGTGGCGGGCTACACCCGCGATCTGCGGGAATTGAAAGCAACCCTGGCCGCGATGCAGGAGGCGAACGAACGCACCCAGATCATGCTGGACGCCACTCCGCTCTGCTGCAATTTCTGGGACGAAAATTACAACAATATCGATTGCAACCTGGAGGCGGCGCGGCTCTTCGACCTGAGCGGCAAACAGGAATACCTGCAACGATTCATGGAGCTGTCGCCCGAATACCAGCCCAATGGCCGTTTGTCGGCCGAACTGGCGGTCGAAAAGATCAATCTGGCCTTTGAAACCGGCTTGCAGAAATTCGAGTGGATGCACCATAAGCTCGACGGCGAGCCGATTCCGGCCGAAATCACCCTGGTCCGGGTCAAGCATGGCGACCGCTATATCGTGGCGGGCTATACCCGCGATCTGCGGGAGCTGAAAGCCACCTTCGCCGCGATGCAGGAGGCGAACGAACACACCCAGCTCATGCTGGACGCCACGCCCCTGTGCTGCATGATCTGGGACGAGCAATACCAGCCCATCGACTGCAACCTGGAAGCGGTGCGCCTGTTTGATCTCGGCAGCAAGCAGGAATACCTGGACCGCTTCATCGAACTGTCGCCGGAATACCAACCCGACGGGCAGCGGTCGGCGGATCGCATCGTTCCCAACACCAGGCAGGCCTTCGAGACAGGCTTGTGCAAGCTGGAATGGATGCACCAGAAGCTCAACGGCGAGCAGATCCCCTCCGAGGTCATCCTGGTTCGGGTCAAGCACGGCGACCGGTACGTCGTGGTCAGCTATACCCGCGATCTACGCGAGCTGAAAGCCAGCTTGGCCGCGATGCGCGAGGCGGACGAGCGCACCCAGATCATGCTCGACGCCACCCCGCTGTGCTGCAATATCTGGGACGATCAACTCAACAATATCGACTGCAACCTGGAGGCGGCGCGTTTATTCGAGTTGAGCGGCAAACAGGAATATTTGGAACGGTTCATGGAACTGTCGCCGGAATACCAGCCTGGTGGCCGTCTGTCGGCCGAACTGGCGGTCGAAAAGATCAACCAGGCCTTTGCCACCGGTGTACAGAGATTCGAATGGATGCACCGGAAGCTCGACGGCGAGCCGGTGCCGTCCGAAATCACCTTGGTCCGGGTCAAGCATGGCGACCGCTATATCGTGGCGGGCTATACCCGCGATCTGCGGGAGTTGAAAGCCACCCTGGCCGAAATGCGGAAGGCGGAGGAGGAGCTGAGGCAGGCCCGCGACCTGGCCGAGGAAAGCGCCCGCGCCAAGAGCGAATTCCTGGCCAACATGAGCCATGAAATCCGCACCCCGATGAATGCCATCCTGGGCATGACCTACCTGCTGCTGCAAACCGAAATGACGGCCAAGCAGCGCGACTATCTCAACAAAACCGAGCAGTCGGCCAACCTGCTCTTGCGCATCATCAACGACATCCTCGATTTTTCGAAGATCGAGGCCGGCAGGCTGGAGATGGAAAAAATCTCCTTCTCCCTGGAAAACGTCGTGTTCGACGTGGCGGATATCGTGCGCGGACAACTCATTGACAAGCAACTGGAAATCTATCTGGACATCGAGCACACCATTCCGCCGGCGCTGGTCGGCGATCCGCTCCGCCTCAAGCAGGTGCTGCTCAACTTGATGAACAACGCCATCAAGTTCACCCATCAGGGAGCCCTGTACCTCACCGTGCACGAACAAAAACGCGGGCCGGACAAGGCGGTGCTCAATTTCTCGGTGCGCGATACCGGCATCGGCATGAGCCCGCAGCAGAAGGCGCGGCTCTTTGTCCCCTTTACCCAGGCAGACACCTCAACCACCAGAAAATACGGCGGCACCGGCCTGGGCTTGGCCATTTGCAGAAGCCTGGTCGAACTGATGAACGGGACCATCTGGTGCGAGAGCGAGCTGGATGTCGGCACCACCTTCCACTTTTCCGTGGAATTCGGTCTGCCCGCGACGGACGAGCCGGCCCTGCCGCTCGCGATGCTGGATCGGCTGCATGTCCTGTTGAGCGGCGACAACGAATACTGGCTCGCCACCACCGGCGACAAGCTCCGGGCGCTCCAGTGTGTCCATATCGACACCGCGCTCGGCATGCAGGCGCTGGATGCCTATCTGGCTACGGATGCCGCCCGGCAGGTACAACTGGTGATCATGGACTGGCGGGACATGGAGCAAGCCGCGCCATCGGCGGCCGCCCGCCTGGAAGCGCACTATCGGCAGGCGGCGCCCGCCGTCTTGTATGCCCTGTTCTCCCACAGCGACGATATTCTGAAAGATGTGGTCTACGGCGGCCAAACCGACATTCTGCGCAAACCGATCACGGTGCTGAGCTTGCACAAGACCATCGTCGATCTCCTCTATCCCAGCGGAGAGGCGGCCGCCGTGCTCGAACGGCAAGCACCCGGCCAGGAAAGCGATCCCTACAGCTCTCTGCAAGGGTTGCGCGTTCTTCTGGCCGAAGACAACGAATTCAACAAACTGATTGCGGTGGAGATGCTGCAGGCCAAGGGCGTGGTGGTCGATGTCGCCAGCACCGGCCGGGAAGCGCTTGCACAGTTGCGGCAATCAAGCTTCGACCTGGTGCTCATGGATATCCAGATGCCGGATATGGACGGCCTGACCGCCACCAGGGAAATCCGCAACGACGAGCGGTATAAAGATCTGCCCGTGCTGGCCATGACCGCGCACGCCATGAGTGGCGACCGCGAACTCAGCCTGGCCAACAAGATGAACGACCACATCACCAAACCGATCCATGCGGATGAGTTGTATGCGGCCCTGAAAAAATGGGATCCCCGCACCTGAACCGGCTGCCCATGGCGGGCGGGAATTGTCGGTGAAAAGAAAAATACTCGCCTGGAAACCGATGTTGTTGCCGTTGCCGACGGCTGGAGACTGGTCGTCCCTCATCTTGAAGCCAGTGCCTGCCAGGCCCCGGCGGCAGTTACCCCGTCTGTTGTCCCCCCTGCGATAAATAACGGCGGAGTTTCTCCAGAACGTCATTGAAATCCAGCGGTTTACCGATGTGGTCGTTCATGCCCGTGGCCAGGCATTTTTCGATATCCTCGCGAAAAACATTGGCGGTCATGGCCACGATGGGGATCTGTCCGGCCCACGGGATCTCCAGCGCCCGAATGCGCCGGGTGGCTTCATACCCATCCATTTCCGGCATGTGGATGTCCATGAAGATCATGTCGTAGCGCTGCGGATCGGCACTGAACATCCGCACCGCCGCCGCACCGTTTTCCGCGCAATCCACGGTCAGTTCGGTGGGTTCGAGCAGCGACAGGACGATTTCCCTGTTCAACTCCACGTCTTCGGCCAAAAGTATCCGGTGGCCGGCATAGGACTCGTCCCCCCCGGCCGCGGCATCTTGCCCCTCCGCTTCCTTCTTCAGACTCAGGCGCGCGCTGATGCAGTCGGCGATGGCCGAGGCGAACAACGGCTTGGGCAGGAAACCATCCACCCCGGCATTTTGGGCATCGCGTTCCAGCACGCTCCATTCCACGGATGAGACCATGATCACGGTGGCCTGGCGGTTGTTGTCCGCCTTGATCCGGCGAGTCAGCTCCAGCCCGTCGATACCCGGCATTGCCCAGTCGATGAAATAAAAATCGTAGGGCTCGTTGCGCGCTATCCTGGCCAGGGCCTCCTGGCCACCGGAAGCCGTGTCGCAGACAAAGCCGATCTTGTCGGCAATCGTTTGGAAATATTCCAGGACATCCGGTTCCTCATCCACCGCCAGCACCCGGATGCCGGCCCAGTCCGGGGCGGTGGGCAGGCCTTTGGCCGCGGCTGTCGTCCCGCGTCCGGCCGAGATAGTGAAAATGAACGTCGCCCCGTGTCCCGACTCGGATTCCACCCAGATTTTCCCGCCCATCATGTCGACGATGCGTTTGGAAATGGCCAAGCCCAGCCCGGTGCCGCCGAACTTGCGCGTGGTGCTGCTTTCGGCCTGCTGGAAGGATTGGAACAGACGGGTCTGCTGTTCGGCGTCGATGCCGATGCCGGTATCGCTCACCTCGATACGCAGACCGACACGATCGTCCTCCTCTCGCTCGCAATGCGCGTTCAGGAGCACGGTGCCCTCTTCCGGCGTGAACTTGACGGCGTTGGCAAGCAGATTGGTGATGACCTGGGACAGGCGCTGGTCGTCGGCCACCAGCATATCCGGGATCTTTTCGTCGACATGCACCCTGAAATGCTGGTGCTTCTCCTCGACCCGGAAATTGATGACATTGACGATTCGTTGGAGCAGTTTTTCAAAACTGAACTCCACTGGCGACAACTCGAACTTGCCAGCCTCAATTTTGGACATGTCCAAAATATCGTTGATCACCCCCAGCAGGTGGGCGGAGGCTCCCTCGATCTTGGCAAAGGCGTAATTCTTTCTTTCCAGTTCGGCGGCGGCCTTGCCGATGGTGGTCATGCCAATGATCGCGTTGATGGGGGTGCGTATTTCGTGGCTCATATTGGCCAGAAAATCGCTTTTGGCCGAACTGGCGCGCAGGGCATCCTCCTTGGCCCGGGACAACTCGGAGATGTCGTTCATGATCACCACCACGCCACGGCATTCGCCGTTTTCCTCTTCGGCCGGCGTGATGGACAGTTGAAAGACGATTTCCCCGAACCGGTTCATCGCCACGCTTTCTTCGTAGGTGTGGGGGTGGCGGGTTTCCAGCACCTCGCGGCAGCGCGCCTCGGTCGCGGCGATCCATGACGCGGGCATGGCGGCGGCAAAAAGCGAGGCAAAGGGCATGTCCACCATCTCGCGCCGGTCGGTGTAGCCGAGAAAATCCACCATCCTGGCGCTGCCCAGCACGAAACGGAGGGCGTGATCCAGCATGAAAGTGATGCCGGGGGTATTTTTCAGAAGCAGGCGGTTATAGAAATTGGAGAGTTCCTTGGCGGCCTCGTTGGTATCGCGCAGGCGCTCGGTTTGCTCGTGAGTAAAGGAAAGGGCGCGGAAATCTCGCTCCAGCTTTTTATATTTGCGAAGCAGTAAGCTGTATTCCTTCTCCCTGTTTTTTTCAGCGGTTTCGTCAGGGGGGGGCATCTTGTTTTACGTGGCTATAACATGCAGAAAATGATGGAACAGTTGTGGAAGCGGTTGGTGGCAAGGCCGTTTTTATAACGGGTGGGGCAAATCTCCCCCAAGCAGTAGGCCCCACCAAGCGTCAAACCCTCGGGCAGCATCTCTGCCAGGATGCGCCCTTCTTCACCCGCGTCGCCGCTCAGGATCATGGAGCGTCCGCAGCAGGAGATGCACAGGATGGTGGAATAGGCATAATCGGAGTGTGCCCGGCCCTCGTTCAGCAAAGTCAGCATGGATTCCCTGCAGGCCGCGACGATATCCGCCTTGTTGATCATGCAGATGTTGGCCTGGGCACCGACGGGAACGTCGCCGACAAAGGATCCGGACCCATCGGCCCGGTTCAAACCGGAGATGTGCCGCATGATCGGCGTCTCGTCCCCATCTCCCTGTCGCAGCATCATGGGATACGAGTTGAAGGCCAGCAAGGGGTCGTCCACATCGGTCTTGAGGCCGAAGCCTTGCAGATACTCGACAAAGGTTTCCTCTCCGACCTTGCGCACGATATTGTTTTCCGCTTCGGTGACCCGGCGGATACGCTCGGCAAAGCGTGAAGTGACGTGCCGAATCGCAAATACGGGCCGCACGTTGCCCCACAGACTGACCAGCACCATGGCATCCTGGTATTCCTTGCCGGAAAGGAATACGCGCGCGCGCTCGTAGTCGTAGTCGTCCGAGGCGACGCCGCCCATGACGGGAGCGTTGTTCGCCACCCTGGAAAGCACGGCGGGGTAATGGTCTCCGGAAAAGGACAGGCCAAAGGGGCAGAAGGTGAGGATCACGCCAGGGCCTTTGTCACCCCCCTGGGGAATGGTTGCTTGATAAGTGCGGGCGATGCGGTCCTGGAAGTCGTCGGCCTTGAGCGAGGCGGACGCGCCCGGGGAAAAAAGGCAGTCGTCGGCGGTGAGCACGGTCAACACGATCGCGGCCTCATGGCGCCCCTGAGGGCTCAAGGCCGCAAGCGTGGTCATACCGGCGATCTCCATGCCCAGAAGGGCGTGCAGCTCACCGGTCAGGGCAGCCCCGTCCGTGTCGGCATCGCAGAAAATCAGCCCCAGGGAGTGCTGTTGCAAGACAAGCTGCTTTTTGATGCTGTCGGCCAATTCCCGTGCGGCCAGGAAAACGTCGTCTACTTCATGGCTGATGGCAGTCGCGCTACGCATAAAATATTCCTCACTTGCCATGTCGAATTCGGGAGCGGCAAGACAACCGTACAGGTGGGATTGTCACCCGGTAGAGAAGTCAAGTATGCCACAACCGTTTGTAAAAAGATAGTCATTACCGTTCCTGCCCAGCCCTTGTAATTGCAGGAATATCTGGCGGAAAACCGCGATTCGCCTCCCAAGGCCGGATTCTTTTCATCTCGGTGCCGGATTGAAAGACAGCACGCGTCCCTGCGCTTGTTCACGGCCGGTAAGGGATTGGCAGCGACATCGCCAGGCCACAAAAAAGCCCGCTTTCCTGGCTGGAAAGCGGGCTTAAGCGGTGCTGGGAACGTGTTTGACAAGACGAATGGGGTGAGCGATGGGACTTGAACCCACGACCTCCGAGGCCACAACCCGGTGCTGCCACCAACTGAGCTACGCTCACCACGCAAACGTGCGCTTTTATACCCGCACGCCCTTTTTTTCGCAAGCAGAAAGTCAGGCTGCCAACTCCCGCTGGCAATGCTTGCAGACCGTGGCCCGGGCCTTGATCAGCTCGGCACAGTGCGGGCACTCCTTGAGGAAATGGGCCGCCAGGATCTTGTTGATGGCCAGATTGACTTCCTGCTCCAGATGCGGGTCTCTGAAGGCATGGTTACGCAGCGGTTCGACGCAGGCGACGTCGTTTAAGGGGACCAGCAGGGCAACCGCCCGCTTACGGTCGTCGACCCGGATCGATTCGTCCAGCAAAACCGTCAGCACCGGATCAAGCTGCCGTTTCTCCAGGCAGGTATCCAGGGTGGCCAGGGCCTCCTGTTGGCACTGATACTGTTCGTTCTGGCGCTTGATCGCCTCGATATCGACGATGCTGCCGGTAAAGGCCTCCTTGGAAATTACCATCATGCTGTAATTTTCCTTGGAATTAGGGAGTTCCATATACCGGTAGGAGCCGACATGCCCGTACTGGTTGGCAATGTATTCCCATCCCTTGACAAAGAGCGGGCAGGAGTCGTTGAGGCAGATGAAAAGATATTCCGAGCCCCAGCCCAGTCCGTCCCCCACGTGAACGGGCGGCGCATGGCACAGGGTCAGGTCGCCGCTGCAATGCGGGCAGTAATGCTTCTCTTCGATATATCGCAACAGGGTGGACAGCATGGACGTTCTGGCTCCTCAACGTGGTTGTATGGGATCTGCCGCCTGGGGCAGAGGGCATGGCGGGCCGCCGACCGGCGGCATGCTCGGGATGGGTCAGGTGCTGCTGGAGCGGGAAAACGGCTGCACCAGGAGAACAATGCCCCACAGCAGCACGATAACCAGCAACGCGAGTTTTCTTTTCCGGGGATCAATCATGCCGCTAGGGTAACCATTGCCCCGGACAGGGTCAACCACAAGCTTCACATCATCCGCCCGAGCACTTCGTCGACCGCCTTGGCCTGCTGCATCCGGGCCTGGAGAAACGATTCGCTCAAGTGGCCGGCATTGGCGTCGATCAAGTCGCAGAGGCCGGCAATGGAAGCGGCATCGGCCATCTCGATCACCTGCTGCAGGTTCTTGGCGAAATCGACAACGATCTTGCGGCTGTCGCCGGCGGTCGACATGATTTCGGCATAGGTGCGCGGATTCTGGGAATGCACCCGGGACATGGCCAGGATGGGATAGAGCGAGGTCAGGGTGCAGTGGCTGGCGATATCCTCGCTGGTGATACCGTTGTCGTGCAGGGTCATGGCCAGGGCGACCGAGATCAGGGTGGGCAGTTTCTGGCCGATGCCCATCAGCAGATCGTGCTTGGAGGGGGAATCGTGATAGATGTCCGCCCCGTGCTTGTAGAGAAACGCCTCGAATTCGCTGCAGAACATGCCGCTGCGCGGCGTGCGCACCACAATGGCGTTCTTGTCCTTCATGGTGGCGGCCTGGGGCCCCCAAAGATTATGCATGAGCATAATCTCGACCTCGTCGTTGGTCGATGCCAGGGCAGCCTTGATGGTCTCTTCCGATTCGCCGGCAAGCAGAATCAGGGCCTTGCCGGGCCCGATCAGCGGCCCGTATTGGCGCACAATGGCGGAAGTGACCGAAATCGGCACACAGACCACCACCACATCGACCTGCCGCACCATCTCTTCCGGCCGCAGCGCGGTGGAACGGCCGGTGAGCGCGACCTCGTAGCCTTCGCTCTCCAGCCGGTCGGCAAACCATCTGCTCATGGCTCCCGTGCCGATGAAGCCGAACGACTTGATGTACTTGGTCCGCATGTCGACCCTGGGAAAACTGCCCAAAACGCGAATCATGCCCTGCTGCTGGATGACCCGCGACTCGATATGGGCCAGGGCGCTGGCCAGGGTGTCGGTTTGGATGTGCCCTTCCGCCTCGAGATAGATGCGCAACTTTTGAGTTTTGATGTCGTTCTCGGTGCGCATGTCGGCGATATTGATGCCGCGGCGGGAAAACTCGCTGAGAATGTCGACCAGGATGCCCACCCGGTCGTCCAGCGGTTCGGTGATCAAGGTGGTGGCGTCGTAGCCGGTCATGGGCGCAAGGCTGTGGCCGAGCACCGCGTAGCGGGTACGGTTGTGCGGCGCGACCTCGCGCTCGACGATCCGCAGGCCGAGGGCGTTGAGCGTCTCGGCGCTGTCGATCACCGCCTTACCCTTGGTTGCTCTCTCCTGCCGGATGCCGGCCACGGCCTGCTCGATATCCTGGACGCTCAGCTCGGTGACGCCGGGCAGCCGGTTTTCGATGAACTCCTCGCATTGGTTGAACGCCTCGCGCTTGCCGACCAACAGGCGCAGGTCGGCCACGGTGGTTTCCTCGTCGAACACGCCCAGGGACAGAGTGGAATGGAGGATGATGTTGTCGACCCAGTAGCCGGATTTGATCTGATCGAAGAAACGGAAATACTGTTTCTTTTCCCCTTCGCGGGTATTATACACCGGCAGCACGGCGTACTCGACCTCGTGGGCGGCAAAGGCGTCGAGCAGTGCCTTGACATGTGGATAAAGGCGGATTTCCGCTTCGTTGTCATACTGGACGGCAGCCTGCCATGACTGGGAATGTTCCGGCCCGAGGGTGGCGATCGATTTCATGGAGCAATGTACCTGCTGGGGTTGTGCACGGTCGGCGCACCGGCAGGGCCGGGCGCAAAGCGCGGCGGCGCGCACCGATGCAACGCATGGAGATATTTCAGGAAGGAAAAAGCGCAGAATGCGAGCTACATTCGTAAAATAACTACCACGTGGTCAATTACATTCTCCATGGCCGATAGGCAAGATTTTTTTCTTTCATGAAGCAAACGGAAACCGGCAAGGCCGGACCGGACCGGGAAAACGGCACGGTCGGGGAATATGTCGCCGCCTTAAAGGCATCGGGTAAATTCGGGCCGCAGGTGGTGGCCCACCGGACAATGGCGGCCGCGGCAGCCAGCACGGCACCGCCTGCACATCTGGACGGATTTTTGTGCCAATTGCTGCGCGACATCGGCGCACCGGAGCTCTACACCCATCAGCAGGAGGCCATCGCCCATGTCCTGGCCGGCAGCAACACGGTGGTGGCCACCCCCACCGCCTCGGGCAAGAGCCTGATTTACACCCTGCCGGTGCTCCACACCCTGCTCAAGGAGCCGGCCGCCAAGGCCCTGTATCTTTTTCCCCTCAAAGCCCTGGCCCAGGACCAACTCAAAACCGCCGACACCCTGTGGCACCTGTTACCCGAGGCCATCCGGGGCGATCGTCCCATCGCCGCAATCTACGACGGCGACACCACCGCTTACCAGCGCAAAAAAATCAGGGAAACAACCCCGCCGGTGCTGATCACCAATCCGGACATGCTTCACCTGGCGATGCTGCCCTACCACGATCGTTGGGGCCAGTTCTGGAGCCATCTGCGCCACGTGGTCATCGACGAGGTCCACACCTACCGGGGCGTTTTCGGTTCGCACGTGGCCTGGGTGCTGCGGCGGCTGCGGCGAATCTGCCGCCTGTACGGCGCCGACCCGGTCTTCATCCTGGCCTCGGCCACCATCGGCAACCCCGGCGAACACGCGCGGCTGCTGCTCGATGCGCCGGCCGCCGAAGTCGTCCGTTCCGGGGCCGGCCATGCCGCCCGCCATGTCGTGCTGCTCAATCCGCTCGATTCGGCGGCCACCAGCGCCACCCAATTGCTGGAGGCAGCGATCAGCCGGGGCTTGCGCACCATCGTCTATTGCCAGTCGCGCAAGATGACCGAATTGATCGCCATGTGGACCGGGCAGCGGCTCAAGGAACGCAAGGAATTGATCGCCTCCTATCGTTCCGGTTTTTTGCCGGAAGAACGGCGGGACATCGAGGAAAAACTGGCCGACGGCAACCTGCTGGGGGTTATTTCCACCTCGGCCCTGGAATTGGGGATCGATATCGGCAATCTCGACATCTGCATTCTGGTCGGCTATCCCGGCTCGATGATGGCCACCTGGCAGCGTGCCGGGCGGGTGGGCCGTGGCGGCCGGGAATCGCTGGTGGTGCTCATCGGCCACGAGGACGCCTTGGATCAGCATTTCATGCGCTGTCCCGAGGATTTTTTCTCCCGGCCGGTGGAACCGGTGACCATGAATCCCGACAATCCCCATATTGCCGGCCCTCAGATGGTTTGCGCCGCCGCCGAGCTGCCGCTCGCTGCCACCGAACCCCTGCTGCAACCCGAATCGGCCGCCGGGTTGGTCGAGCGGTTGACCGGTTCCGGCCAGTTGCTCCAGTCGGGGGACGGCGCCACCTGGTTTTCGCCACGAACCTACCCCCAGCGCCAGGTCAACCTGCGCGGCGGCGGGGTGACACTGACCATCAGAGAGCAACCCCGGCGCCAGCCGCTGGGGGAGATCGACGCCCACCGCGCCCTGCGCGAATGCCACCCCGGCGCCATCTATCTGCACATGGCCAGGAGCTACCATATCGACGGTCTGGATCTGGAGGGCCGGGAAGTGCTGGCGACAGCGGTCACTCCCCCCTACTTCACCCGGGCGCTTGCCGAAAAAAACACCGAGATCGTAGCCGTGCGCCAAAGCCTGCAACTGGGCCCGGCCCGCATCCATTGCGGCGCCCTACGCGTGACCGAACGGATCACCGGTTTCCACAAAATTGCCCAGGGCAGCCTGCGGATTCTTGCCCGCATTCCTCTGGAGCTGCCGCCGCAATGCTTTGAAACCGAAGGATTCTGGATCGAGATTCCCGCCGGGGTCCAACGGGAAATGGAGGCGGCACGTCTTCACTTCATGGGCGGCATCCACGCCCTGGAGCACGCCCTCATCGGCATGATGCCACTTTTTGTACTGTGCGACCGCAACGACCTCGGCGGCATTTCCCATCCCTGGCATCACCAGGTCGAGGGACCGGCGGTCTTCGTTTACGACGGGTATGCCGGCGGCATGGGTCTGGCCGCGAAGGCCTTTTCCCGCATGGACGCGCTCCTGGCGCAAACCCGCCGGGCCGTGGCCGATTGTCCCTGCGAATTCGGCTGCCCCTCCTGCGTCCATTCGCCGAAGTGCGGCTCCGGCAACCGCCCCATCGATAAACGGGCCTGCCTTTTTCTCATGGAACGTCTGGCCCAGGCCCGGCCGAAAGCAAGACACGCACCTGCGCCCCGAAGGGAGGGTGCTGTGCCGCAAGCCGAGCCGGCACAGCCTTTGTTTCGCCTGCCGGAAAATTACGGTGTTTTTGACGTGGAAACGCAGAAATCCGCCCAGGAAGTGGGCGGCTGGCACCGGGCCGAGCTGATGCGGATCAGCGTGGCCGTTTTATACGAGGGTGCCACGCAAACATGCACCGTTTTTACCGAAGACCGGATCGAGCAATTGATCGAGCGATTGTACCGGCTCGAGCTGGTGGTGGGCTTTAACAACAAGCGCTTTGACAACAAGGTGCTGTCGGCCTATACCGGCCGCGATCTCGGTCTGCTGCCGTCGTTTGATGTATTGGAGGCGATCACCGGGCAGTTGGGCTATCGGCTCAGCCTGGATCGGGTGGCGGAAACCACCCTGGGCATCCGCAAAGACGGCGACGGCTTGGCGGCCTTACGCTGGTTCAAGCAGGGAAAAATGGACAAGCTGGCGGCATATTGCCGCAAAGACGTGGAAATAACCCGCGATCTCTTTCTGTTCGGGCTCCGGCAGCGACACCTGCTGTTCCGGAACAAGGCGGGACAGGAGGTGCGGCTGCCGGTCGATTTTGCCGGGGCGATCCAAACGATGCTGGCGCGTCAGCACGCGACACTCACGGCCAGACGGCACTCTTGTTGACCCAACCGGTCAGGCTGGGATGCGTGACCTTGATCCAATCCCCTTTTTGTTCCACCTTCTGGAGGATGACATCCTTGGCGCCGTTGCCGACCACCTTTTCCTTGGTGCTCGGGCCGTTGTAGATTTTGCATTCCTTGGCTTTGACGATGACATGGGGGGTTTTGCCGACCAGCGACTCCTGGATGTAGCCCTTGTCTCCCTCGTAGTCGCTCACCTTGAGCCATTGCCCATCCTTGCCGATCACCTCCAGGGGATAGTTGAGCGGTAGTTGAAACAAAATCTCGGCATTGGTGCCGGCAGCGGAACGCAGGTTGACCCCGTCCTTGACCACGCTCACATATTCGGCGGCAACAGCTCCGCTCAGGCCCAGAGCTGTCGCCAACATGCCGAACAACAAACCTTTTCCCAGCGATCGAACCATCATCTCTCTCCTTTTTCCTCGTTTTTTCTTGATTCGTGTGCAGGACCGGCTCCCCCGGTCAGCAGCATGAAAAATTCCTGATTTCCTTTTGCCCCCCGGATGGGAGAGGCGACCATGGCCGCACAGTGCAGGCCGAGCGATGCACCGAATTGCCGCACCATGCCGAGCGCCTGTCGGTGCAAAGCCGGGTCGCTGACAATGCCGCCGGGACCCACCGCCTCGCGCGGCAACTGGAATTGCGGTTTGACCAGGGCGAAAATGCGGACAAGATCGCGGAAGAGCGGCAACAGGGGGGCCAGAAGCGGCTCGAGGGAAATGAACGAGGCGTCGATCACGGCAAGATCGAGGGGATCTGCAATCTGCTCGCAGGTCAAGTGGCGGGCATTGGTTCGCTCAAGCACCCGTACTCGGCCGTCCTGCCGCAGCTTCCAGTCAAGCAAACCGTAGCCGACATCGACACTGTACACTTTGCGCGCTCCGCGTTGCAGCAGGCAATCGGTGAACCCGCCGGTTGAACAGCCGATATCGGCGCACACCCAGCCGTCGGGATCGATGCCGGCGCCGTCCAGGGCACCATCGAGCTTTTCCCCTCCCCTGCTGACAAATCGCCGCCGGGCGGTCTTGAGCGCCAGCAGGCTGTCCGCGGCAACGGCTTGGCCGGCCTTGTCGCAAATTCGGGTGTCGACCAGCACCAAACCGGCACCAATCAATCGCCGAGCCGTCTCAATATCGTCCGCCAGCCCCTGCCCGACCAGCAGGGTATCGAGCCGCTGCTTCCGTTTGTCGGCCGACAAGCGCCGTTCTTACAGCTTGCCGAGCCGCTCTTTGGCCTGTGATGCCTCGGAACTGCCGCCGTAGTCGTTGATCAATTTCTTGTAGATGATCTTGGCCGTTTCGTGATCGGTCAGTTTTTCAAAGGACATCCCCTGCTTGAGCAGGGCGCTCGGCGCCAGCGAGTCCTTGCCGTGGTTGGAAATCACCTTCTGGTAGTCGAGAATGGCAAGATCGTACTCGCCCTGATTGTACAAACTCTCCCCCATATAGTAGAGCGACTTGGCCGCCTGGCTGCCATTAGGATTGGCGGAAAGGGATTGCTCGAAGGACTTGTAGGCATCTTTGTATTTTTTATCCTTGAACTGATTCATGCCGCTGCTGAACGAATCGGAGGTGGAGGACGCCGGTTTCTCGGGCGCGGCTTTCTCCGGTGCGGGCGCAGCGGCTTGCTTGGCCGGAGCGGCAGCTTGCTCTTTTTCCTTGGTCGGTTCCGGCGTTTTTTTCGCAGCGGTCGGTTCCGGGGGGGCGGGAGTCGCGGCCGCGACCTTGGTTTTCTTGCTGTCCGGATTCACCTTAACCACGCCGGTGGTACCGGAAGACGGGGCTGCGGCGGGAGTGGGTGGCGGCGGCACGGGCTGGGTGGCGGCGGCGCCTGCCTGCGCGGCCTTCTGCTTGGCGGCCTCGGCCTTTTGTGCCGCGGCCTGCGCCCTCTTTTCGGCCTCGGCGATTCGTTCCTGCTGCGCCCTGCTGAAATTCTCGCTGACCATGGCCAGCTTTTCCTCAAGCACCGAAATCTTTTGGTTCAACTCGACGATCTTGGCCTCCTGGCTGGATTTCGAGCTGTCCACCGAGGTCTGCAGCCTGGAAATGCTTTGGTTGACCTGATCGCGGAACTGAGCGTTTTGACTGGTATTTTCTTCGATGCTCGAACGGATGCGCGAGGTCTCGTCCTCGACCTGATCAAGCTTGTTGACCGAACTGGCCTGCCGCTTTTGCATCTGGCCGACCGTGTTGGTCCGCACATCCTCGACTCTTTGGTTCACCGCGCGAAGCTGACGTTGCAGATTCTGGACCTCATCCTGGGTCGCACACTGCGTCAACAGGAACAGTGAACATCCGGCCGCCGCTATATGTTTCAGGGTTTTCATTGCAGTCAAGCTCCTTAATTTCCAAAAACAACCGACATTCCAATCAAATAGCCAGATAATTCCGGATCGTGCCGCATACTCGGCTCACCCGGTCAGGGCAACCGCCCGGACCATTGCGGATAGGACTGGTTGCCTCGCATGGTGAACAGCACCCGGATATCCTTGCCGTTTTTGCTCACCACGCAAATCTCCGACCGGCTGCCGCTCTTGCGAGTGACAGCGATCAGCCGTCCGTCCGGAGCCCAGGTCGGCGATTCGTAGCTGCCGCCACCGCTGCTCAGTTGCCGGACATTGCCGCCGTTCCGGTCCATCACAAACAACTGGTACACGCCCCCTTGCAGGCCGGTAAAGGCGATCTCGTCCCCCTTGGGCGACCAGGCGGGTTCGCTGTTCTCGCTGAACTTGAAGGTCAGGCGCTTGGCCTGGCCGCCGTTGACATTCATGACATAGACGTTGGGTTTGCCGCTCCGGTCGGAGACAAAGGCCATGGTCTGGCCGTCAGGCGCAAAGGAGGCGGACACGTTGATCCCCGCCCCGGAGGTCAATTGCTTGATGATTTCTCCCTGGCGGCTCATGAGGTACAAATCGGGATTGCCGTTCTGGCTCAAGGTCACCACCATGCGCTGGCCATCGGGAGTGAAGGCGGGAGCAAGATTCAGGCCCTTGCGCCGGGAAAGCGAGGTCGTGGTGCTGTTCTGCCGCAAATCGGTGATGTAGAGATCCTGATTGCCACGATGATAGGTCGAATAGGCGAGGTAATTGCCGTCCGGAGTAAAGCGGGGGGAAACGCACAGGGCGCGGTGACTGGTCACCTGCCGGGGATGGCGTCCCAGAATGTCGCTGACATACACCTCTTTCCTGCCGGTGGCATCGGAGACATAGGCCATGCGGGTGCGGGCAACGCCCTTTTCGCCCGTAAAATCCTCGATCAGGGAGTCGCACAGCCGCAGGGTCATGTCCTCGATTTGGTCGGTACCGCCCTTGTAGCGGCGGCTGACCAGCATCCGGCCGCTGGCCACGTCGAGGATCTGCCCTTCGACCGCCATGCCGGCCGGGTCGGCGCCCACTTTGCCGATAACCACAAAGTCGGCACCCAGGCTTTTCCAGTCCGCATCGTTGCCGCCGCCGTAGCGGCTCGGATCAATGACGCTGATAAAGGTGTGCAAGGCCAGTCCCTTGCTCAGGAGCTGGGTCACCGCCGTGGCCTGGCCATCACCGGAAAAGCCGGGAACCGCCACCATGATTTTCCGCATCTCGGAAGCGGTGATGTCGAAATAGGCGGGTTCAGCTTTGCTTTCCCCGTGCAGCAGGCAGAGGAAAAAACATGCGGCCAGCGTCAGGGTCATCGCAACATGTCGTTTAGGCAACATAACCGTTCACCGTAAGAAAAAAGGAAGAAAAAAATCGGGCAAGGCTTACCAGATATACACGATCTCTTACATATTGCCAAGTTCGCCGGGTCTGAATTTAAACCCGACTTCAGTTGTTTCCTGCTGCATCAGTGCAGGGAAGCGCGGTAGCGGCGCAGCGCTTCTGATTGTCTTTTCCACCAGTTGATCAAAGAGCGGATCCTTGGAACGCTGATCGAACTGGATGCGGGTGACCTCACCGTTCTTGTTGATGGTGATCACCACCATGGCCAGCAGACTCGAATCCCATTTGCGCATCTCCGGCAGCACCCAGAAACTCTTGACCCGCTGCGCCACAGCACCCCAGTACGTTTGTTCGACAATCGACACGGCCTGTTGCCGGCCGGAAGAACTTCCTCCGCTGACGGCATTCTGCATGGCCTGCGACCTGCGGTTCGCGTCGGCGCGTACCGCAGCGGCAGCGGCAGCGGCGGCATTGGCCTGGGCCGCCAGTTCGCGCGCCTCGGCGGCGGCAGCCCGGGCTTCGTTTTCGGCCTTGATCTGCTCAAGCCGCGCTTGGGCCAGGGCCTTTTGCCGCTCTTCCTGTTTGCGCTGCTCGGCTTCCCGCTTGCGCTCTTCCAGCTTCTTCTGCAGCTCGCGCTCTTCTTGCTTGCGCTGCTCGGCTTCCCGTTTGCGTTCTTCCAGCTTTTTCTGCAGTTCGCGCTCTTCCTGTTTGCGCTGCTCTTGCTCGCGCTCCTTGACCTTTTCCTCTTCCAGCCTGGTGTCCGGATTTTTCTTGATCTTGCGTTTATCGGGCGCCAGGGAAATCGGGTTTTTCAGATCAACGGGCTCGGGTGGTGCCACTTCCGGTTGGACCGCGACCTTCTCTTTGGGTGTGGGCGCAAGCTGCTCCGGCGGAGTTGCTGGTTCGGGTGGAGCCGCCGGCTTCGGTGGAGGAGGGGGCGGCGGCTCGACCTTTTCGGCGGCGGGTTTGGGAGGAGGGCCGGCGGCGGCAGGCGGAGCCGGGGCAGCCGGAGCGCCTCCGACATCGGGCATTGCCACCAGGCTGACCGAAACGACTTCTTCAACAATCGGCTTGCTTGCAAACAGCGACGGCATGAGCACCAGGGTCGCGACCACCGCGCCATGGACACAGAGGGCCAGCACGAACGCCAGCCACCAGCGTTGTTCAGCCTCCTGCTGGAGGAAATGAAATTCCGTCTCGGTATACTGCACGGAGCCCAGCCAATCGCTCTTACTTGTCTCGTTCAGCCGGGACGGTGATCATTCCCAGTTTATCGAAACCCGCGGCATGGATGTCGGCCATGGTCGAGGTGACCACACCGTAGGGAACGTTCTTGTCGGCGCGGAGATAAATCCCCTCTTTCTTCACTTCAGGGGACATGATCCGCAACTGCTGCTGCAAGGTCGCCGAGGTCATTTTTTCTTTCTTGAGGTAAACGTCGCCTTCCTTCTTGATGGTCACCACCAAGGGTTCTTCCTGCTGGGGAAGCGCCTTGGTGGTCGCCTCGGGAAGATCGACCTCCAATCCCTGGGTCATCATCGGCGCGGTCACCATGAAAATGATGAGCAACACCAGCATGACGTCCACCAGGGGGGTCACGTTGATGTCGGCGACCAAGCCCCGTTTGCCCCTGTTGCTTCCTATAGGTCCCATACGGTCACGTTCTCGTGAGAATATCTCGCTCGATCAGGTTGATGAAATCGGTGCTGAAACTCTCGACATTGGAGTCTATCCCGGCAACCTTGTTGGAAAAATAGTTGAAAAAGATAACTGCGGGAATGGCGACGGCAAGGCCGGCTGCCGTGGCGACCAGCGCCTCCGATATGCCGGGTGCGACAACGGCCAGTGAGGCCGAACCCCTTTCGCCGATGCTCTGGAAAGAAGCCATGATGCCCCAAACCGTGCCGAACAGGCCAATGAACGGAGTGGCGCTGCCGGTGGTGGCCAGGACTGAAATCGAACTGGACATGCGATCGGACTCCAGGAACTGCGCCTTGCGGACCGCCCGCTTGAGATTGTCCATGGTGGCCAACTGCATCTCCAGGGTGGCGGGCACCTGTCCGCTGCTGCGGGCGGCACTGATCTTCTTCAATTCGTTATAACCGGCAACAAAGACCGCGGCTTCAGGGCTCAAGGGGTATTCGCGCGCCGCCTCGTACGCTTCGTGCAGGGTCTTGCTCTCCCAGAATGCGTCGAGAAAATCCAGGGAAGCATTGCGGGCCTTTCTGAACGCGAGAAATTTCATAATGACAATGGACCATGAAAGCACCGAAAAAACGAGCAAAATGAGCATGATTAATTTGCCCGTCAGCCCGGCGTGCTTCATAATTTCAAAAATAGATAACTCCACGACGTTCCCTGTTGTTGATGTTCATCTTGCCAGGAGTCAGGTATGAGCCGCCACCGGCCCCGGCCCTCGCCTCCAGCCCCTGCAGCAGCTCGCGTCCGGAAAAACGCTGAAAAACACAACCCGCTCTACAGCCTATACCCTGGCGTAAGCGGCACATTCTGCAAGCGGGCCAAAGAGAACATTGCACTGCTGTTGGTCTGCCTTCGATGCAGAGGCCGCACCGACCTAAGAGGCGATAACAATAACCTTCAAACATATACGAAATCAATAAATCTGTCGACCTCGATCTGGGGATGAGGTACAAATCATCGAGTGCAGTCCATGCGCGACAGCCATGACGGCTCGCCCGAGGCTTTCCCCCTCTTATCGATCAAGGAGCAGCACATGTCCGTTCAAACATACGATGTCGTCATCATCGGCACGGGACCTGCCGGCATTCAGGCCGCCATCCATGCCTCCAGAAGAAAAACCCGGGTTCTCATGCTGGGACGCATCGAAAATTCGGCCCTGTACGAAGCCCACCTCGAAAACTATGCCTTTGTCCCCGGGGTCACCTCAGGAGCCGATCTCCTGCGGCTCGGCGTGGAGCAGGCGGTGCGATTCGGCACCGAGACCTCTCGCGAGGATGTGTTGAGTATCGCCTTGGCCGACGATCTTTTTCATGTCGAACTGGAAAGCGGCGCGACCATTGCCAGCCGTTCTCTTATTTTTTCCATGGGTATGTCGAAGAAAAAACTCAATGTCCCCGGTGAAAAGGAATTGTCGGGCCGGGGCGTTTCCTATTGCGTGGATTGCGACGCAAATTTCTACCGGGGCGCGGTCGTCGCGGTCACCGGCGATCGCAGTGCCGCCGTGGACGGCGCCCTGACCCTTCTCGACTACGCGTCCAAGGTCTATCTGGTCGCGGAACAGCTCAACGTCTCGGCTGAACTGCTGGAGCGGTTGGAGAAAAGCAAGGTCGAGCGCATCCACGGTTCGATCAAGCAGATCAATGGCGAGAAAATGGTCAATTCGCTTATGCTGGCCAACGGCCAAACCTTGGAAACCGAGGGGGTCTTCATCGAGCTGGGGTCCAAGGGCGCCCTAGAACTGGCGACCCAGATCGGCGTCCAGCTGGATACGGAATCGTTCAAGCATATCGCGGTCGACCGGCATCAATCCACCAATATTCCTGGAATTTTTGCCGCAGGCGATATTGTCGGCCCTCCCTATCAGATGGCCAAAGCGGTGGGCGAAGGATGCATCGCCGGCATAGAAGCGGCCACCTATGCCCGCAAGATGAGGAAAGAAGACTAGAAGACTCTCACTTTGCATCCGGAACGGGGAGACCCTGCAATGGTCCATAACCTGGACGGAGCGCCAGCTCATTCTCCATTGGCGCGGCTGTTTCTTCGCTGCCGCGTTTCTTGGACTGACCGCAGAGAGCGAAAGATTTCGCGGCTATAACGGGGATTTCGGGTCCGGGCGAAGAGCGCGGCAAGTCGCAGCAAGGCAAGCGGTTCAATTTCCGGCATTTCGGCTTGCAACGCGGTTATGGTTTGGCTGGGCCACTGTTCTTCGCACGCCTCACCCGTGTGCCGGCTACGTTCCTGTTGCTCCAGCGCCTCCTCGATCAAGGCGTCGCGATAAAACTCCAGCGCATGCATCTGTTTCTGGCTCGCCAGCGCATGGCCGCGATGCCGGCTGACCAAATCGTAGAGCGCCTCAAGCGGAAATTGTTGCGCCATCTTGGTCAGATATTTGATCTGGCGCTGCCGGGCTCCCCCTCGCAATGCAGCCGCCTCCCGGATTTGCTGCTTGAATTCCTCGGGCACGGGCGCCTGGTTCACAATTGGGACGGGCAGAGTCACCAGTTCAGCCATCAGGCGCTCTGTCTCCTTGACCCTTCTTTTCTGCTCGGACCGGCTTATCTGCATGCTCTCACCAACATCCGACTCGTCTACGCCTCGGACGCTTCGCTCTGCAGCTGAAGAACCTTGTCCCAGATCCGATCCGCGGTCTCTTCTTTGGAGAGCAGCGGCAAGGTAAGCGCTTCCCTGTGATCGATCAGAGTCACCTGGTTGGTTTCCACGTCGAAGCCGGTCGTGGCGCCCAGGATATCGTTGACCACCATCAGGTCCACGTTTTTCTCCCGCAGCTTTCTCTGTCCCTCGCCGGCGTGGTCGCGGCTTTCGGCGGCGAAGCCCACCAGGATTCGTCCGCGAGAGCGCTTGGCTCCCAATTCGGCCAGGATGTCGAGATTCTTGATCAAATCGAGTTGGATGCCCTGCTGGCCCTTTTTGATTTTATGGTCGGCACACACCAAAGGTCTGAAATCGGCAACCGCGGCGGACTTGACCACGACATCCGCCGTCGCTGCCCGATCCATGACCGCCAACCGCATCTCTTCGGCAGTGGTCACATGTACCATCTCAATCCCCGGCGGATCGAGCAACTGCACAGGTCCGGCGACCAGGATGACTTCCGCCCCCCTGCGTCGGGCGGTTCGGGCCAGGGCGAAGCCCATCTTGCCGCTGGAGCGGTTGCTGAGGAAGCGGGCCGGATCCAAGGCTTCCCGGGTCGGACCGGCGGTGATTAAAACGGTCTGCCCCTTGAGGTCATCGGGCTGAAACAGGGACAGCAGCTTCTCCCTGGCCGCATCCCAATCGGCCAGCCGGCCATCGCCGATCTCGCCGCAAGCGAGTTCGCCGCTGCCCGGTTGCACGAAATGGTAGCCAAAGGATTCCAGGCGCCGGATGTTGTCCTGGGTGGCGGGATGACTCAGCATGAACGAATTCATCGCCGGACAGATAACCACGGGAATGCGAGCGGCCAGGATAGCCGTGCCCAGAAGGTTGTCCGCCATGCCATGGGCAAGCCGGGCAATGGTCTGGGCCGTGGCGGGCGCGACCAGAATGGCATCCGCCTCCCTGGAAAGATTGATGTGCGCCATGATCCGATCCGGCGCCTCGTCAAACATGTCGCGATACACAGCCTGCCCGCTCAGGGCTGAAAAAGTGAGCGGCGAGACAAACCGCTCGGCAGCCTCGGTCATGACGACCGTGACCACGGCTTCTTCCTTGATCAGCGACCGGAGCCAATCGGCCGCCTTGTAGGCGGCGATGGATCCGGTAACGCCGAGCAGGATTCTTTTACCGCGCAGATCTGACATTCGCCTTATTGCATGAAGGCATCGTGCGTGGCACCGCCGCCGCTGGCGCCGCCGGTCTTGTCGATAGCCACATACAGTTTGAGTTCGGTTTTACCAAGCACGCCTTCGGCAATCACCATCATGCAGGTCTTGTTGGGTTTGACGAAAGCCAGCATGATGTCTTTGGAAGCGGTCTCGCCCACCAGCCGCCATTTGTTATCCTGCATGGAGGCGACCATGTAGTCTTTGAGCGACATGACTTCCGCCCGCCCCTTATAGGTGAAGATGCCGCCACGGAACGATTCGGTCTTGATCACCGTCGAACTCTTCCGGTCCCACTCGAGTTCGGTCGGAATCGTTATATCCTTGATATCATCGGCAAAATTACTCAGCTGCGGTGCCCCTGCACTGTCAGAACCCACCATGCCCCTATTCGCACAACCGCCGGTAAGCATCAGCGTCAAGGCCACGCCAAAAAAAAGAACCCACCGCATACTCTTAGATTTCTGCATTTGACCACTCCCTTCGATTCATCGAGGACACTCCATCGGTTTCATGCCGGGACCTTCCCGTATCGGGGGACAGGTCACGACCACCTTTTTCTTCCCGATTTTTCACCCAATCATTTCCCTGTTGCGGACTGGGCGCAATGCCGGAGCCGACACTATCGATCAGAGCTGGGAACTTGGCATCCGGAGATCGCTCCCCGAACCGGGTGAAAAAACGAGAGGAAAAACCATGACAACCAGTTGTAAAAAATAAAGGTTTTAATGTCAACAAACATTCACTATGATAAGAACTCGCTGTCTACCGCCTGAAGGCGTGGGCAGCGTCATTTTCAACAGGTTCGGGCCTTGTTGCCCCAAACATTGATAAAAGGGCATCGTCTCCTTCATCTTCATGCAACCTGCAACACCCTCGGCGCCGCTACCAGCGCTTTCAACGCGATCAGAACTCGTAGATACCCATTGCCACCTCGACATGGAGGACTATTCGACCGATCTGGCCGATGTCCTTCACTCTGCGGCCCATCACGGCGTTAGGCGCATCGTCACCATCGGGATCGACCTGTCCAGTTCCGAGAAGGCGGTGTCGCTTGCCGAACGCAGCCCCAACATTTTCGCCACCGTGGGCATCCACCCCCATGACGCCCATACAGCCACCCCCGGTAACTTGCGCCGGATAGCCGACCTGGCTGGGCACCGGCTGGTGGTCGGATACGGCGAAATCGGGCTTGATTATGTCAAGAATTACGCTCCACGAGAGGTGCAGCTACGGGCCTTTTCGGAGCAGTTGCATTTAGCCAGGGAGCTCGATTTGCCGGTGGTGATCCACGATCGCGAAGCCCACGAAGACGTATGCCGCCTGATCAAGCAAGCCGGCCTTCCCAAGGGAGGAGTCATGCACTGCTTTTCGGGTGATCGGCGACTGGCCGAGACGATGATCGACTCCGGCTTTTTGATCTCGATTCCCGGTGTGGTCACCTTTGCCAATGCCCACGCATTGCAAGAGGTTGCCCGCACCATCGACCTTCAGCACCTGCTGCTGGAAACCGATGGCCCCTACCTGGCCCCGGTCCCCTTCCGCGGCAAGCGCAACGAGCCGAAATTGCTTCTGCTCACTGCCCAAAGAATCGCCGATCTCAAAATGCTTTCCCTGGACGAGGTGGCGCAGGCCACCACCGCAAATGCCGTTCGGCTGTTTCAACTCGCCCGCGATGATCATGGTCCGAGATAATCTTGCCCGTATCCGGGAAACCATCGCCCGTTCGGCCCGGCAAGCCGGAAGAAACCCGGAAGCGGTCAAACTGGTTGCCGTCAGTAAAACCGTGGGCACCGATTTGATACTCGAGGCCGTGCAGGCCGGGCAGGTATTGTTCGGCGAGAACTATCTCCAGGAGGCTGCCGATAAAATGACGCGCCTGCCCGCTCTGCTCCAGTGGCATTTCATCGGCCACCTCCAGAGCAACAAGGCAAGGCAGGCGGCAGAGCTTTTTGATGTCATCGAAACGGTCGATCGCTGGAAAGTGGCCGCTGCCCTGGACAACCACGCCCGTTTGCTCGACAAACCCCTCTCCATTTTTCTCCAGGTCAACATCGGCCGGGAGCCGCAGAAATCGGGGGTGCTTCCTGAACAGGCCGAGCAACTGCTCCGGAGAATTGCCGGCGAGACCAGCCTTCGTATCCTCGGCCTGATGACGATGCCGCCCTACTCGCCCGACCCGGAACAGAGTCGTCCCTATTTCAGCGCATTGCGACAACTGGCTCTGCGGCTCGCCTCCTACGATCTTTTTGCAAGCAATACCGAGGTCGAACTTTCCATGGGAATGTCCAGCGACTATGCAGTCGCCATTGAAGAAGGGGCGACGCTTGTTCGGGTGGGGACGGCCTTGTTCGGCCAGAGACAGGCATAGATATGCGCTGACACGCCGCGCTTTGTTCCTCTGACCAACAGCTGCATATCGTGCGCAAAAAACTACCCGATTCCTGACTCCGGATCGGAAGGAATTCGGGTAGAGAAGAGTGGCATGAATGAGAAAAAACCGGAGAGAGGAGTCGGAACTCGGGGTTCTGTCAACAGAGAGTGCTCTCTCCGGCTCGGACGATAAAAGCGCTATTTCCGGCGGGAAGCCCGCTTGGCTGCCTTGAGCGGGTTGACGCGGATCTTCACCACCTTCACCTCGGGTTTAGCATGCGTGGCGAAATTGCAGATACCCAAGCGCCATTTTGCAGCCGGATTCATGTATGTGTCACAAAACCGCCCGCCCTCCACTTCGACGATCCGTTCACATCCGTTGCACTGCTCGATAACCGGCAGAAACGACCCGGCGCTGAATTTAGCCGCATTGCTCGCTTGCATATTGCCAACTCCTGAAAAAAAATAAACTTTTTCTTGAATCAGAAAAAAAACTTCCCTACAATTAATTGATTGTCCAAACATCGCGGTCGTGATGCTTGAAGGCGATATCTATAAAGACTATCCTGGTTTCTGTCAACAGCTTATCCACACACCTCTTACCAACTTTCAGGAATTTTCCCGGAGATTTCCTCATGCCGATTTATGTTTGGAAGGGAAAAAACAGCTACGGCGAAAAACGCAAGGGCGAAGTCGAGGCCATTGATGAAGCAGGGGCACGCGCCCAACTTCGGCGGATGCGGATCGATAATCCGACCATCAAGCCAAAGCCCAAGGATCTCCTCGAAAACATCAAGCTCTTCCAGCCCAAGGTCACAGGTAGGGACCTGGTCATTTTCACCCGCCAGCTCTCAACCATGATCGATGCGGGCCTGCCTCTCGTCCAATCCTTGCAGATTCTGGGTAAGCAGCAGAGCAACGCCACCTTCAAGGCCGTTCTCACCTCCATTCAAGGCGATGTCGAGACCGGTACGACCCTGGCCGATTCCATGCGCAAACATCCGAAGATTTTCGACAGTTTGTATGCCAACATGATCGAAGCGGGCGAGTTGGGCGGTATTCTCGACACGATCCTCTCCAGATTGGCCGGTTTCAAGGAAAAGGCCATGGCCCTGCAGAAAAAGATCAAAGGCGCCATGACCTACCCCACCATCTGCCTTGGCATCTCGATACTCATCCTTGGCGTCATTTTGATCTTTGTGGTCCCGGTCTTTGAAAAAATGTTCAAGGACTTCGGCTCAACCCTGCCGGCGCCGACCCAAATGGTCATCGAGATCAGCAATTTTTTTCAATCCTACATTATCTTCGTTATCATCGGCTTCGTTCTGCTCTCCTGGGTCATCAAGAAAATATACAGCACCGATAAAGGCCGACTGAGAATTGACCACATGATCCTTTGGTCGCCGGTCATAGGTCCCCTGATACGTAAAGTGGCGGTTGCCAAGTTCACCAGAACCCTGAGCACCCTGCTGCAAAGCGGTGTGCCTATTCTCGACGCGCTGCAGGTGGTCGCCCGGACCGCGGGCAATAAAATCATCGAGCGGGCGGTGATCCGGGTTGCCGAAAGCATTGCTGAGGGCCGGGCCATTGCTGAACCTCTTGAAGAATCCGGGGTATTCCCCAACATGGTCGTCCAGATGATCAACGTGGGTGAATCGGTGGGCGCCCTGGATATCATGCTGGAAAAAATCGCTGATTTTTACGACGAGGAGGTTGACCAGGCCGTTGAAAACTTGACCGCCATGATCGAGCCTTTTATGATGGTCTTTCTCGGCGGCATGATCGGCGGACTTGTTGTGGCGATGTATCTGCCGATATTTAAAATTGCCAGCGTTGTCTAACAAAAAAAGCAACATAAATTCGGAGAGATGGCCATGAGCGAAATAACCGGCATCGTTGCCAGAGAGATCCTCGACTCCCGGGGCAACCCGACGGTCGAAGTCGAAGTATACCTTGAAACCGGTGCCATGGGGCGGGCGGCCGTTCCTTCCGGAGCTTCCACCGGCACCCGTGAAGCCTTGGAATTGCGCGATGCCGGCGACAGCAAACGTTATAATGGCAAAGGGGTGCTCAAAGCGGTCGAAAACGTCAACGAACGCATTGCGCCGGCTTTGCTCGGTTTTGAATCTTCACAGCAGGCTGTGGTCGACAATACCATGCTGGCGCTTGACGGCACCGCCAGCAAGGAAAATTTGGGGGCAAATGCCATCCTCGGCGTTTCGATGGCGATTGCCAAAGCGACAGCCGCCGAACTCGAACTGCCTCTTTACAAGTATCTCGGAGGCGTCAACGCCAAGGTCCTCCCGGTGCCGATGATGAATATCCTTAACGGGGGGGCTCATGCCGACAACAACGTCGACATCCAGGAGTTCATGATCCTGCCAGCCGGGGCCGGCTCCTTTGCCGAGGCTCTGCGCATGGGCGCGGAAACCTTTCATGCCCTCAAATCCGTACTGAAAAAGAAGGGGTTGCAAACCGCGGGCGGCGATGAAGGCGGTTTTGCCCCCAATTTGCGTTCCAACGAAGAAGCGATGGAATCCATCCTCGAAGGAATCGTTCAAGCCGGCTACTCCCCTGGCAAGGATGTTTTTATCGGCATCGACGCTGCGGCCAGCGAATTTTATTCCGCCACCGACAAAATCTATGTTTTGGGCGCGGAAGCCCATCCCAAAAAGACATCGGAGCAAATGATCGCCTTCTATGCCGATTGGGTCAGCAAATATCCCCTCATCACCATTGAAGACGGCTTGGACGAGTCGGATTGGGATGGATGGCAGCAGCTGACCCAGGCACTCGGCAGCAAGATTCAGTTGGTCGGCGACGATATTTTCGTCACCAACACCAGCATCCTCAAAAAAGGCATTGCCCGCAACATTGCCAATTCCATTTTAATTAAACTCAATCAGATCGGGTCGGTAACCGAAACGATCGATGCCGTTGACATGGCGCACCGGGCATCGTACACCGCTGTTATTTCCCATCGTTCCGGTGAAACCGAAGACGCTACCATCGCCGACCTGGCGGTTGCCCTGAACACCGGACAAATTAAAACCGGAGCACCTTCGCGGAGCGACCGGGTGGCTAAGTACAATCAACTATTACGTATTGAAGAGGAATTAGGTTCGGCAGCCCAGTTCGCCGGTACCGAAGCTTTTTCCTTCTTACAAAAAGGGTATTGACAACCTCCTGTATTACTTCCTATTATATTGAATAGGTTTGCAATGCGATTCGTTCACTGCGAGTTATCTTGGAGGTAAGGAACATGACTCTGACAAAGGCTGATCTTGTACAGCAAGTGTACAAAAACCATCCCAACCTGACCAAATCGCAATCCACGGATTCTGTTGAAACCTTCCTGTCGCTTTCCAAATCTTCGCTGATCACCGGTGAAGATCTCTTATTGAGCGGATTCGGTAAATTCAACATCAAGGATAAAAAGTCCCGGCGGGGCCGCAATCCCCAAACCGGCAGCGAATTGACGCTTGACGCGCGCCGAGTGGTTACCTTCAAACCATCGGGGATATTGCGCTCTCGGATCAACAATTCCAAATAGCGTCGTTTTTTCTGAGTTACCCACATCAAGGCGCCCGCGCGTAGCAGGCGCCTTTTTTATTACTGATTACCATCGAATCTCAGCTTGCTTCAGGAGGTGTTGCGGGATGGGTAGGGTTTGCAGAGCCACATGAATCAGCCGATTCACCATAGTGTGCAATTGGAACCGCCGATTGAAGCGATAGCAGAATTCGGCAAGGTAC
>NZ_JAVBRQ010000040.1:0-18459 GCF_031547805.1 Desulfobulbus sp.
AGAAAAATTTGGGCAACCTGAACGAAGCCCGTTCTCTGCTGATCAAAGCGGTGGCGATTAACGAAAAAGCTTATAAACCCGACCATCCGACCCTGGCCATAAGCTACTCCAACCTGGCCACGGTGGAGCAGGATTTGGGCAACCTGAACGAGGCCCGTGCCCTGATGCTGAAAGCCATAGCGATTAACGAAAAAATTTATGAACCTGACCACCCGACCCTGGCCACGAGCTACTCCAACCTGGCCATGGTGGAGCAGAATCTGGACAATATCGAAGAGTCATTAGCTTTCCGGGCAAAATATATTGCCATCCAAAGGCATCATATCGAACAAAACGACCGGAACGACCTTCGCCTTGAGCTGGCCTATGCGGAACACAATCAAGGCCAACTACAGCAACAACTCGGCCAGTTGGCCGAAGCCGAGGCAAGTCAGCGGGCTTACCTCGAACAGATCCGCTGCCTCGTGGACAAGGAAGGCCGGACCGATTTGCGCACGCAAGTGGAAATTGCTCTGACATGGCTTGCCAGTGTGCTGTACGGGCAAGGGAAAGTGGTGGAAGTCGAGGTATGCCACAAGGAGCGAGTCGCCCTCCTGCGCCAACTGTTGGCGGAACACCGTGAAGAGGCCCGGGAAAGTGACCTGGCTGAAGCGTTGGGCTGGCAAGGAAAGTCGTTGCACGAACTCGGCTTGTTCCCTCAAGCCCTCCTGTGCTACCGGGAATCTTTGCAGATCGACAAGGTTCTGACGGAAACAAATCATGCCCGGCCTTCTCTGGATTACATGAACACTCTGTATGCAGTGGCCGATGTCGAGGAGATCTTGGGACTCTATCCGGCGGCCAGGCAACATTTGCTTGCACTGTTGGCGCTTTTGCGTGACTTGCCCTCCCTTGAACAAAAAGAGGACGAAATATCCGGGTTGCTCGACATGGCTACCAGCCGACTGTGTGATGTGCTCATCGCAAGCAAGGAACTGGCAGATGCCTCCAATCGGGTTCGGGAATATGGCGAACTTCCCAAAGAACCACCTGAACAGGTGGGTCATGTCAACCTGCACCTGTTGAAGCTCTGTCAACTGCAAGGACAGCTTGCCCTGGAGCAGCAACGGTTCGAAGAGGCCATTGCCTGGTTTCGGCAGGGTTTGGAGCAGGCTCGCCATGCCGAGGCGGCGGGGCAGCCGGAAGCCGGCTTCTGGGCAGACAGTTTTCAATACAGATTGGCCCAGGCTCTGTTTGAGGCTCATCTTCCGGAGAGCGAAGCAGCCGTCGAGATCGCTCTATCGTGTTGCCGAAAATGGGTGGCAACATCCAACCAGGACAATGCCAACTCCTTTTTGGCCCGCAGTCTCATGCTCAAGGCGCGGGCGCTCCTCGAATCCGGGCAAAGTACCGCGGCTTGCCCCTACGCCGAGGAAGCGCAAACCCTGCTGCAACCACTTGCGGGAAAGGCCTGGTTCCAGCGCAAATTTCTGGCCGAGTGCCTGCGGCTGCATGCCGACATCCGGGAGTCGTCAGGTGAGGGAGAAGTGGCCGGCCAGTTACGCCACGAGGCCACCACAACACTTGAGCGACCACAGCAGTGGGAGCTGTGAGCCGCCCTTCTTCCGACTACTGCGCACTTCATCCCATCCCTGCTGTGCGGGCGATCATCAGCGATACCCAGGGCCGGGTGCTCTTGCTCCGACGGGCCAATACGGCCTTTGGCGACGGCGCCTGGTGCTTGCCCGGCGGCAAGGTCGATTGCGGCCAGAGCGCGGAAGAGGCCCTGGCCGTGGAGTTGGCCGAGGAACTCTCGGTCCGGCTGGAGCGGGCCGCCTATTTGTATTCCCAGGACAGCCCGCCGGACCGGACGGACGGGCCGCACTTTCTCAACCTGTATTTCCTTTGCCGCGTTTCCGGCACAATTCAGCTCAACGAGGAGTCTTCGGCCCAGGCCTGGGCCGGGCCGGCGGAGTTGGCCGCTTATGCCGTCGTCTTTGGCCACGACGAGGCCATCCGCCGGTATTTTGCCGAACACGCTCAGCCCTCTGGCCTCAATTCATCCAACCTTGTATGAGGAAACCCATGTCCACCGAAAACAAGACGGACTTCGAGCAGCGACTCGCCGAAAAACAGCAACGGATCGACGAACAGATCCAACTGTTCAAAGACAACCAAAAACTGTTCCGACAATTGCAAAACATCCTCACCACCACCCTCAAGGAAGGGATCCGCATCCAGCCGAACCCGGCCATCATCGAGGGGCGAGTGAAGGAGGTAGACAGCTTTGCCGAGAAATGTTTGCGCAAGTGGGAGAAATACAACCAGCCCGCCTGGCAACTCACCGACCTCTGCGGCGTGCGGGTCATCGTCCTCACCAGGGACATGGTGCCCCCGGTCGTCCGTTTCATTGAGGAGCATTTCCAGGTGCTGGAAAAGGAAGACAAAATCGACCAGCTCGGCCAATCCCAGTTTGGCTATCTCTCATTCCATGCCGTGGTGGCGCTGGCGAAAGCGCATCAACAGGCTTATGCCGGCCCCGACGGCACTGTTCCCGAGGCACTCTTTTCCGTCAGATCTCCGGCGGAAGCCGCGAAAACCGGTTTGTCCGCCGGCCCGATATACAAAGCTGAAATTCAGGTCCGCACTCTGCTCCAGCATGCCTGGGCAGAGGCGGCACATGACAATCTCTACAAAACCGAAATAAAGAACAAACCCCGCCGGCTCGAACGGCAGTCCGCCCTGATTGCCGCCCAGCTCGAAAAGGTCGATACCGCCCTGGTCCAATTGGTGGAGGAGACCCGGGAATACCAATCGTTTTATGGCGCCTACCTTAGCCCGGAGCAAATCCGCGAGGCTATCGCCATCAACGAAACGGTTCTCCGCCACGACCCGGACAACACCCAAGCCGCCCTGAAAATCGCCCGGCTGGCGGATTGCCTGGGTGACAGCCGGCTCCGAAAGCGGGTTGAGCAGATCCTCCTGCCTTTTGCCGCCAATGCCGACGCCTCCATCCTCCGGGAGTTGGGCATGGTGCAATGGAAACTGGGCAAAAAAAAGACGGGCAGAGCGTATCTCGAGCAGGCGGATCAACGCGCGCCCGGCGATCCTGACACCCTGTGCGAGTTGGGCCGAACATTCATCGACAATGATCAGTTCCGCAAGGCTCTCCCCTGGTATGAACGTGCCTTTATTGCCGCGCCCCAGTACCCCAGAGCGTTGAGAGGGTATATCGAGTGCCGCATTCTTGCCGGGCAAGATGCCACCCTGGATTTCATCGCCCTGATCCGCTCCAACCTCGAGCAGGCCATCGAGATCTCGCTTCGCCGAATCCGGGCAGGCATGCATCTGCCCCATGCCTGGTATGACATCGGTTTTTTCCAACTGCTGTTGGGGCGCAATCACGAAAGTTTACAGGCCTATGCCAAAGGGGTGCTCTTTACTGCCTCGCCGGGCAGGGTCAGTGCGATTCTCGGCTCACTCACCGAAATCCAGGAGGTGGTACAAGGTCGAAACGCGCACCTGGTGGAAGGCCTCATCTGGATTCGTTCCTTTCTCCGGGTGATGCTGGTGGGCCGGTTCAAGATGGAAAAACCCGAATCGCTTGCCGTCGGCTTCCCGGAACTGGACGGTTTCACCACCCTGACACCGGCCCACAGGATGCCGTCATCGCCCTTGACCAAATCCCACGACCCGATTTTCCTCGTGGCCGGCTCCTGCTCCCAGGAATCGCAAACCACCGTTGCCCAATATGAACCGATGATCCGCGAGGCCTTCGACGAATATGGCGGCATCCTCTGCTGCGGTGGCACCGAGGCCGGAGTTTCAGGAATTGTCGGCCGGTTGGAGAGCAAGGGACAGCTCAAAAAAATAGCCTACCAGCCACAGGGAAAATCCTGCATGCGTGAATATGCCTGCGTGCCGACCGCCGCCGGTACCTTCAGCCCGCTCGACCCGTTGATGCTTTGGAGCGATCTGCTGATCCACAAGATCGACCCGGCCTCGGTCAACCTGCTGGGCGTGCGCGGCGGCGAGATTGCCGCCTTCGAATACCGGCTGGCCCTGCTGTTGGGAGCCAAAGTAGGAGTGCTTCGAAACAGCGGAGGCGCCAGCCAGGAGATAGCCGACGATCCGGATTGGCGACAATTCCTGCCCTTGGCCGGAGGCGGGGCCACCTCTGGCCATACCCGCCTGCTGGTTTTGCCCGCAGATCAAGAAACCCTGACTGCCTTTGTCCGTCAGGCCATGCCGTCGGAAAAATTCAACGACATCACGAGGGAATCCCTGGCTGAGGCCATCCATGAGCATTATCGCCGGGAACAATTGAACAATAAATCCGACGAGCTCGCTCCCTGGAAAGATCTGGCCTGGAGTTTCAAGGAATCCAATCGCGGCCAGGCCGATGATATCGGCGCCAAATTGCGGCGGGCCAATCTCGCCGTGCGCAAGGCCGAACCAGGACGGGAAAAACTCTTTTCTTTTTCTCCTGAACTGATCGAACAATTGGCCGAGATGGAACACGGCCGCTGGGTGGTGGAACGCCTTGTCGACGGCTGGAACCACGGCGAACAACGGGACAATGAAAAGAAAACCCGGCCGCAGCTCGTCCCCTGGCATCGTCTGCCGGAATCGGAAAAACAGAAAGACCGGGACGCCGTCGCCAAGATCCCCGAACTGTTGCGGCAGGCCGGTTATGAGATTGTTGTCCCTGATTGAGCGCATCCAAAGAGAGAGTCTGAAATTTTCCTTGCAATAGCCTTCTCAGGAGCCGCCATGCACCAACCAACCCCTGTTCATAAAAACCTCAACGAAGAACGCTCCCTCTCTCTCCGCGAACGGATACGCAGCTATTGGGCCGACCACGGCTGGTTGCTGATCGGCGTTGCCGCAATCCTCGTCTATGCTCTCGGCATACTTGGCTTCCGCCAGTACTACGAGTCGTTCGCCCAGCCCAAAATCGCCTGCACCGGAGGGGATTTGGCCTATATGTCTTTTCAATTGTTCCGCTTGGGGTCGGTGGTGCCTGTCGGCCCCAAACCCTGGCTGCTGGAGCTTGCCCGCGCCCTGGCCACCATCATTACCCTCACCGCGGCCATCAAGGCCCTGATGCTCTTTTTCCATGAAAAACTGCAACGCCTGCGACTTCTGTTTTGGAGCAATCATATCGTCATCTGCGGATTAGGCGAGAAAGGGAAACAACTGGCACTTGACCTCCTCAAGCAGAGAAAACAGGTGGTGATTATCGATGTGGACGAGAAAAACGAAAAAACGCGCCACCTGACTGAAAAAGGAGCCATTGTTTTTACCGGCAATGCAACCGATGCATATCTCCTTAAAAAAGCCAGGCTCCGGCATGCCCGCAGGCTGTTTGCCGTCTGTGGCGACGACTGGGTCAATCTCGACATTGCCCTGCTGGCGCACCACCTGATGACCGCTGATCCGCAGAATACACCTCGCTGGCTGGAATGGCTGAACAACCTGGCCCAAACTCCCGGGCTTCGCGCTTTATTCTCTACGGAGGGAGCCAAATCCACCCGATCTTGTTTTGTCCACCTCATCAATACCGAACTGCGCGACCTGCTTGCCCGGCATCGGGTGTTGAGCAAGGTCGACAGCCAGGTGATCGGCAGGGTTGACGAGCAGGTGATAATCAACTGTTTCAACATTTACGAAAATGCCGCCCGTCAACTCTTTCGGGTTTATCCGCCCGAGGTAGCGGCATTGCAACGCAAACAGAAAACCGTCCATATACTGCTCATCGGCTTTGGCCAGATGGGGCGAAGCGTGGCCCTGCAGATTGCCAAGGCAGGCCATTACGCCCACGGCCAACGAGTGCGTTTCACCGTGGTCGACAAATTCGCCGAGAAAAAGCGCGCGTTCTTCTTGCACACCTACCCGATGTTCAAAGAAATTTGCGATCTCGATTTCGTCAGCCTCGATACCGACGACAAAGGCTTCCTCAATGGCAGTTTTCTCGGCGAAAAAGGCGGCCCCGATTCAGTCACCCAGGCCATCGTCTGCCTGGAAAACGAATCCGCCGCCTACATCTGCGCCCTGAACCTGCTTCATCTGTTCAGGGATAGCCATTGCCAGATTCTGGTTCGCGTCACTGCCGAAACCAAGATGGTGTGCCTACTGGCCGCCGATCAATCCGAAATTCCCGGCCTGAATGATCAGATTCTGCCGATCCATGCCTTTGGCTGCATCGCCAGCAGTTGTTCCGCTGATTTGGTCGTCAATGACGAGATTGACGAGATGGCCCGCCAGATGCACGCGAGCTATTTCCGGTTGAAGATCGAAAAAGGGGACGACCCGGCAAATGATGTCAGCATGAAGCCCTGGGACCAGCTCAGCGAGGATTTGAAAGATTCCAACCGCCAACAGGCAGAGCATTTGGAGGTCAAACTGCGGGCCGTGGGCTGCAAACTGGCGGAACCTGTTACCGGGCAGGCTGCGGCGACCTTTACATTCGAAGAAATCGAACTTTTGGCAGAGATGGAACACGCCCGCTGGAATGCCGAGCGTTTCCTCGCCGGCTGGACCCCGGGTGAGCACCGCGACCCGATTAAGAAGGTCAGTCCTCATCTGAAGGCTTGGAAAGAGATTGATGAACCCATCAAGGATTACGACCGCAACACGGTCATCAAACTGCCTGATATGCTCACTTATGAAAAGATCAGGCGGGTGATTGTGCGGGATGATTCGGCAAAATCGCAAGTCCCGGATACAGCCTCAATACGGGAAATATCACCTGTGCATCCCTGACTCAAACAGCATCTGTCCCCATCAAGGAGCGCAGGCAAAGCAACATGACCAATCGCCCGGTGACACCTTGAACTGGTCGAGCTTTACGTGAGTGCTCTCCAAATTACCGCCAAATTCTCAACCGTTAACGAGGCCCTTGCATGCACCAGTTGAATTTTCGCGTCATCGACCCCCAAACAATCGCCGACCAGCAACCTGCCATCGCCGAGGCTATCCTCCCGGCCACTGTTGATTTGCATCAGGTTCTGGTAGAAGTGGCGGAGTTGCCCTTTTACGAGGGCTACAGCCTTTATGCCATCACCGATCTTCGCTTGCCGACCGGCGAGGTCTACGAGTTGCTCTGCGGGCCCAACGGTGCCTTTCTCCTCGACGGCGGCAATGAGGCCATCTACCGGGTCAACGAATTGGCCCCGCTCCGGCTCACTCCTGAAACGCTCCTGCCGTACCTGCGCTTTTTCTTCTCTTGCACGACCAGTGCGGCGGGACCATTCATTCTCGCGGAATCAGCGGAGGATCTCCCCTGGTTGCCCGAGGCTGATCAGAAAATCATTGTCGAGGCAACTGCAAAGCTCCAGCCTCTGACCCTGTTGGAACATCATGCGGACGATCTCTGCCTGCTCAATGCCACCATCCTCTTTCGCGACGGGCTGTACAGCACGGACATCCTCGTTGCTCCGTGTCCGCTCACCCGGGAAGGAAATGAAGAAGAAGATTCCATGCTGGCCGGTGAAATCCGCCTGGTCAATCACGAATTATTGATGGAGGAGCTTGAGGTGGAAACCGACATGTGTCTGGAAAAAACGGCCGAAGATGAAGAGGTTGATGATGAAGAGCTTGATGATGATCCTTCCGTCTTTGCCTTCTATAAGCCTTTTTCTCCGACGGCCGGCTTTGATTTCCATGAAAAATCGGCAGAATTCGCCGCCCAGGTGGTGGCTGCCATGCCGGAGGAGATCCGGCCTCGGGCTATTTCGGAGGATGGCTTTCATCTAGCGGTGGCGGATCTCACTTTTTATCCCGATTTCTGCCTCTGCGCCCTAACCGATCCCGCCATGCCCTTGCCCAACGTACGCTTCTTTCTCTCCCGGCGGGAAATTGCAGGCCAACTCGTGCCCATGAACAAGACCAACGGCCCCATCTACGACTTCAATAGCAAGGGCCCCCTCCTCCTGACTCCGGAGAGCATGCCTTCCTATGTCCGCTTCTTTTTTTTCCTGGTGCAGGGACAGCTAGGCCGGTTCAACACCGTCGAACGGCCCGAAGATGTTGCCTGGCAGCCTACCGCCACGGAAAAAGACAAACAGACGGTGAATGGACTGCTCATGCCGGTCAGCTATATCGGCATCGACGAGCAGGGCCTGCACACCCTCAAGGCCACGGTCATTTTCCATGACTCCCTCTTCCGCACCGAAGTCAAAATTGCCCCCCAATCGATGGAAGTGCTCGATCCCGAGACCAACGAAAAAGAGCAATTATTCCTCGGCCAAATGCAACTCGTCAATGAGGAAGTGCTTTTGGAAGAGCTACCGGTGATGGTGGCGAACTGAGGATAAGCGACCCGCTGCACAGTGATCCATTCGCGTTTTTTGCCATTGGATGGAGAATAATGTCCAGTAGGACAATTACTCAACCTAAAAAAGAACACCGGAAAACACCTTGAATAATCAATTCATTATGGATATAACCCAGCGTAACGCATATCATCTCATGAAAAATACGCTGAATAGTCCGATCTGGTCAATAAAAATTGGAGAAATGGCATGAAAACCACCATAAAATTATCCTTGATTGTACTTTCCTTGCTTGCCGTGAGTAGCGCTGTTGTGATACCGACAAGAACAGCACCAAGTGCCTCTTTTTTTCTCTACGCATTGTCATTACACGAAGCATCTGCGATAGAAACATCCAGCCAATCGCCAGCAACCATACAGGTTGGCCCTCTGGAGATTACGCCAAAGCGAGCAAATTTATTATTAATAACAGAATATGCATCCACTTCTTTCAAGCCAACAATTCAATTTACAATCAAAAATATCTCATCAGCTGATGTAAGAATAATTCTTTTCAAAAAATCCATAGAAGTTACCGACGACCTGGGGTATTCATGGTTTTACAATGATCGAATAAAATCCGGTGGTATAGCCTTGTCTGATCAAGATGCCAATTCTTTCTCCAAGGCTTTCTTTGATGAAAAAAATAAATTTGTTACAATATCTCCCAAACAAACCTTTGAAGCGCAGCTATTACCAGGAAATACCGTGTCCTACACCGACAAAAGCCATGAACTAATCAGGACACACCGACCAAAGACCGTTACATTAAGTGCCAACATGGGCATCATCAATTTAGATAACTCAACTGATATACGGGCATTTTCATTTTCAGATCTGCAAGTACAAACATCTACACGGTAATCCTCGCCCAAAAAAACGTAAACATTACATTGTAATAACAAGTTAATATGAATAATTACGATGTATTCATAAGTTCAAGCAGTAATGATTTCTCCATTGCTGGCAAAGTTTATACTTTTTTGCAGCGTCATAATTTAAATGTTTTTTTCAGCGATCAATCTTTGCCGCAACTCGGGAGTTCTGACTATCGAAAGGTTATTGACAAAGCGATAGAACACACAAAACACATGGTGGTCGTGACAAGTTCACGGGCAAATGTGGAGGGAGAATGGGTAGAGGCAGAATGGGGCAGCTTTATCAACGAAAAAAGGTCCGGGAGAAAAAATGGCAATCTAATCACTATATTAGTTGGCCAATTAACTCATAGCGATCTACCCATGAGTCTTCGTCAGTACGAAATTCTTCCTTTTACTCCAGAGGGATTGAGCAAGCTCCTCTCTTATCTAAAACCTGCGCAAGAGAATCCTTCTGCGTTTTCCTCTCCAGTAGCACCTCGAAAAAGCACATCATTCCCGCAAAAAAACACAACTCGATCGATAATGATCGGCATGGCGGCCGTTTTTACCCTTGCGCTTTTTACCTTTGCTGGTTCGTATTTTTTTCGCACTCCGAAACAAGGATTGTCATTACAGCCAGAATCTTCTCTGAAAGAGATGCATCCCACCCAAACACAAACGCCCTTGACACAAGAAGCCGCTCGTTCTCACAGAGCAACCACGGAACAGCGGATAACTCAAAACCAATCACCACAAAAACGTGAAGAGAGTAAGCAAGACTCCAACCAAACCGAACCTGCGCTGAAACCACAACCAGCGCAAAAATCGGTGACCGTACCTCAAGCTGCCGAGAGCTTAGAAGGCCAAGAAATCGCGTTCTCACCTTTGCCTTCCCAGTCCGGTCCGTCCCCACCTACTGTTCCAGCCAAGGAAGGGGCATTCGGTAGTGACGGAAAGTCCCAATTGTCGTCCGCACCCCAGAGTAGAAAGCCTGAACTCAATAACCTCTCGAAAAGGATCAATACTGCTGCGGCTGCCAAACCAGTCGCAACGGTGTATATCCCTCTCCCTTCGGCCAATGACTTGTTCGTGAATCGATTGGTTAACGATATCCATTTCGGCTTGGCCAAGTCCAATCAGCGGGCCGCAACGCCCTCCGCAGCCCAATATGTGTTCCGTTGGCAGGAAGAACCCCGCATCGAAAGAAGAGGGCCTGACAGCTATGGAGAATACACCTTTTCCATAACGTTTGTCGGTGAAGTGTACAACCCGGCCGGGTCACGGGTCGTCAAGCAAATCCCTTTCCGGGAGGACAAAACTGGAAGAAACGATGAAGCGGCAAGGATATTGGATACGCTGATTCACTCAGCCAGCTCGAAAATCCTCCAGGTGATGGCCACCTTGGAGGAATAACTCTCCGACTTGTCACACCTACCCTTCCACCATTTTCTGCAACTCCTCTCCCGAAATTTCCTGCTTTTCGATGAGCATGGTTGCGATGCGCTCCACCAGATAGCGGTGAGTGCGGATGAGCCGTCGGGCTTGTTCGTAGGCCTCGGCGAGGAGCTTGTCCGCCTCGCTCCAGTCTTCGGCAGTGGGGTCTTGCCGCCAGAGCAACCTGGGGCTGGCACCCAGCCCCAAGCGGCAGACCATTTCAAAGGCCATGTTGGTGGCTTTGGCCAGATCGCTGTTTTCACTGCCACCGGCTCCGGAACCCACGCCTTCAGGTCCATAGAAGACCTCTTCCGCCGCCCGGCCAGCCAGGGTTACCTGTAAATGGCTGAGGAAATCCTTCCGGTTGAGAGTGGCCGCATCGACATTGGGTTTGAGAGCGACAAAGCCCAGGCTGCCGTCCGGGCGCGGCACAATGGAGACAAAGCTGATCCGGCCGAAGGTGGAGCCGGTTTTGAGGCGCACCAGGGCATGGCCGGCCTCGTGCAGGGCTACCCGCCGGATGCCCTCGCCAGCAAGGGGGCGGTCGAGCTCCCTATCTAAAGGACGGTCATAGAGTTCCGCCAGGAGATCGTCCTGGCAGAGGGAGCGGAGGGCAAGTCGCGCCCGTCGCAGGGCCCCGCGCACCATCATGCTTATATCCGCCCCGGTACGGCCGAAGGCAGCCTCGGCCAGAGGGCGGAGCACGATATCCGATTCCGGTCCGAGCGTGGCCTGGTGTTTGTCCAGATAGAAGGCGATGATTTTCTCCAGAGCGTCGATGGTGGGCAGCGATACCCTGACCACCCGGTCCAGGCGGCCGGCCCTCCTGAGTGCCGGGTCGACGTTCTCCACGTCATTGGTGGCGGCAATGACGATCACCTTGCCTCGGCCGCTGAAGCCTTGCAGTTCGGCGAGCAAGGCATTGACCACCTGAGTGTTGTAGGAGGCGTTGCTACCGCTGAATTGTTCGCGGCTGCCGATGGAATCAATCTCGTCGATGAAAAGGATGGAAGGCTCGAAGCGCCGGGCCTCGGCAAAATCGCGAGCCATGGCCGCCAGGTGCTCGTTGAGATAACCGGCCATCTGCCAGCGGGCAGCCGAGCATTCGACAAAACGAACGCCGCAATCCTTGGCAATGGCGCGAGCAAGGGCGGTCTTGCCGGTCCCGGGCGGGCCGGCCAGGAGCATGCCGCGATCCACTTGGGACCAGGGAATCTGCCCGGCGGTAGCGGCGCGAATATCGGTGATCAGCATTTCCGCCCGTACCCGGGCCTCGCCCAGGCCATGAAGATCCCTAAGCGAAGGGCCATGGTGCGGGGTCACTCGCCGGAGCCGATCCTCGATGCGATGGCGCAGGAGAACCGCAGCCCGATTGGGGTTCGGCTGGATGCGTGTTATTCGGGCAAGATCCCAGGGTTGGATATAGGGAATCCAGGTAACGTTGCCACCGAAACCAATCGCGACCGTCGGTTCAACGCCGTAAAGGGCAAAGAACAGGCGGGCGAAGATCTCCGCATCGAGGCGCGGCAGGGTGATGGTGGTTTCCACGATCCGGCGTAGCGGTTCCGGTAAACCCTGCAAACTGCCACAACCGATCAATACCGCATGATTGCCGCTGATCAATTCATGCACGGTCCGCTCCAGATCAAAGATCTGTCCATAGGCATTCATGGGCAGCACCACGCAGGAAGTTTGCTGCGGGGGAGTGAAGGCGAGAGCCATGTCCGGCGGGGCGGTGGGTTGAGCCATGTGAATCGGCAGGGAGAGGCGATGCCGGAGAGCAGAAGCCAGGGTGTGGTCAGCGAAGGGGATATCCGTTTCTATGGCGACTATTGCTCTGTTTTTAAGTAATTTAGCCAGCCAGTCGAGGGCACGGGAGGATGATACTTTGGGTTCTTCCGCGAGATAACCTTGGCGCACAAGGGCCGTGTCGAGCAGAGCGGAAAGCACCGTAGCCAGGGGGTCCGAAACAAAACTGCGGCGGCGAGTATTTTGCCCTGCTGCCATCGACGACGCAGCGGGGAGCCAGATGACCGAACCGGGAAAGAGGGCAATAGGCTGAAGGCGGCCGTCACTCGTCTCGGCTAGGTACTGGAGTACCGAACCGGCCGGGTTGACCGGATCGACCATGATCTCGATGAGTTCGTAACTCTCGGCAAGGTGGTCCTTGGTAAGCAGGGTGGCATGATTGAGTTGTTCGGATCCGGGTTCGGTGTCTGACAAGCGATAGCGGAACAGGCTCGGAATCTCGGGGACGGTCGCCTCGGCCTTAGTGGTTTCCTTCTCCTCAGGAGGCAAATCGGGGAAATAGCGGCCCATGGTGGAGCGCACCAGTGCAGGAGTTGAACCTGCCGCTACGGCAAACCCATGGGGATCGAGCATAGGCTCCACTTGCCCGTACAGCGCCAGCACCCGATCAAGGGAGACAGCTTGAGTCTGCCTACCTTGCCGCATCGCCTGTTGCTTGCCGGCCAGCACCGCATCGATTGGACTGGACTGGCCAGATGGCAGTTTGACCTCATTGCTTTGCGTGGTGACGGCCGTGATCCGCTCTCCATCGATGAAGCATTGCAGCAGGGTATAGGTGAAAGAATTCACAATCTGCGCTCCTTGTGCCCTTCAGCATTCATCTGGGGCATTCATTGTGTTTTCGCATCCAAGGCGTTTGTCTTCGTTCCGCAATCCGTCAGTAAATTCCGGCCAGCACATCTCCTGACCGTGAAACAGATCGCAGATCGCTTCTACGGCAACCATCCGGCAATCCAGGTTTGGTTCAAAATACGGCTTCATTCTGTTTATTCGCTTTGCTGCTTGTTTAGCAAACAAAGTATTCAAGAAATTTGTTCTGGGAAAAATCGACAGCCGCCGAATCTAGGTCGTCAAAAATCGCATCGGCGGCAATTTCTCCCAACTGGTCACTGACGCCGCCGTGGTGAAGGGACTAAAGGTTATTCCTTAGACAGTATGGGTTGCATCGTCAATGCTCCAAATCAGCCAGATCTGGTTATACCGTTCGAGTACGGCAGTATTGGCCATGGTTGCAAGATATTCCCCGGTGTCGTCAGCAAAATTCCAGCTCGATTTGAATTCGACAGTGGCCCCTTCACGCGGCAAACAGTGAAATTGCTCAAGCAATCTGAGTAAGGTGCATTATTCGCAGCAGCAAAACGCCAGCGACGAGATCACCAAGAGCACCCAGTCGGTCGCCATGGAAACCTCGGGCGTTTCCCGCAGCCTGAACGATGTCGTTACCGCCACCGATGCCACCGGCCAGGCGGCCCGGCTGGTCAGCGAGAAGATCGCCGCCCTGGTGCAGCAAACCGGGAAAGTCCAGGCCAATCTGGCCGATTTCGTTGCCCAGATCCGCGGGCGCGGCTGAGGCCCGCAACGCGCGGACCCGGCGCCCGGTAAGAGAAAAAAAGAAGAAAAAAGAGGAAAAAACGAAGCCGGATCAGGCCGCGAGCAGGGCGGCTTGGCTCCGGCTTCGTTTTGAAGGATGCCGACAGCGGGCGTGTGCTCCGCCACCGGCCGGGGCCGTCACAGCCCGGCGAGCTTGACCAGGGCGTCCTTGTCCCTGTCCATGAACGGGTTCTTGCCGCTTGCGCTCAACGGCATGCCGTACACGATCTTGACCTCCTCGCCGAGAATCCCCATCTCCAGCACCGCCTGTCCCACGGTATACATGATGCGGTTGTCGATCCGGTGGTCCATGGCCACGCTGGCGGCGGATCCCATGGCGATCCCGAGGTCGCCGGTGTTGATCACGCAGGGATGCTTCGGGTGCTTGTTCTTCTCCGTGCAATCGGCAAAGCCGCACATGCCGCAGGGGTGCAGCCCCATGGACATGATTTTGGTGCCGAACAGGACCAATGCCTGGGCCGAAAGGATGTTGACCGCGTCCCGCAGGAAGAAATCGGGCAACTTGTCCCGCCGTGCCATGGTCTTGAGGGTGTCGGACACCGCGGCGATACCGTCCTTCTTCAACAGGACGACGACCAGATTGTCCACGCCCTTGGCCTTCGGGGCGGTTCGCGCCGCGGTCATCATTTCCCTGGCCACCGCAAAAATCGATTCCTCGCGCAGATCCTGCTCATAAAAGATGTTCATGCCGTACTCCTTGACGTCATTGTTCAATAATGCTCGATGCCGCTGGGGCGATAACCGCCGGCAACCAAAGCCAGGCGCCCGCCCGCATCACCCGGCCTGATAGACCCGGACGAAGTCAATCGTCATGGTCTGCGGAAAAACTGTGGTTTCGTCGGGATTGCCCGGCCAGTACCCGCCCACGGCCACGTTCATCAACAGGAAAAAGGGATGGTCGAACGCCCAGGGCGCGCCTTGGGGAATCTGTTCCCTGTCCAGCTGGAAGAACATCCGGTTGTCCATGTACCACCGGATGCGGTCCGGCTGCCAATCCACCGCAAAAACGTGGAAATCGTCACGCACCATGGCTCCGTCCGCCAAGGCCAGTCCTGCGCCGATCCCCTCGCCGCCGCAATATCCGGGCCCGTGCACGGTGCCATGCACGGTGCTCGGTTCCCTGCCGATGTTTTCCATGATATCGATTTCGCCGCAGGCGGGCCACCCCACCTCGCCGAAGTTTTCGCCCAGCATCCAGAAGGCCGGCCAGAGCCCCTGACCGTAGGGGAGCTTGATTCGCGCCTCCACCAGCCCGTAGGTGAAGGCGAAGCGTCCGCGCGTCAGCAGCCGGGCCGAGGTGAAGCGGGCCGGGCCATACCAGCAGGTGCGCTGGTGCTGTTCGGCCTCCGGCACGGCCTTGGCGGTGATGACCAGGCAGCCCTGGCCGTCCTGGGCCGCATTCTCGGGGCTGTCGGTGTAGAACTCCAGCTCGCCGTTGCCCCAGCCGCCACCGCCCTGTTCGCATTCCCATTTGGCGGGATCGGGCGGAGTGCCGGCGGGCCCCTCGAACTCGTCGCTCCAGACCAGGCGGAGCCGGTCGGCCGGCAAATCGGTCGAGGTGAAGGGAACAGGGGCGGTCGAATTCGTTGCTTTCATGGCAATGCACCTTAAGGAGTCAAAAAATCGTGGACACGCTTCCGGCGCGGCCGGCAAAATCCTAGCCGCCGCGCGCCGCGTTTTCGCGGATCTCGTCCGTTCAAAACCGGGCAATTGTGGTAGGTATACCCAACCGGCTCCCACTTGGCATCAAAAAAACCGATTCCCACTCAAATGCAGCCGATTTCTTCCTGGAGGGTATTTTACTGAAATTACTTGAAATTTTTTCTCACTGCATTCGTCGAAACGACCAACAAAGGATGTTTGGGACAAAGATAACGCTGGCCACAGGGTCATCTCGAACGCAGTGCGAGATTTCGTTTGATCGACCGGCTTTCCGGAGCGTCAAGAACACCGCCGATCGCCGACAAACGAGCTTGGCTGAGGCTCGATGGTCATCAGATCAAAAAATATTAAACGGCCGCCGCATCCCCGCCGCCGGGGCTTTGGCCGCGGTCAGCGGCCGACCGGAATCGCGCGGCAATGGCCTGGCCGGTGGCAATGAGCCGCTCCAACCGGGCCGGATCGGCTGACTGTTGCGGCCAAAAAATCTTTTTTGCGGTAGGTTGGGCGGCAAGGTTCCGTACTCACAGGGATATGCAATACGTAGATATTCCAACCGATACCAATCAATAACAGCGGAGAAACGCATGGCACAGGAAAAATTTGCGGTCGATATCGTCGCCTTGCCCGAGGTGGTGGCGGTCGGCTTGAAAATCGATACCCATTTCGCGCAGGCGGCCCAAGGTTGTCCGGCCTTGTGGCAGGCGTTCATGCCGCGCATGCACGAGGTGAGCGGAAAAGCGCCGGAAGAGGTCCACGGAGAATCCTACGGAATCAGCACGGACATGCAAGAGCACGGGGCTTTCACCTACTGGGCCGCTTTGCCCGGCGATCCGAACAACCTGCCGGCCGGCATGCAGGCCGTGCGCCTGCCGAAAGGGGTGTACGCCCGCTGCCGAGTGGATTCCCTCGCAAAAATCGGCGAGATCTATACCTTCCTCTACCAAGGGTGGGACGCTGCGCGCGCCGGCTACGCGGTCAATTATGCCGCGCCCTGCTTCGAACGGTACGACGAGGCGTATATAACGGACGGCTCTTTCGCACTCTATGTTCCAGTCAACAAACAATAAGGAGGAAAGTATGCGGCAAAAGGAAGTGTTTCAAACCATAACCGCCTGGTTGTGCGTTTGGTGTCTGCTGGTGTGCAGTGCTGTTGTGGATCGGGCACGGGCAGCGGAACTGACGGTGGAAAGCCGTTCCAGTGTGGCGGCCGTCGCCCCCGGCGCTCCGGTTGCGATCAAGGTGTTGGTCGAAATCGCCGCGCCGGAAATCCCGCCTCAAGTCAAGCGCCAACCTTTGGCCATCAGCCTGGTCATCGATCATTCCGGGTCCATGTTCTCGGCCAAAAAGATGGAATACGCCATCCAGGCGGGCAAGGTATTGGTGCGCGCCCTGGAGCCCCAGGACGAACTGGGACTGATCATCTACGACGACAAGGTGACGACCCTGTATCCGCTGGGCAAGGTTCCGGACAAGGAAAAGTTGTATAAACTGCTGGATACCATCACGCCCGATGGGAGCACCTTTCTATCCGGCGGCTTGGAAGCGGGCGTGGGGCAGTTGAAGGAACGCCGGTTCGAGGGGGTAAGCCGGGTCATTCTCCTGTCCGACGGGTTGGCGAACCAAGGGGTGACAGGGGCCGTGCAGGTGGGGCAGTTGGCGGCCAAAGCGCGCAAGCAGGGGGTGAATATCTCCACCATCGGCCTGGGAGCGGATTACGACGAAGATCTGATGCAGGCGGTGGCCCAGCAGGGAGGCGGCCAATATTATTACGTCAACGATGTCGAAAACCTGCCGGCGGTCTTTCGCCAGGAGGCGCATCTGGCCGCAGCCATGTACAGCAAGGATTTGACGGTCGCCTTGGTTCCGGCCGCCGGGACGAAACAGTTCAAGGCCCGCGGCTATACGCAGGAACAGCGCGATGGCGCGCTCAATATCGACATGAGCAACCTCAGCTCCGGAGAAAAGCGCCAAGTGCTGCTGGAAATGGAATTTACCCCGGTCAAAGGCGAGGCCCAGCAGAAATTGGGCGTTTTGAAGTTCAACTACAAAACCGAGGACGGCCGGAACCAGAGTCAGGAGACCCCGTTGACGATCGATGTGCTGGAAGACGCCAAGGCCGTAGCCGATGTCAATGCTAAGGCCGCCCCGGCAATACGCCAGGTGGAGGAGGAGTCCTTGCTGATGGATGCCTCGGAGGCGCATGTGGCCGCCATCGAAAAACTCAAGTCCGGCGATGCCAAGGGTGCGAAAAAGATCCTCGAGGAAAACCAGAAAAAACTCGCCCCGGTGGCCCCGGGCAACAAAGCGATAGCCAGCAAGATGGAGCAGTTGGCGGTGGACGAAAAACAGCTTGAGCGCGCCGCCGGCAATGTGTCCATGCAGAAGGAAATGAGCAAGAGCAGCAAAAGCTCGGTCTATATGTCCGCCCAAGGCAAGAAGGAGGGCATCATGCTGCGCAAGGGGGACAGCGGTTACCGGGTGGAGGCCTTGCAAAAGGCCTTGAAAGCAAAAGGGCTGTACACGGGCCCCCAAGATGGCGTCTTCAGCGAAGCCGTGGAAACGGCGGTCAAGGCCAGTCAAAAGGCCAATGGCCTTGCCGAAGACGGCGTGGCCGGCCCCAGCGTCTTGAAGCAATTGGGATTGTAGCCAGTCGACCATGAAAAAGCTTTCAACAAGCTGAAATACATAGATAAAATATGAAAAATATATCACTATAAATTGCAGGATATAGCACTTTTCCTCTTCAATTTCTGGTGATTTTCGATGCAGCCGAAGCAGCAGGTTTTCAG
>NZ_JAVBRQ010000007.1:0-187588 GCF_031547805.1 Desulfobulbus sp.
CAAGCGGTCCTGCAGATCAAAAAAACCGGGCTGAATCATGGCGGCTCTCCATCGGGTCAGAAGGTGACAAGGCTCTTTAAAACGATGGAAACAATAACATAATATCGATAAATCAACAATTTAATTGTTTAATTCGCCGCAAATTACTGCATCTAATTTTCAAGATACTCTCCAAACGGTTACGGAACATGTTCAATTGGGGACTGGAAACCTGCCGCTTCGGATGCATCGAAAATCACCAGAAATTGAAGGGCAAAGGTGCTCTATCCTGCGATTTATAGTGATATATTTTTCATGTTTTATCTATATATTTCGTAGTGTTGGAAGATTTTTCAAGGGCGACTAGATGTCTCTCCATTTTTTAAAGTTTTATATAGAAAAAATAATGATATTATCAAATATACAAATGAACCAGCTGCCCAGTAAATAAAATTAATTTCTGCTTTGTCGACTGGGTAATCAGGCGTCGCGCTAAGCCACATACTTATGACAGATCCAGAGATGCAATATAATAATCCAAAAAAAGACAATGAAAAAATAAATATATAAACTGTTTTTTTCATATTATTAAAACGATCATTAATCAGCGCACATTTTTCAGTTACAGGTGTTTCGTTTTTAGCGAAATTTCACTTCGATCAATGCAAGCAGTTTACAGAGTATACTTTTAATTTTCGGCAATTAGCGTACTTGTTAATATTAATGGGAGTGTAGACAGGTTATATGTCCTCTTTTTTTAAATTTGATTGGAACACCTTGATGTCGTCTTCTCCTGTTTCGAGTTCAATATAATATTCTGGTTCAGGAATCAATCTTGTCAAGGAGACAATTGTTCATTTTTTGTCCATGTGTGATCCAGATATGATTACAACAAGGTTGTTCATCGCAAAATTGACACCTTCAATTGGTTCATTAGAAAACCATTTCAAATCAATTTCATATGGAATATTGAATTCCCCATCACCGTACAAAAATTCACCAAGCTCCTCGGGATCCATTACCTTAATTTTCTTTTCAAGGTTTCGACTGTAGTCTCGGTCGTTAGGTTCAGCTCCACGATGTGACTTTCTTTGGTATTGTCGTAAAAAAAAAACCGATCTTCTTCTCAATTTTACTATGCCTTTTTACCATGAATTCCTTCGATAGTCGGCCATGAAAAATCCATTGTTCATATTGTCGGAGCAAAGAGTTCGTCACCGTTCTTCAGGCCATCGAAGCAGTGCCAGAGAGCAAAAAGCCATTCGGCAAAAAGAAGCAGCAACTTTTCCCTCAACTTCCGGAGGATTAGGCGGATACCTGAATCAGTGCTCTCCTCAATTAAACCTCCTTTTTAATGTCTGTCGAGGGCGATTGCCAGCCTTGTGGGCTGACGCTGGTGCTTGTCAACCGAACGCTTGTCACTTTGCGTCTTGGTCATCGAAAAATCCGTACCTTGGCGAAAAAAAAGCGCAGTTGTTCAGTTTCGTGCCGATTTGCTGATACATCTTACTGAGCTGGCCGGCACCAGCGTAGCTGTTCAATGATCCGCTTTTAGAATACAACGGATACTGCCGTCAAGATGAAAAACTTTGAAAAACAACGAAAAATAACATACATGGCGAGGAAAATGACGTATTGTCATGGAATGGTTAAACAAAGAAAACCGGGGGCTGCCACACCGTGTACATGCAATGCAGGTTCTTCACAAGAATCGGTGCAAGATTACCACGTCAATTGATTGAAATTGTGCTTGATATCAATCAGTTGTGCTCAACAAAGCATGGTTGATATTTCCTTGGGATACAGTTCGCGTGATTAAAGCGCGCTCCTTTGGCATTTTGGTGTCATATACCGCTTGGTTTATCAAGGCCAAGCCCGCTGGGCGCTACGCGGCCTTGACAAACCAAGCAGTACATGACGGGCCTGAAAGTGGCGATGGCGAAGGGACGGCAAAAGCCGCCCTTGCCTCTGGCCGGGCTCAAGCTCAAGGACTTATGACTGTCGGGTCCATGAACCATTGGATTGCTTGCCAACACTCTGGGGACCATTTCCTAAATATTTTTGCACCGATTTGTGAGAGGAGCCTGCAATGCATTTTTGCGTCGCAGATCCCACCTGCGGCGCCAACGAGGTTATTGCCGTCTCCTGCTGGCTAGGCCGATGGCGGCCTGCTCCTTGTTTTCGCCTCTTGCGGGTCACGGCGGCGTTGTAAGTGATTTTTTTCATCCCACCGACCGACCCTCGCGTCAATCTCCTTGTCTTCTTGTTCTTCTTCCGTTATATAAACTCTCTTTTTTGTTTGCGGGCCGGTCCGTTTTCTCCTTCGGATACCCTGCCGGTTCCCATCCGCCATCAGTTGCCTTCCGGTTGTCCGGGACAATCACCGTACACCACAGACGCCCCCTGGGGCAGGAGCAGTATGGAGCAGAAGTTTATTCGCAATGTCGCCATTATCGCCCATGTCGATCATGGCAAGACCACCCTGGTCGATCAGTTGTTTCGCCAAAGCGGCATGTTCCGCGACAACCAGCAGGTGGCGGAGCGGCTGATGGACTCCATGGACCTCGAACGCGAGCGCGGCATCACCATTGCCTCGAAGAACGGGTCCTATCTGTATGGCGACTACCAGATCAACATCATCGACACGCCGGGCCATGCCGATTTCGGCGGCCAGGTGGAGCGAGTGCTGCGCATGGCCGATGGGGCGGTGCTGCTGGTCGATGCCCAGGAGGGACCGATGCCCCAGACCTTTTTCGTGGTGAAAAAGGCCCTGGCCGCGGCCCTGCCCATCCTGGTGGTGGTCAACAAGATCGACAAGCCAGCGGCCCGCTGTGACTGGGCGGTGGACCAGGTCTTCGGCCTGCTGGACCGCCTCGACGCTCCGGATCATATTCTCGATTTTCCGGTGGTCTACGCCTCGGCCAAGGCCGGGTACGCCCTGGCCGAGGCGGATGCGCCGGTGACCCCCGAGACCGGCATGCAGGCGGTGTCCGAGATGATTGTTAAGCACGTGCCGCCGCCGTCGGGCAGTGCCGAGGCACCGCTGCAGCTCCAGATCAACACCATCGATTATTCCCCCTATCTCGGCCGGTTGGGCATCGGTAAACTGGTCAACGGCCGGCTTGATCTGCGCACGCCACTGGCCGTGGCCCGGCGCGATGGCTCGATCGGCCCGGTGCGGATCAACAAGATTTTCGGTTTCAGCGGCAGCCAGAAGGTGCCGGTGGACAGCGCCTCGGTGGGCGACATCGTGGCCGTGGCCGGCATGGAAGACGTGACCGTGGGCGTGACCTTCACCGATCCCGCCGATCCTCGGCCCCTGCCGTTGATCGAGATCGATCCGCCGACCATCTCCATGAACTTCATCCCCAACGATTCGCCCTTTGCCGGCCAGGACGGCAAATACGTGACTTCGCGCCATCTCGAGGAACGGCTCGCCCGCGAAACCCTCTCCGATGTGGCCTTGCAGGTCGAGCCGCTCACCGAGGGCATCGGCTACCGGGTTTCCGGCCGGGGCGAGCTCCATCTCTCTATTCTGATTGAGAAAATGCGCCGGGAAGACTACGAGTTCCAGGTGACCCGGCCGCAGGTGATCATGCGCGAGGTCGACGGTCAGGTGCTCGAGCCCTACGAAGAGCTGTCGGTGGACGTGGACGAGCAGTTCCAGGGGGTGGTGATCGAAAAGCTGGGAAAAGTGAAGGGGGTGCTGCTCGACATGCGGGTGGAAAAGGAGATGACCCGGATGAAGTTCAAGGTGCCGACGCGCGGGCTGCTGGGCTACCGTTCGGTGTTCATGACCGATACCCGGGGCATGGGGGTGATGAACTATATCTTCGCCGAATGGGGGCCCCATGCCGGCGAGATTCAGAACCGGGTCAACGGGGTGATGATCGTCAAGGAGCCGTGCGCCACCGTGGCCTATGCCCTGTTCAACCTGCAGGAGCGCGGCAAGCTTTTCCTCGGCCCCGGTATCGATGTCTATCCCGGCATGATCATCGGCGAGCACTGCCGGCCGGCCGATCTGATCGTCAATCCGGCCAAGGGCAAGAAGCTGACCAACGTCCGCGCCTCGGGCTCCGACGACGCAGTTATCCTCACCCCGCCGGTTGACATGAGTCTGGAGGATTGCATATCCTATATCAATGACGACGAGCTGGTGGAAATCACGCCCAAGGCCATCCGGTTGCGCAAGAAAAAGGACGCCAAGATTCGAGGGTAGCGCTTTTCCCGGCAAGGAGGTACCATGGAAGAGTTGCTTGTGGTCGGGGCCGCCGCCCTGGCCGGAATCGCCGCCTTTGTTGTTTTGCGAAAACGCGCGGCCGGCGACTGTCCCCCTTGACTGCTGCTGTATGGCTCCGTAGGCGCGGGGCTGACCATGTACGCGATCCTCAAGATGTTCTTCTGACTGGTGCGCAACAATGCCTGGTGACGCCGAGTTTTCCCCGGAAGACCCCGCTGCCCGCATCCGGGCGAGGATGAAGGAACGGCGGGTGCTCGAGGCCCGGTTTCTGCTGCGGCAATTCAGCGACGGAATCGAGACCGAACAACGGCAGGCGCTGGAGCGGGAAGTGAGCCGGCTGCTGGCCGAGGTGGAGCGCCTGCGCCATCTGGCCAGGAGTGCTGCCGCCGAAGGACGGCGGGAGGAGGCGGGCAAGCTGTACCGCGACATCGAGCGGCTGGTGGTCGATGTGCCGGGTCTGTCTGAAGAACGGGCGGCCCTGGCGGGTGCGGAGGCGGTGTTTTCCCGGCTTTCGTCCCGGCCCGATGCTGCGCGACAACCCGGACCCGCGGATGGGCCGCCTTTGGCCACCGGCCGGGATGTGGCGCTGCCCGAGCAGTCCCTGGCAGGGACGGCAGGCGCAGGCCAAGGGCAGCCGGTGGCCGCATCGGTCGATTCTTCCGTATCGGCAACAGCGGCCTTGCCGCCGCCGCGCCGTTCCCACCGGTTTCGCGGTCTGTGGCTTGCGGTTATCGCTGGTGCCGGTCTTGCCGTCCTGGTTCTGCTGCTGATTTGGCAGGGACGATCGAAAGAACCGCCAGCCATCCTGCCGGCATCTCCTGGGCAGACGCCAGCCCGTAACCTCACCACCCGGCCGCTACCCTCCGACGTCCCGACCTCATCGCCCCTGCCGACCTCTCCGGACACATCCGCCACACCGGTCGTTGCACTGCCCCCGGCGTCGGAAACTTCCATGCCGGCAGCGACCGCTGCTATCGAGCCCCAACCCGCGCCGGCTCAAGAACCGGCGGCTCGGTTGTCTCCGCCACCCGAGCCGAAATCGCCTCCCCTCCCCCCCCCGCGAATCGAACCAGCTCCCGCGCAGGCGGTTGCCCCCCGAGTTCCCGCGCCGCAACCCACGTTCAGGTTGGGAACCTTGCAGGTCGAGAAGTCAAAAAAGGTCAAGAAATCAAACCGGAAATAAAACCGACCTGGGCCTGATGTCGATTACAGAAACGGCCGGTGGCCGTTTTGCTTGAAGGCGAAATAATCCCGCAGGATGCGCTCGTGGTCAAAGACCAGGGGGGGCAGATTGCCCTCATGGAACACCTCTGCCCGTTGAGCGTCGTCCGCCGCCACCGGATGGCCGCTGGCCGTGGCGACGTAGACGGTCGAGGCAGTGTGCTGGCGGGCATCGCGGTCCGGGGCCGAGTAGGTGTGGAACTGGAGGGTCAAGGTCACGGACAGGCCGGTTTCCTCCGCGGCTTCCCGCCGGGCCGCATCCTCGAAGGACTCACCGTAATCGACGAACCCCCCGGGCAAGGCCCAGCCAAAGGGGGGATTCTTGCGTTCGATGAGAACAATGCCGCCCTCGGTTTCAATGATGATGTCCACGGTGGGAACCGGGTTCTTGAAAGGGGTGACCTGGGTGCCGCAGGCAGGGCAGCGCATGGGAGGCTCTCCGGAAATGGTTACAGGCAGAGATCGCGGATTTCCGCCCAGGTGTGCACCGAGGGCAGGGTGTGGCGGTCACGGTTCCACGGTTGGCTGAAGACAATGGCCGTGATTCCTGCCCGATGCAATTGAATGCAGGTCTCGGCCCGGTCGTCGATAAAGGCGGAAAGCCCCAATTCCTTGACGTGCCGGGTCTTGTCGTCGTGGTCGCCCATGGCCACCACCTGGATGCGTTCCCAGACCGGTTCCGGGAACACCGTCTGGAGCCAGGCATGCACCGGTTGCACCTCCGGCCGGGCGGTCACTACTTTTACCTGGGCCTGCCGGGACAGGTCGCCAAGCACCTCGACCGCTCCCGGCATGGGCAACAGGCCCGTTCCCACCGAATCGCGCAGGATGTCCAGGAAAATGGCATCGGCCAGGCCGGCTTCCATGGACAGGCATTCCTCCACCGCGAAATCGGTGATCTGTTCCGGGCGGATTCCGCAGTGGCCGTATTGTTCGCAGGCCAGGCGGATGAAGGCCTCGACCGTGTCGGCGATGACGCCATCGAAATCAAAGCCGATCTCGGCGGGGGCGATTCTGGGGACGGGCATGGGCGGGAACCGGAGGCTTATTTTTCGATCTTGGCATCTTCGACCAGGACATCGTACCGGTAGCCCGCGCCGAAATCCTTGTCGGCGGCCAGCTTGCCCTCGATGGTGACCACGGTGCCCTCGCCGGGATCCTCTTGGGTGGTGACCACCAGGTCATGATGGTTTTTCAGCGGGTTGCCGGTGCCATCCTGGATGTGCAGCCAATTCTTGCCCATGATCATCCGCGAGATCTTCATCACCTTGCCCCGGACCCGGACGGTCTTGCCGTTCAACTCCTTGCCCTGTTCGAAACACTCGCCCACCGAGTAGCTGTTCGGTCCGGCGGCCTTATGCACGTTGACCTCGGACGAAGGGACCACGGCACCGGCGCTGCCGGTCGAGGTGCCCAGGCTGGCATCGGAGCCGCCTTCGGCCGGGGCGGCTGCGTCCTTGGCGCCGGCCGCCTCGGCCCGCAGGGCGGCATCGAATCCGCCTCCCTGGGCGGGCTTGGCCGCCTCGGCCGCAGCGGCCGGACGGGAGCCCTTGTCCGGGCCGGGGGCGAAGACGATGCGATCAAAGGTGCGGTTTAAGGTCTTGGAGGTGAAATTGAACATGGTCATGCCCGGGGCGATGGCCAGGCTCTGCCCGACCTTGACCTGGGTTTCCGGGATGGCGACCCAGATCTTGCCCTGGGCCGCATCGAGAAGCAAATAGGTGTAGCCGTTGCTGTTCATGGTCTCAAGGACGTTGCCCTGCAGGGCCACGCCGTCGAGCGCGGCCTCGGCGGACATTTCTTTCGGCGGGTTGGCCGGTTGTTCTGCGGCCAGGACGGGAACCGGGGCGACCAGGGTCAGGCAAAGGGCGGTACGAAGCAGGATTTTGGACGATAGAAACATGTGAACTCTCCAAGATATGAGAAAAAAACAAATGAAAGCAAGAGTGAAGGGCCGTGGGTGACCGCTGGATGCGGTCGGGATTGCACATCGGTTTTGTAATAAGAATTTGCCGGTCGCCTGTCAACTTCGGCTGTTGTCGGGAAACAGGCCCTGCAGGCAGCGGTCGATCTCGCCGGCCCAGACCTGGTAGCCCCTGGTGCTGAGATGGACGTTGTCGGCGAGAAAGCCCGGCTGGGTAATGGGCAGGCACTGTTCGAAAAAAGGTCCGACCAAATCGAGAAAGAGGCAGTTTTCGGTGGTCGCCGCCACCTCGGCCAATTGGCGGTTGACCTGTTCGATCTCGTGGATGGGGGCGGCGGGCATGGGCATCAACGAGCAGAGGATCAGCGGCATGCCCGGATAGCAGGCCCGCAGCCGCTGCATCATGGTGGAAAAGATCGCCGGGAAAAACATGTATCCCATCAAGAGGTTATTGGTTCCGGACTGGACCAGGACCGCGTCCGGGGCAGGGCAGTCGTCGATTTCATCCATCAGCCGGGCCGACAACTCCTCGGTCATTTCGCCGGCAATGCCCCGGTTGATGACAGCGACATGGGCCAGGTGTCTGGACCAGTTGCCCCATTCCACCAGCGAATCGCCCAGCATCAGCAGTTTGATCATGTGGTTACCTCATTCATCGCGACTGCAGGACCATGCAGCCCATATTGGCAACAAGAAGGGTTTGGCCGCACTCTACCGTATCGCCATGCTCCGGGTCAACGAAGTCCTGGGGCGGGCGGCGGCCGGTGTCGATGAGCATGCCCCAGTTTTTGCCCCGGCTGGCCGCGGGAACGACGAATCGGGCGGCCTCGGTGGGGCTGCCGTTGAGCATGACGAAAAAATCCGCGTCCGCCGGTTGCAGGTCGGCGCCGATGAGATGGAAGGCCAGGGTCCGGCACTCTCGGGACCAATCCTGCTCGCCCGGCCGCAAGTTCTGCCAGAGGATTTCAAGCGGCTGCCCCTCCAACTTCTGGCCCTGGCCGTCGTACAGGAAGAAATCCTCGCGCCGGAAGACCGGGTGCGACTTGCGCAGCCGGATCAGTTTGCGGAAAAAACGCAACAGCGGCTTGTTGGTTCGCGCCAGGGTCCAGTCGATCCAGCTGACGGCATTGTCCTGGCACCAGGCATTGTTGTTGCCCTGCTGGCTGCGGCCGAATTCGTCGCCGGCAACCAGCATCGGCACCCCTTGGGAGAGCAGCAGGATGGTGGCCATGGTGCGGACGCGCCGGGAACGGAGGTTCAGGACGGCCTTGTCGGAGCTCGGTCCTTCGGCACCGCTGTTCCAGCTGAGGTTGTTGTTGTCGCCGTCGCGGTTGTCCTCGCCGTTCATCAGGTTGTGCTTCTCGTTGTAGCTGACCAGGTCGGCCAGGGTGAAGCCGTCGTGGCTGGTGACGAAGTTGATCGAGTTGCAGGGCCGGCGGTTGGAATGCTGGTAGAGATCGGAGCTGCCGGCGATGCGGGTGGCCAGGGCCGGAACCGTGCCGGCGTGGCCAGCCACGAAGGCGCGGACATCGTCGCGGAAGCGGCCGTTCCATTCGGCCCAGCGGCGGTGCCGGGAAAACTGGCCCACCTGGTACAGCCCGGCCGCGTCCCAGGCCTCGGCGATGATCTTGGTGTCGGCCAGGACCGGGTCTTCGGCGATACGTTCCACCACCGGCGGGTTGGACAACACCTGGCCGCTCGAATCCCGGCCGAGAATCGAGGCCAGGTCGAAGCGGAAGCCGTCGACGTGCATGTCGATCACCCACCAGCGCAGGGCGTCCATGATCAGGCTGCGGACAATGGGATGGTTGCAGTTGCAGGTGTTGCCGCAGCCGGAAAAATTGAGGTAGGCGCGGGTCCAGGGATCGAGCAGGTAATAGATGGTGTTGTCGATGCCGCGGAAACTGGTGGTCGGCCCGTCGGCCCCACCCTCGGCGGTGTGGTTGTAGACGATGTCGAGGATCACCTCGATCCCCGCCCGATGCAGGGCCTTGACCATGTCGCGGAATTCGGTGAGCGGCGCCAGGAGATCGCTGCTATAGCTGCATTTGGGGGCAAAGAAGGAGAGCGGGCTGTAGCCCCAGAAATTTTTCAGTCGCTCGCCGGTTTGGGGATTGGTGAAGATGGGCTCGTTCTCGTCGAATTCGGTCACGGGCATCAACTCCACGGCCGTGATTCCCAGTTTCGTGAGATAGGGTATTTTTTCGACGATGCCCCTGAAGGTGCCGGGGCAATCGACCCCGGAAGACGGGTGGCGGGTGAAGCCGCGGACATGCAGTTCGTAGATGATCGAGTCCCGCAGGGGGATGTTGAGCGGCCGGTCCCCTTCCCAGTCGTAGACCTGTCTGTCCAGCAGGCAACAGGGTTCGGAGCCGAGGCAGGTCCGGGACCGACCCCAATCCGGGGAATGGATTTCCTTGGCATAGGGGTCCAGCAGGATGCGGCGGGCGTCGTAGCTGTGCCCGTTTTCCTGCCGGTCGTCCGGGCCGTCGACCCGATAGCCGTAGAGCAGGGGCAGGGGAATGTCGCTGAGCAGAATATGCCAGATATCGCCGGTCTTGTTGGCCTGTGGATCCAAAGGGATTTCGATCCAGCCGCGTTGCCGTCTGGCCTCCGGGGCGATGACCAGGGTGACCGCGGAGGCATGGCGCGAGAAAAGGGCAAAGTTGACCCCCTGATGGGTGATGGTGGCCCCGAGCGGCAGCGGCGAGCCTGATTTTGTCCGGATGGGCTTTTTCATGTTGAAGTGGGAATTGTTATCATTATAGTAGAGGTGAATTCTGCTTATTAGTATCTAACGGCCTTGCAGATCATTTTCAACCTTAGTGGAGGTCAGGATGGGGCTCTTCAAAAAATTGGTGCAAACGGAAATAGCGGCGATCGATTGGGAAATGACCCCCGAGTACACCTTTGGCACGTTCGAGAGCTGGGGCGGCCGGGAGCGGGTCCGGAGCAAGAACGAACGGATCTATTATTTCTTCATCGACGCCTGGGACGAAGAGCCGAAGCTTTGCCTGATGGAACGCGGCATCAAGCATGCACGGGTGATTGCCGAAATCCTGGCGCCGCCGGAGATGGTCCGCCGGTGCGTCGACGAACAAGGTAAGGTGGCTCGCTTCGAACGGACCCACCCCATCAACGAGGAATTGAAACAATGGCTGCTTGCCCAGGTGGTGGAAAGCGAAGACGATTCCAAGGTGATTCCCCTGCTCGAAACCAGCCGCGCCCCGATGGCCGGCACCGGTCTGCCGGGACGGGATGCGGCCCCGGCCGTGCCGGAGCGGGTCGTTCTGCCGCACGAGCCCGCCGAAATGAGCGAGGAGGATGTGACCGCCCTGGTGCTCCGCTTCAATTTCGTCGAACAGGAGCGCAATCCCGAGGGGAGTTTCGCCAAGGTGCTGGTCGACAACAATGACGGCCTGACGGTCAGCGACCGGGTCACCGGATTGATGTGGCAGCGCGGCGGCACCGATATCATGAGCCATCGCTCGATGCGCCGGGAGATCGAGCGGATCAACGGCACCGGGTTTGCGGGATTTTCCGACTGGCGTCTGCCTTCGATGGCCGAGGCCCTTTCCCTGCTCGAACGCGAGCAGTCCGCGGCGGGCCAATATCTGCACGGCTGCTTCTCCGGGGAGCAGCCCTTTGTCTTTGTCGATGCGACCAGAAAGCCGGGCGGCCAGTGGTTTGTCGACTTCAAACAGGGGCGGGCATTTTGGTCTTCAGGAACTATTCCGGGCGGTTTCGGGCGGTTATGCCGTCGGGAAAAAGACTGACCCCGAGAAAAAGCTGTTGAATCGCGCGGGGACAGCTTGTAGGATGCGCAGAATGCAATAAATACTATTTTGCAATAAGGAGTGGAAGGTTCTTGAAACGGATACTGGTGGTCGACGACGAAGCACAAATCCGCACCATGCTGACCCAGATGCTGGAGCAGGAGGGCTATACCGTTCACACCGCTGAAAACGGTGAGGAAGGGCTGGCGCTGGTCGGTCGCCATGCTTTTGATCTGGTCATCACCGACATGATCATGCCGATCAAAGATGGCCTGAAATTCATCATGGAATTGGTGCGCGATTATCCCGAGCTGAAAATACTGGCCATTTCCGGCGGCGGCGCCATCAAGGCGGAACGCTATCTGACCATGGCCGGGTATCTTGGCGATATCGCCACCCTGGAAAAACCGTTCAAGCGGGATGCCTTTCTCGAACTGGTGCGCAAGCAGCTGGCCGCGGAACGATAGTTTTCTCACGGTTTTCAAAAAAAAAGGTCTGCAGCGATGCAGACCTTTTTTTTTGACCGGATGTCGCCGATTTCGTCAGTTCGACTGTGGGACTCCGCCGACAGCACTGGAACCCAGCCGGGCCAGCTGCTCATCTCTTTGTTTCTTGAAACCGTATTCGACCAACTTGCCCAGGTCCGCCCACATCGTTTCACTGCCCATGAGCGCCACCACGATGGTCTGGCCGTTGCGGCTGAACTGCCCGACATAGGTCTGCCGCGCGGCAACGGTATAGCCGGTTTTACCGGCCAGTGCCCCGTCCACCTTCCACAACGCCTTGTTATGGTTGCGCAAGACCTTGCCGTAGGAGGTGGTGACAGATTTTTCCCGCATCCGCCGGGCAAACTCTTCGTGCTGCATGGCATAGCGGAAGATGTTGGCCAGGTCGCGGGAGGTCGATTGCTGGCCCAAGGCCGTCAGTCCCGAGGCGGTGCGGCAGACGGTGTTGCGGGCACCCCACATCCGTGCCGAAATCGTCATCAGGTTGGCGAAACTTTCCTCGCTGCCGGCCACCTTTTCCGCCAGGGCGACGCTGGCGTCGTTGGCGGAGGAAAGAAGGACCGCGTTGATCAGGTCATCGGCCTGGTAGCGCTTGCTGGTTTCGAGAAACACCTTGGAGCTGGGCATGCTGGCCGCGTGGTTGCTGACTTCGACCACGTCGTTGTCCTTCAAGGATTTGATCGCGATCATGGCGGTCACGATCTTGATGGTGGAGGCGGGCTGGCGCGGGTTGTCGGGGTACTTGGTGAAAAGCTCGCCACCGGTCTTCGCGTCCAGAATGATGGCGCTTCTCGCGCTGATCTGTTTTTCGAATCCCTGGGGTGCCCCGGCCGGCTCGGCACTTGCGGCGACCGGAGCGGGACGGGTCGCACTCCGCGCCGTGGCGGTGTTGCTCTTCCTGGCTTTCCTGGCTTGCTGGCTCGGCACGGCCTTGGGCGCCGGTGTGGTCTGACGGGCGGCAACCTGCGGCTGTTTTTTGGCAGCCGCCGCCTTGGCGGTGGTACCGCTTGCCTGGGTGCCGCGTTTGGCCTGGGCCGTAGCGGGAGCCGCCGGACTCGCCTTGGTCTTTTTCGGGGCGGCAGCGGATTTTTTCACCGGCGATTTGGCTGGGGCGGCGGCTTGCGCCGCCGGCTTGGCCGGTGCGGGCGGCTTGGCAATGCTTGGGGACGTCCCTTGTTGCTTTGTTTTGGTCGCGGCGACGGTCGGTTGAGCGCCGTGGACATCGTTTACGGGGGGGAGAAGCAAAAGAATGCTCACCGCCATCAACGTCAGGGTAAAAGACAGGAATCGAGGCATACGGATCGCGGATGGTTAAAGGCAACTCTATAAATTTAGGCAAGTTACCCGCTCTCTTTCCGCGCTGTCAAGCGAATTGCCCGTTTTCTTTGAAAATCACCACATGGTATGGTAAACAGGCCAGCTATGACACTACGCCGAATCAAGGATTGGAGGTGGAAAAAGTATGCAAACATCGCCAGATGAAGCCGCATTGAACCATGATGGACACCAGGAGGCCGTCGATGAACAACCGGTGGCCGGTCACCTGCCGGTCATCCAGGAAAACGCGGCGACCCTGAACGATTTGGTCGATATCAGCTGCCGCAAGTACCGGCAATTGCCCGCGGTCGGCATGGCCTTGGACGAACCGCTTTCCTACAAGACCATGCACGAGCGGATTCTCGCCATCGCCGCCTTGCTGCGGCGTCTCGGCGTCAAGCAGGGCGACAGGGTCGCACTGCTTGCGGAGAATTCCCATCATTGGGGCATCGTCTACCTGGCGGTGGTTCGGCTGGGCGCGGTCACCGTTCCCATTTTTCCCGATCTTCCGGAGGCCGATGTCCACCATATCCTGGGGGAAATGCACTGCGACGTGATCTTTCTCACCCAGCGGCAGATCGAAAAGATCTACGACCTGAAGCAGCAGCTCCGTCATGTCATTACCTTTGACGATTACCGCGACAACACCGGCCTGATCAGCTTGCAAACCTTCAGCGACTTTGTGGCCGAGGCGCTTGCCGACTTCGGCGGCGAGGCCCGTGACGAAACCCTGGATTTTCCGAAGATTGCGCCGGATGACCTGGCCTCCATCCTGTACACTTCCGGCACCTCCGGCTTTTCCAAGGCCGTGATGCTCAGCCATCGCAACCTGTGCGCCAACGCCCATTCGGCCGGCAACGTCATGCAGATCGTTCCCGGTTGGGTGTTTCTCTCGGTGCTGCCCATCTCCCACACCTACGAATTCACGGTCGGGTTTCTCCTGCCGCTGCTGAAAGGGTGCCGGGTCGTTTATGCCGGCAAGACGCCCACCCCGGCCATCCTGCAGAAGATCTGCGAGAAGGAACAACCCCACGCCATGATGGTCGTGCCGTTGATCATCGAGAAGATCTTCAAGAAACGGGTGATCCCGGCGGTGGAAAAAAGCAGGATGCTCAGCTTCTTCTGCCGGTTCGGCCCGAGCAGGAAGATGATCTACCGCAAGATCGGCGCCAAACTGTACGCTTTTTTCGGCGGCCGCCTGGAGGTGATGGGGATCGGCGGCGCGGCGCTCAATCCGGAGGTCGAGGCCTTTCTCCGCGACGCCAATTTCCCCTACATCATCGGTTACGGCCTGACCGAGGCGGCGCCGCTGCTCGCCGGCGGACCGCACGGCGACACGACCATCCAGCTCGGGTCTTCCGGCAAACCGGTGCCCAACGTGGAGATTTGCATCGACGATCCCCATCCCGAAACCGGGGTCGGCGAGATCCTGGCCCGGGGCCAGAATATCATGCAGGGTTATCACAACGACCAGGAGGCGACCAGGGAAACGCTGACCGAGGACGGCTGGCTCAAGACCGGCGATCTCGGTCTGCTCGACGCCGCCGGCAACCTGCATATCAGGGGACGGTCCAAGTCGGTCATCGTCCTGTCGAACGGAGAAAACGTATATCCCGAGGCGATCGAGCACAAGCTGAACGCCCATCCCTTTGTGGTCGAGTCGCTGGTCATCGAGAACCGCGGCTTGCTCGAGGCCTGGATTTATCCGGACTATGAATTCATCGACGGGAAAACGGCCGGCCAGAGCCGGACCCAGCGGCACCGCTTCATCGCCGACCTGTTCGAGGAAATGCGCGTCGCCGTCAACGAGCAGCTCTCGAATTCTTCCCGCATCTCCCGGATCCTCGAACGGCGCGAGCCCTTCGTCAAGACCGCCACCCACAAGATCAAGCGATATCTCTATTCTGCCGACAGCATGCAGGCGTAAACAAGCAACACCTTCAACCAACAACAAGGGGAAAATGAATGAGGAAAACATGTGGAATCGCGGGATTGATCCTGCTGGCGGCGGACGGATCGGCGTTGGCATCGGGCTATCGCATCCCGGAACAGTCGGTGAACTCGGTGGCCCGTGCCGGCGGTTATGTGGCCTACACCCCGGGCGCCGACGCTTCTTACTATAATCCCGCCAACATGTCCTGGCTGGAAAACCGCGCTCAACTGGAGGCGGACGCCACCTGGATCCACTTGAGTTCGATCGACTATGAGGATCGGAACCCGGCCCGAAGCGGCGATGCCGAGGCCGAGGATTTTTTCATGCCCACCTTCTTCGCGGTCTCGCCGGAATACAACAAGTTCCGCTTCGGTTTCTCGGTGACCGCGCCGGGCGGCTTGTCGAAGCAGTGGCAGGAGCCGTATCCCCGGACCTATGCCGAGGAATTCTCGCTCAAGATTTTCGAGTTCAATCCCACGGTTTCCTATAAATTCTGCGACCGATTTTCCGTGGGCGCCGGCATCCGGGGAGTGTATACGGACGGCAAGGTGAAAGGCAACGCCAACGACCTGCTGACGAGAGACCTCAAGGGCGATTCCTGGGATGCGGGATACAATCTGGCGGCCACGCTCCGGCCCGTGGACAACATGAACCTGAGCGTCACCTACCGTTCCAAGGTGGATTTAAGCGTCGAGGGCGACGCAACCCTGCGTTACGTGCCGATGTCGATGGCCTACAGCGGTTCCGCCAGCGTCGAGATTCCCCTGCCCGCGGTGCTGGCGGTGGCCGCTTCGTATACCTTCTTCGACCAGTTGACGGTGGAGTTGGCCTACGATCGAACCTATTGGTCCGACTATGAATATCTGGATTTCAACTACAGCTCGGTGTTCAGGGCCCCGAGCCCGTTCTACGCCTTTGACAGTCCGATTGCCAAGAAGTGGGAGGATACCGATTCCTGGCGCTTGAGCGTCACCTATGACTTGAAGAACAACTGGATCCTCATGGCCGGGTTCGCCATCGACGAGAATCCCGTGTCGAGCAACACCCTGGGCTTTGAGCTGCCCGATTCGGACGCTCGCCTGTATTCCGTGGGCGCTCGATACAAGATCAACGACAACATGGAGATCGGTGCGGCCTATCTGTATGACGACAAGGAAAGCCGCCGGGTCAGCAACGCCACGGTCAACGGCGAGTTCACCGATGCCGCCGCCCATCTCCTGACCTTCGGGTTCACCTACAAGCTGTAAGCATACCCGCCACATCCGCGCTGTTCAAAGGCGCGGCCCCAAAGGCCTGGAATGTTTCCGGGCCTTTTTTTATCCCAGCAGCAAGGTATTGGAAAAACGGATGATGGGCATGATCACCCACCCGATCGCTCCGGTATAGAACAGGACCAGAAGGATGATGAAACCGAACGGTTCCAGTTTGGCGTAGCCACGGGCTGCATCCGGCGGGAGGAGGCCCATCAGCACCTTCGAGCCGTCGAGCGGGGGAATGGGGATGCAGTTGAATACCGCCAGCATGATGTTGATCCAGACACTGGCCGCCAGCATGGCCACCAGCGGCTGGAGAATAAAGAAGGGAACCACGAACCGCAGGGCCACGAACAGGTGGGCCAGTGCCGCGCTGGCCACGGCCAGGACCACGTTGGCCGCCGGTCCGGCCAGGGCGACCAGCAGCATGTCGCGCTGCGGCTGCCTGAAATAGCGGGGATTCACCGGCACCGGCTTGGCCCAGCCGATCTTCATGATGATGAAGGCCAGCACCCCGAGAGGATCGAGGTGCTTGAGCGGGTTCAAGGTCAGGCGGCCGAGATTTTTGGCGGTCGGATCGCCCAGGCGCCAGGCCACATAGCCATGGGCCAACTCGTGCACGGTCAGGGCGAACAGCAGCGGCGGTACCTGAATGATCAATTGCCGCATGAGGGCGTTGAAATCGAAATCCATGTACGAAAAACTCCTGAATGAGGTTGGTGCCCGGATGTGGTGCCGGGGCCGGAAGTGGGTGAAAAAGTAAGGCCAAATCGGGGAAAAGCGAGGGGAAAAGCGCGGTGGCGGTCAGCGCTGCGGCTGATTGTCGACCGGGTAGGTGGTGCGGATGAAGGCGATGGCCTGGTCGTGCCCGGCGATTTCGCCGTCGAGCTGCATCTCGAGCAGGTGGTTGCGGATGGCCCGGAACTGGGGGCCGGGGATATAGCCCATGGCCTTGAGTTCCTCACCGCCGACCAGGGGCGTTTCCCGCCGCAGGGTGGTGACGTACTGGGAGACCGCCTGCTGGATGAACCGCTTGCGGGCAATGGTCATCAGGTACAGCAAGCCTTCGTTGTCGAGTTCGTGCAAGAGCCAGTAGATTTCGCTGGGCCGGAGAAAGGGGCGTTTCTGCATTTCCTGGGCGATGCGCTCGGCCTCGGTCTTCTGCGCGATCAGCTTCCGCCGCTGCTTGGGTGGCAGTTCGAAGCGATCGCAGAAGGCGATCAGTTCCTTGGTGCGCGAGCGGCTCATGATCGCCAGCAGGTAGACCATCCACGATTCCAGCTTGTCGGGCAGGTAGAGCAGATTGAACCAGGCAATGGCCTGGTTGGCCTGGGTGAGAAAGTGGAGGAAGCGGCGGTCGATCTTGAAGTTGGGGCGCAGATCCGGCCAGAGAAAGGGAAGAAGCTTGAAAAAGGCCATCCGCCGCAGGACCGGGGTGGGATCGTCCTCGGAGAGGATCAGCTTGAGTTCGTGGAAAAAACGGGGTTCCTCGACCTGGTCGAACAGGTTGAGCTGCACCGTGTTCTTGATCAGTTTCTCGGTGTGGCGGGTAATGGTGAAATCGAGTCGGCCCTCGAAGCGGATCGCCCGGAAAATACGGGTCGGGTCCTCGACAAAGCTCAAGTTGTGCAGGGCCTGGATGCGTCGTTCCTTGAGATCGTTCTGGCAGTTGAAGTAATCGACCAGGACCCCGAACCGCTGCGGATTGATGTGGATGGCCATGGCGTTGATGGTGAAATCGCGACGGTAGAGGTCGAGCTTGATCGAGCTGTGTTCCACCGTGGGCATGGCCGCCGGATGGTCGTAATATTCCAGCCGGGCGGTGGCCACGTCGATGCGGGTCTGATCCGGGAAGATCACGGTGGCGGTGCCGAATTTTTCGTGGGGATGGACAATGCCGCGCCGCTGTTCGGCCAGGGCCTTGGCAAAGCGGACGCCGTCGCCCTCGATGACGATGTCGATGTCGGTGTTCTTGACATGGAGCAGCAGATCGCGGACAAAGCCGCCGGCCACGTAGGCGTTGCAGCCGATGGCGGCGGCGGTCTCCCCGATTTCGCGCAGCAGCACGATGATGTCGCGGGGCAGCACCTGAGTCATGATGCCCGCCAGGTTGCGGGTGCGCTCCACCGAGGGCCGCTCGTCGCTGCGGAGCAGGTCCGGGGAGAGGTGGGCGGGGTCATGGACCAGCAGGCTGAGCAGGTCGGTGCGGGTGATCACGCCCACGATCGCCTCGCCCTGGACCACCGGGATGAGCCGCTGGCGGTTTTCGATGATCAGCCGCTGGATGTCGGCCAGGGTGCCGCTTTCGGGAATGGTGGCGATTTCGGTGGTCATGTAGTCGGCCACCGGCAGGCTACCCAGCTTGTGGAAAATGGCCTTTTCCGCCACCATCCTTGAGATCATGCCCAGAAAGCCGACGGGCTGCGAATCGGTATCGTGGCCGCCGTTTTCCCGGACTACCGGCAAGACGGTGACGTTGTAGCGGGTCATCAGCCGGTTGGCCTGGTCGATGCTGACATCGGGGGTGACGGTGATCACCGGCGAGCTCATGAGTTCGCCGGCCACGGCCTTGGGACGGATATGGCGGTGAAGGAGCCCGACCAGCTGTTCCTCCGCCTCGGCGATGGTCAGGTCGCGGATGGTGGCCGAAGCGGCGGACGCATGCCCGCCGCCGCCGAACTCGCGGGCAATGGTGCCGACGTTGACCTCCGGAATGCGGCTGCGGGCGATGAGATAGGTCCGTTCGCCCAGGCTGAGCAGGGCAAAGAGCACATCGATGTTTTCCATCTCCATCAATCGCTGGACTATGATCGCAAAATCGCCGATATAATCGGCCTTGACCAGTTTTGCGATCACCACCGGCATCCCGCAGATGACATAGGATTGCGCCTCCTGCTGCAACTGGCTGATCAGGGTGATCTGCTCCGAGGAGAGGTCCCGAGAAATGAACTGGGTGACGATGTCGAGGTTGGCGCCGCGGGCAAGCAGCCACGAGGCGGCTTCCAGATCCTCCGGGCGGGTGGATGAGTGGAGGAAGCCGCCGGTGTCCTCGTAGATCCCGAGCGCCATTAAAGTGAGTTCGTCCGGGCTGGGCATGATGCCCTGTTCCCGGAAGAGGCGGGTGAAGATGGTGGTGGTCGAGCCGAAGGAGGTGACGGTCTCCTGGCTGCCGTGCATGTCGCCGGGGGCATCGGGGTGGTGGTCGTAGAGGTGGACGACCATGCCGGGATTCTGCAGGCATTCCGCCAGCCTGCCGATCCGGTTCGGCTGCCGGGTATCGACCACGATCAGCCGTCGTACCTTGCTCAGGTCGATATGCTTGATCTTTTTAAATTCGTAGATGTTGCGAAACTCCTGGGCCAGATAGTCGCGCACCGATTTCTCCTGCGATCCCGGAAAGACGAGCTCGGCCTCGGGGTAGAGCCTTTTGGCGGCGACCATGGCGGCCAGGCTGTCGAAGTCGGCGCCGATATGGGTGGTGATGATATCCATGGCGCCGATTATACACCAAGAAAAGTGTCTGTAAAGAGAACGCCCGCACCCGTTTCGATGCAAACGAAGGTTTTTGGAGATGCGGACTGCCCAAATCGTCCTCTTGCTCCAACCTCATGATTTTATTGTCACTTGAACGCGGACATCCTGTGTGCGGAACGAGAAGGCGGCGGCAAGAAAATCATTGATCGGCAATGCCTTGCCGCTTGACAAATATTTGTCAATGCTCTATTTTGGTGAACTTCCTTGAGAACGGCAGAGCGGGTGTAGCTCAGTTGGCAGAGCACAAGCTTCCCAAGCTTGGGGTCGCGGGTTCGAGCCCCGTTGCCCGCTCCAAAAGGAAGTTGGCCCCGGCGCCACAGTTGCTTAGATCTCTGCCGGGGTCGGCATCGGAAATGCCGGTGTTTGCGAAAGTGGGCTCTGCCCGCTTTTTTTATTGCCTTTTCCCGCGCAATGCCTTTGTCGGCACCAGGGGAGGGCGGGCGCTTACCGTGGCCTGGCCGCATCGTTCGCGCCGGAAAAACGGCTGTCCGGCGGGTTGGGATCGGCGCCACGAGACAGTCGAAGGGTCAGTTGAAAGAAAACGGTTGCGTGCTGTGGAAGAAGCGACGGATAGATTGCTCACGACAATTCGGGGATTTGCCGAGCCCCTGTTGACCGACATGGCGATGGAGCTGGTGGAGATCCAGTTCCGCCGGGAAGGGCACGGCTGGGTGCTCCGGTTGTTCATCGACAAGGAAGGTGGCGTCGCCATCGACGACTGCGTCGCGGTGAGCAGGGAAATCAGCGCCTATCTCGAGGTGGAAGATCTGATCGACCACGCCTATCATCTCGAGGTTTCCTCGCCCGGTTTGGAGCGGCCGCTCAAGAAGCGGGACGATTTCATCCGCTTCGCCGGCAAGCTGGTCCGGATCAAGCTGCGGGAACCTGCGGCCGGGCAGCGGGTGCTCATCGGCACCCTGCAGGGCATGGAAGGAGACTCGGTGGTGTTGGCGCTGGACGGAGAAACCGTCCGGGTCGACATGGAAAATATATCAAAGGCACGCCTGACGCTGTAAGTTCGCAGGAACATGCAAACGATTGCCTGAGTTGGAGTACAACATGGTTGGAACAGAAAATCTCAAACGAATTGTCGATCAAATTTGTCGGGACAAGGGCATTGACCGCGCCTTGCTGATCGATGCCATCGAAGAGGCCGTCCGCTCGGCTGTCCGCAAAAAGTTCGGCAATCGCAGGGAGATCGAAGTTCAATTCAGCGAAGACCTGGGCGAAGTCGAGGTCTTCCAGTATCGCACGGTGGTGGACGAGGTCTACGACGAGGAGACCGAGATCTCGCTGGAAGAGGCCAGGCGGCTCGACCCCGAGGCCGAGCTCGACGACGATCTCGGCGAGAAGCTGGACAATATCGCCGACCTGGGCCGCATTGCCGCCCAGTCCGCCAAGCAGGTCATCATCCATCGGATGCGCGACGCCGAGCGCGATGTCATTTTCGATATGTACCGCGACCGCGAGGGGAGCATCGTCAACGGGATCGTCCAGCGGTTCGAGCGCGGCGACATGATCATCAACCTCGGTCGCACCGACGCCATTTTGCCCCGCGAGGGGCAGATTCCGAAACGATCGTACAAGCAAGGAGATCGCATTCGGGCCTATTTGCAGGAAGTGCGCCGCGAAGTCCGGGAAAGCGGCAAATTCCGCGATGCCCAGCTGATCCTGAGTCGGACCTGCAACGAATTCTTGATCAAGCTGTTCGAGATGGAGGTCCCGGAAATCGCCGAGGGCATCGTCAAGATCATGGGAGCCAGCCGCGAACCGGGATTCCGGGCCAAGATCGCGGTCTCCTCCATCGAATCGGATGTGGATCCGGTGGGTGCCTGCGTCGGCCTCAAGGGCTCGCGGGTTCAAAATGTGGTGCAGGAGCTGCAGGGCGAGCGGATCGACATCGTGCCCTGGAGTCCGGATCCGGCCAAATATGTGTACAACGCCCTGGCGCCGGCGGAAGTGTCGATGGTCGTCATCGAAGACGAGAGAAAAACCATGCTGGTGGTGGTGCCCGACGACCAACTCTCCTTGGCAATCGGCCGCCAGGGGCAGAACGTTCGCCTGGCATCCCGGCTGCTGAATTGGAAAATCGACGTCAAGAGCGAGACCCGCTACACCAACCTGGAGAATGCGAGCTATCGCAGCCTGCTCGAGGTCGAAGGCGTGGACGAGGGCTTGGCCGACCGGCTGTTCGCGGCCGGCATAGCCTCGGCCGGTCTGCTGGCCGGGATGGAAACCGAAAAGTTGATGGCCCTGGCGCGCCTGGATGAGGAAAAGGCCAAGGCGCTGCAGGAAAAGGCCGCTCTGGTGCAACCGCCGGAAGCTCCCGAGGCGCCGGCCGCCGCTGCCGGGGAAGATGCGGGAGCCGATTCGGCCGAGGCGTCGGAGGACGGGCCGGCCTGATGCGGCGAGGGCATGTCCCGCTGCGGACCTGCCGGGGCTGCGGCCGCAAGGGGCCACAGGCGGAAATGCTGCGGTTCGTCCTGGCCGCAGGCGAGCTGGTCGCGGATCAGCTCGGCGCCCTGGCTGGTCGAGGAATATATTGCTGCAACCACACTACCTGCCGTGAACGGTTGGCAAAAAGCAAAAAAATCCGAAAACGGATTGATCGTGCCGGGCGGGGTACAGAGGAAGGGAGCGTTTGATGAGCAAGGTTCGTATATACGATCTCGCCAAGGAGTTCGGACTCAAGAGCAAGGAACTGGCCGACAAGCTGGTCGCGATGGGCTATGCCATTGCCAGCCCCAGTTCGAGCGTTGACGATGATGTGGCCGCGGATATTCGCAGAAAACTGACCGGCGATGCCTCGCCCGACTCCGGGGCGAGACGGATCGAGCTGAAAAACAAGCCCGAGCCCGCCGCCAAGGTCAAGACCGTGGTCCGGCGCCGCTCCAAGGCGGATAAGGAAGAAGCGGCCAAAAAACAGGAAGAGGCCGAAACGCTCGCTCTGGAAGCGGAAATCCAGGCCCTGGCGGCACGGTTGCAGGACAAGGCACCAGCCGCCGAGGCGCCGCCGGCCGAGGCCGATGAACTCCCCGCTCCGCCCCAGGCAGCGGAGTTGGCGACGGAAGAGGCATTGGCCGAGCAACGGCCTCCAGTTGCCGAACCTGCGTCCGCCGAGGCGGTGGCCGAAGAGGCCCCGGCCGAACCCGAAACCGGAGAAGCGGCCGGGGAGTTGCGCGAAGCGCCCGGGGTTCCGCCGGCAACCGCACCGCCGCCGCCGACCGGAGACGTGGCAGAGGAAGAGGCGCGAAAGCCGAAGCAGCTAGCCAAGGTGGTGGGACGGGTGGTCATCCCGGTGCCGGAGAAGCGGGTGAAGCCGGTTCAGAAAAAGCCGGCGCGGCCGGCGGCGCGGCCGCTCCCCGGAGAAAGCTCGGCGGAGGTGCCGGCGGCCAAGGACGACGCCGCCCGGGGCGACAAGGCCAAGAAAAAGAGCAAGCGGGTGGTTGCCGTTCAGACGGAAGAGGAAGATCTCGGCAGAAAGGGCGCCAAGGGACAGAAGAAGGGCAAAGGCCGGATCGAGTTCAACCCGGACGGCGATCTCGAATTCATGCGGCCCCGCAAAGGCAAAAAAAGAAAAGAGATCGGCAAGAAGGAACTGCTGATGTCGCAGGTCGCCGAAACCAAGGCGATCAAGCGGCGGATCAAGGTGGTTTCCACCATCAGTGTCGGCGACCTGGCCAAGCGGATGGGGATCAAGGCCAGCGAGGTGATTGCCGCCCTGATGCGCCTGGGGGTGCTGGCCACCCTCAACCAGGCCCTGGATGTCGACACTGCCGCCCTGGTGTCGGCCGACTTCGGTTACGAGGTCGAGCAGGCCATGACCGAAGAACTGGAACTGGAGGCATTGCAGGAGCAGGAAAGCGAGTTGGGCGGCGTGGGCCTACCCCGGCCACCGGTGGTCACGGTCATGGGCCATGTCGATCACGGCAAGACCTCGATTCTCGACGCCATTCGCAAGACCGACGTGGCGGCAGGCGAGGCGGGCGGCATCACCCAGCATATCGGCGCCTACCACGTGCAGGCCCCCTCGGGTGACCTGACCTTTGTCGATACGCCCGGCCATGCCGCCTTTACCGAAATGCGCTCGCGGGGGGCCAAGGTTACCGACATCGTCGTTCTGGTCGTGGCCGCCGACGACGGGGTCATGGATCAGACCAAGGAAGCCATCGCCCATGCCAAGGCGGCCGAGGTGCCCCTGGTGGTGGCGGTCAACAAGATCGACAAGGACAATGCCGATCCCGACCGGGTCCGCCGGGAATTGAGCGATTTCGGCCTCATCCCCGAGAGTTGGGGCGGCACCACCATTTACTGCGAGACCTCGGCCAAGAAGGGAATCGGGATTGAGGAACTGCTGGAGTCGATCCAACTCCAGGCGGAAATCCTCGAGTTACGGGCCGATCCCGGCCGCCGGGCCAAGGGAACGGTCATCGAGGCGCAGCTGCACAAGGGCCGCGGCCCGGTGGCGACAGTGCTGGTGCAGGAAGGCACCCTGCGTCCGGGCGACAATTTCGTGGCTGGCATCTACAGCGGCAAGGTGCGGCTGCTGACCAACGAGCGCGGTGAACAGGTCCAGGAGGCCGGCCCATCCATCCCGGTCGAGGTGCAGGGCATTTCCGGCGTGCCCCAGGCCGGCGACGAGTTCGTGGTGCTCACCGACGAGAAGATGGCGAAATCGGTGGCCTCGGCCCGGCAGCTCAAGGCGCGTGAGACCGAGTTGGCCTCGGCGTCCAAGGTTTCGCTCGACAATCTCTTCGAGAAGATGGCCGAGCAGGAGATCAAGGAGTTGCGGGTCATCCTCCGTGCCGACGTGCAGGGAACCCTCCAGGCCTTCGGCCAGGCGGCGGAAAGCCTATCGACCAAGGCGATTCGGGTCCGCTCCCTGCACGAGGGAACCGGCTCGATCACGGAAAACGACATTCATCTGGCCGCCGCCTCGGACGCGATCATCATCGGGTTCAATGTCCGCCCCACGGTCAAGGTGAAGGAGTTGGCCGAGCGGGAAGGGGTCGACGTTCGCTCCTACGACGTCATCTACCATGCCCTGGAAGACATCGAAAAAGCGATGAAAGGCATGTTGGAGCCGACCTACGAGGAACGGGTGATCGGCACCGCCGACGTGCGCGAGACCTTCCAGGTGCCCAAGGTGGGGACCATCGCCGGCTGTTCGGTCATTGCCGGCAAGATCGAGCGCAATGCCCGGGTGCGGGTGCTCCGCGAAGGGGTGGTGGTCTATACCGGCAGAATTTCCTCGTTGCGGCGGTTCAAGGACGATGTCAAGGAAGTGCTCACCGGTTTCGAGTGCGGCATAGGGGTCGAGAACTTCAACGATATCAAGGTTGGCGACAACCTGGAAGCCTTTGTCCTCGACGAGGTGGAAGCAACCCTGTAGACGATCGATACTGGTTATGGATTTCGATTTCAAGCTCCCCGGTCTGGGCCGTCCGGAAAGCTCGCGGCCCAAGCGGGTGGCCGAGGCGGTCAAGAACGAGCTGACCATCCTCCTGCTGCAGCAGGTCGCGGACCCGCGTCTGGCGGCAGTCCGCATCTCCAAAGTGGTGGTGACGCCCGATCTCAAACAGGCCAAGATTTACTTCACCGTCCCGGCCAATCAGGAGAGCGGCCCGGCGCTGCAGGGCATGAGGAGCGCCAAAGGTTTTTTTCGCAGCCATCTGGCCAAGACCGTCAACCTGCGCTACACGCCCGATTTGCTTTTTTACTATGACAGCCTCAATGAAGAGGCGGCACGGATCGACAACCTGTTCCGCCAAATCGAGGAGGAGAGAAAGCATGAGCAGTCCTGAACTAGCGGTAGCCGAAGCCATCCGCGCCAAAGGGCACATCCTGTTGGCCACCCATTTCAATCCCGATGGCGACGCGCTGGGTTCCCTGCTCGGCCTGGCGGACATCCTCGAAGGCATGGGCAAAAAGGTGTTCCGCTACCTGGAGGAACCGGTCCCTTCGATCTACCGCTTCCTGCCTGGATGCGGCCAGACCCAGACCGAGATGGACAAGGTGCGGGAATTCGTCGCCCGGGCTGGGGACGATTTTCTCGCCCTCTGCCTGGACTGCGGCGATACCCACCGGTTGGGCAGGCACGGCGCCGAGTTGATCGGGTTTCGGCCTCTAATGGTGATCGATCACCATCGCGGTAACGACGGGTTCGGCGACTGCGACTGGATCGAACCGCACCGTTCGTCCACCGCCGAGATGGTGTACGATCTGGTCATGGCCCTGGGCGTGGATATTTCCGCCAGGGCGGCGGAATGCCTGTTTGCGGCGATCAACACCGACACGGGCTCGTTCCGGTACGAATCCACCAGCAGCCACACCTTTGCCGTGGCCGGCGATCTGGTTCGCCGGGGCGCGAATCCGTCCCAGGTGGGCAACGACCTCTACGAAAACTACACCCTGGGGCGGCTGCGGCTGATGCAGGAGGTGCTGGCCACCTTGGAAATGCACGAGCGGGATCGGATCGCCATCATCCGGGTGAGCCAGAAGATGCTGGAGCGTACCTTCACCACCATGGAGGATACCGAATACTTCATCAACCTGCCCCGGGCCGTCAGTTCGGTGCGGGTGGCGGTATTTCTCAAGGAGGTCGCGCCGCTCCATATTTCCGTCAGTCTCAGGGCCAAGGGCAAATGCGACGTTTCCCTGATCGCCGCCCGGTTCGGCGGCGGCGGCCACCGCAATGCCAGCGGGTTCAGGATCAAGGGGCAGAGCATGGAAGAGGCGCGCGATACCCTGTTACGCGCGCTGCGGCCAGAGGTACAGGGATAACGCACCGATGACCGTGGCGGTTGCGATGGCCGAAGAGGACAAGCCGGACTGGAACGAAGGTGTTTTTCTGGTCGACAAGCCGGTGGGCCTGACCTCCTTTGCCATTGTCCGCCGAATCCGGCGCCTGCTCGGCATCAAGAAGGTGGGGCATGCCGGTACGCTCGATCCCTTTGCCTCCGGCCTGTTAATCGTGTGCGTCGGTCGCCCGGCCACCCGACAGATCGAACGATTCATGGCCGGCCGCAAGACCTACCAGGCCCGCCTCCAGCTGGGGGTGGAAACCTCCACCCTGGATCCCGAAGGAAGCGTCGTCGCTACCAGGGCGGTGCCGGAGCTGGACGAGGCAACCCTGACCGCCTGCCTCCGGCGCCACGTCGGGCCGCAGCTGCAGGCGCCGCCACCCTTTTCCGCGGCCAAGCACAAGGGCAAGCCGCTGTATGTCTATGCCCGGCAGGGGGTGCGGATCGAAAAGCCGGCCAAGCCGATCGAGATATTCCGCCTCGAATTGCTGGGCTACGATGCCGATGCCGGTCAATTGAGCGTCGAGGTCGAATGCAGCCGGGGCACCTATATCCGGGTGGTGGCGGCCGATATCGGCCAGGCGCTCGGCTGCGGCGCCCATCTGGTCGCCTTGCGGCGGACCCGCTCGGGCCAGTTTGCCGTTGAGGATGGCCTCTCGGGCGAGGAATTGTTCGTCGACAACGGCCCGCAGTTGTTGCGCTCCAAACGCCGCAGTCTCGATCAGGTATTGCAACCTGCCGGCTGACCGTGCTTTTGTTCTTGCCACGGTTGAGCGGCGTGGAGTATAGAAGCTCATGCCGTCCCTCCGGGTCGTCCCTCTGACCCGGGAACAGGGACAATCTATCCAGACTCCAGAGAGGCTGAGGGAAGAGGCTTGTCTGGCAGCAGAAGGAAAGTGGAGGTGCCCCATGGCACAAACAACGGAAAAGAAAAAGGAACTGATCGAAAAATTCAAGACCCACGAGACCGATACCGGCTCCTGCGAGGTGCAGATTGCCCTCCTGACCGATCGTATTCTCTATCTCACCGAGCATTTCAAGACCCACGCCAAGGACCATCATTCCCGCCGCGGTTTGCTGCGGCTGGTCGGCCAGAGGCGCAATTTGCTCAAATATCTGCAAAAGAAGGATATCGGCAAGTACCGGACGCTCATCCAGCAGCTCGGTATCCGCAAGTAGACCGTTACCGGACGGCGGGCCACGGTGGCCCGCCGTCCTTTTTTCAGCCATGTGACCGCGCCACGGCAGCGGAACGCCATAAAGACACAAAGGACACAGAGAGAACGGAGCGAAAGGGTGCGGGTGTCGCTGCATCCTTTGTGCCTTTGTGGCGGCATTGAGCCGGGCCGGTTGCATTGTTTTCACCTATATTCCGGGAATACCGGACAGGAGAATCTATGATCCATACTGTAGCAACCGAAATCGGCGGGCGGACCATCGCCCTGGAAACCGGCAAGATGGCCAAACAAACCAGCGGCTCCGTGGTGGTCTCCAGCGACGACACCAAGGTGCTGGTGACGGTCGTGGCCGAAACCGAGCCGAAAAAAATGGGATTCCTGCCCCTGACCATCGAGTACCAGGAGCGGATGTACGCGGCCGGCCGCATTCCCGGCAGCTATTTCCGACGGGAGATCGGCCGTCCCAGCGAGAAGGAGGTGCTGACCTGCCGGTTGATCGACCGACCGCTGCGGCCGCTTTTCCCCGACGGATACGACTGCGAGACCCAGCTGATCGCCACCGTCTTCTCGGCGGACCAGGATTTCGATCCCGACATCCTGGCCATGAACGGCGCCTCGGCCGCCCTGCTCATCTCCGATATTCCCTTTGACGGGCCGGTGGGCGCCGCCCGGGTCGGCTATGTCGACGGCAAGTACGTGCTCAATCCCTCCAGGAAACAATTGGAAAACTCCCAAATCAATTTGGTGGTCGCCGGCACCCGGTCCGCAGTGGTCATGGTCGAGGGCCGGGCCGAGGAGTTGCCGGAGGAAGTGGTCCTGGAGGCGATCTTTTTCGCCCATGCCGGCATCCAGCCGCTGATCGACGCGCAATTGCAGTTGCAGCAGCAGGCGGGTAAAAGCAAGCGCAGCGTGGCGGCACCGGAGGTCGATGCCGTACTGCAGGAGAAGGTTGAGGCCCTGGCAGCGGCCGGCATGGAGGAAGTGGTCACCACGGCCGAAAAAATCGCCCGTTCCGAGCGCTACCGCCGCCTGAAGGAAGAAATCCTGGCCCAGCTCGATCCCGAACAGTACGAATCGTCCTCGCAGGTGAGCGACTTGTTGAGTGATTACAAGAAGCGGGTGATGCGTGACCGGATCATTGGTAAGGGGCAGCGGCTCGACGGCCGTTCCTTTGAGGACGTGCGGCCGATCAGCTGCGAGGTCGGCATTCTGCCGCGCGCCCACGGGTCGGCCCTGTTCACCCGAGGCGAGACGCAGGCCCTGGTGATCTGCACCCTGGGGAGCGAGCGCGACGAGCAACATCTGGAAGGGCTGGGCGGCGATGTGTACCGTCGGTTCATGCTCCATTACAATTTTCCGCCTTTCTGCGTCGGCGAGGTCCGGCCGCTGCGCGGTCCGAGCCGCCGCGATATCGGTCATGGCACCTTGGCCCGCCGCGGCATCGAGGCGGTCCTGCCCGCCAGCGACACCTTCCCCTACACCCTGCGGGTGGTTTCCGAGGTACTGGAGTCGAACGGCTCCTCCTCCATGGCCACCGTGTGCGGCGGCAGCCTGGCCCTGATGGACGCCGGCGTGCCGGTGCAGGCCCCGGTTTCGGGCGTGGCCATGGGTCTGATCAAGGAAGGCGACCGCGTGGTGGTGCTCACCGATATCCTCGGCGACGAAGACCACCTCGGCGACATGGATTTCAAGGTGGTCGGGACCCGGGAAGGCATCACCGGCCTGCAGATGGATATCAAGATCGAGGGCGTTGACCGGGAGATCATGGCCCAAGCCCTGGCTCAGGCCAAAAAGGGGCGCGTCCACATTCTGGAGAAGATGAAAGAGGCGCTCGGCTCGCCCCGTTCGGCGGTTTCCGAGCATGCGCCCAAATATGTGACCATCAAGATCCATCCGGACAAGATCCGCGACATCATCGGCCCCGGTGGTAAAATCATCCGCGAGATGACCATGGAGTTCGACTCCAAGATCGATGTCGAGGATGACGGCACCATCAAGATTTTCAGCAACAGCAGCGAAATGGCCAACGATCTGGTCAAGCGGATCCAGCAGATCACCGCCGTGCCCGAGGTCGGCCGGATCTACGAGGGCGAGGTGCGCACGATCAAGGAGTTCGGCGCCTTTGTCCAGATCCTGCCCGGAACCGACGGTATGGTGCATATCTCCGAGTTGGCCAACGAGCGGGTGAAGAACGTCACCGACGTGGTCAAGGAAGGGGATGTGATCAAGGTCAAGGTCATCGACATCGACAATCGGGGACGCATCCGGTTGAGTCGCAAGGCAGCCCTGGCCGACGGCGAGGCATAATTGGCCTGCGGTGCAGCGATGCCCGAAAAGCCGGTTGCCGCGAATGCGGCCGCCGGCTTTTTTTTATCGTATTGATTTGAAAAGAAAGGATAAAAGGCAGGATGGAGACGATTGCCGTCGAGTTGACCTGGCTGGATGCCGAGCAGGCCGGCCTGCCGCTACCGGCCTATGCCACCGCGCTGGCGGCGGGCATGGATGTGGCTGCGGCCCTGGCGGAAGCCGTCGAGCTGAAGCCGGGGGAGATCGGTCTTATTCCTTGCGGATTTGCGGTGGCTATCCCGAAAGGGTACGAGATCCAGGTCCGGCCCCGGTCCGGGCTGGCGGTCAAGCACGGGATCACCGTGGTCAACGCGCCGGGCACCATCGACGCCGATTACCGGGGCGAGGTCAAGGTCGCGTTGATCAACCTTGGCCGGGAGCCGTTCACCATCAGGCGAGGCGACCGCATCGCCCAGCTGATCCTGGCGCCGGTGGTGCGTGCCGAGCTGCGCCTGGTGGCGGAACTGATGCCTACCGAACGCGGCAGCGGCGGATTCGGGCACACCGGCCTGGCCGGCACGGACGACGGCCGGTGAGGTTTTCGGTCCTCGGCAGCGGCAGCAAGGGCAACTGTACCCTGGTCGAGGCCGGCCCGACCCGGGTGCTGATCGACAACGGTTTTTCGGGCAAGGAGCTCCTGGCCCGCCTGCGGTCGCTGGACATCGAGCCCGAAAGCCTGACCGCGCTCATCCTGACCCACGAGCACGACGACCATGTCAAGGGTGCGGGCGTGCTGGCGCGCCGGTTCAAGCTGCCGGTTTATGCCAACGAGGCGACTTGGCGGGCGGCCGAGGCCAGAATGGGCAAGCTGCCGATATACAGGGAGTTCGAGGTGGGCGAGGCCTTTGTCATCGACGCGCTGCGGATTCACCCCTTTGCCGTTTCCCACGATGCCGCCGACCCGGTGGGTTTCGTGCTCGGTGACGGCGCCGACAGCCTGGGATACTGCACCGATACCGGCATCGTCACCCGGCTGATTCGCCAGCGCCTGCACGCCTGCTGGGCCGTGATCCTGGAGGCCAACCACGATGTCCGGATGGTGAAGGAGGGGCCGTATCCCCTGCCACTGCAGCAGCGGGTGCTTTCCAGCCGGGGCCACCTGGCCAATCCCGATTCGCTCGATCTGGCGGCCGAGTTGGCCGGCGAGCACTTGCGGCTACTGGTGCTGGCCCATTTGAGCGAGATCAACAATCATCCCGACCTGGTCCTGGCGGAAGCGCGTCGGCGGCTGCCGGGCGAGGACCAGGTGAGGCTGCTGCTCGCCAGCCAGGGGCAGGCATGCCCCCTGCTGGAAGTGAGCCCGTGAGGCTGCCGGCGCTGCCCCGCCGCCTGTTCATGAGGTGGGGTCTGTGGAATAATAGCCCCAACGAGGACACCTTTTCGCGGGATGAATGGCATCGATGCCCTGGAACAAGCACAGCATAGCCTACCGCCTGACCTTTGTGGTGATCCTGTTTAGCAGCCTGATCGCTTGTTTTGCCACCGCCCTGCAGTTGTATCTCGATTACCGCCGCGACATCGAAGGCATCGATGCCTTCTTCGACATCATCCCGGAGACCAGCACCCGGCCGCTGGAGGAAAGCGTCTGGATTCTCGATGAGTTGCAGGTCAATTTGCAGCTCGAGGGATTGATCAAGCGCGAAGATATCGTATACGCGGCGGTGCGGATGGATGGCCAGGTCGCCTGGGCCAGCGGGACGCCCACCCCCGCCGACAGCGTCACCCGCGTCTACCCCCTGCGCCATCTGGTCCGGGAACGGGTCGAGGAAATCGGGCAGCTGGAAGTAACCGCCTCGTATGCGGGGATACATCAACGTCTGGCCCAGCGGTTTGCCGTGCTGCTGACCAGCAACGCGGTCAAAACCTTCCTCGTTTCCGGTTTCATCTTCTTCTGCTTCCAGAAATACCTGACCCGGCATCTGACCAACCTGGCGCGCTGTGCCGAGAATATCGATCTCAAGGATCGGCGGTTTGCGCCGATGCGGCTGGACCGGTCCGCTTCCAGTCCTCCCGACGAACTCGACCGGCTGGTATCGTCGCTCAATTTCCTCTGCATGAGCGGGCACAAGGCCCTGGCCGATCTGGAGACCCAGGGGGAACGGCTGCGCCTGTTTTTGGATGCCACCGAGGAAGTGGTGTTGGGTGTGGACACCAAAGGCCGGTGCACCTTCATCAACCGGGCGGGGCGGGAACAGTTTGCCGCGGTTGGGATCAACGGGATCATCGGCCGGGACATCCTGGCCCTGTGCGCCGCGGGTGGCATCGAGGCCGCCTATGCGCAGGGTCTGGGCGGACTGGTTCGCGCCACCGTCGCGGAAGGCAAGGCCATGCATGCCGATGAAATGCCCCTTGATCTGCCGGATGGTTCGTCGCTGTTGGTCAGCCTGCGCGCCTATCCGGTTTTTGAAGACGAACAGTGCACCGGCGCTGTTGTTTTTTTCGCCGACATCAGTCGCCAACAGCAGCTGGAGCAGGAAAAACTGCTGTTTACCAAGGTAATCCGCCAGGCCCCGGCCTTGATTCTGGTCACCGATTCGGAAGGCGTGATCGAATATGTCAATGCCAGCTTCGAACAGGTAATGGAGTGCGAGGGGGCCGAGTTGCGAGGCAAGAGAGCCTTTGACTGTCTGCCCGGTCTCGATCTCGCCGAGCAGGCCACGCAGGTGCTGGCGTGCATTGCGAGGGACGAACCTTGGGCCGGACGCTTTACCCGGCTGACTCCGCAGGGCCGGACCATCACCTTGACCGCATCCGTGTTTCCCATCTTGGACGGCGCCGGCCGCCGGACCCATGTCGTGGCCATGGGACGCGACCGCACCCGTGAACAACAGCTGGTCGAGCAACTGCACCATGCCCAGAAGATGGAGGCGGTGGGCAAACTGGCCGCTTCCATTGCGCACGAATTCGGCAACCCCTTGCTGGGGATCAGCTTTGCCCTCCGCGATGTCCAGCAGCGTGTGCGCCAGGATGACGAGGCCGCCGCGCTGCTGCAACTGGCACGTGAGGAATGCGACCGGATGCGCAAGCTGATTCGGGATTTGCGGCAGTTCAACCGTCCGTCCACCGGTAGGAAAACGGTCTTCGACCTCAACCGGCTGTTGGAGGATATCCTGACCCTGCATCGCAATTTTCTGGATGAGCGGCAGATCGTTCTGGCGCGTTCCTATGCCGGCCAGGCCTTGCATGTCCATGCGGTCGAAGACCAGATCCGCCAGGTTTTCATCAACCTGATCATCAACGCCGCCGATGCCATGGTGGAGCACGGCGGCACCTTGAACCTGGCCACGGCCGGAGAAGGCGATCGGGTGGTGGCCTGCGTCGAGGATAGCGGGCCGGGGATAGCCCCCGAGCACCTAGGCAGGATTTTTGAGCCGTTTTATACCACCAAGGCGGCAGTCGAAGGCTCGGGACTCGGCCTGTCGGTCTCGTACGGGATCGTCCGGGCCCACGGCGGCCGCATCAAGGTCCGCTCCGAACCGGGCCGGACGGTCTTCCAGGTCAGTCTGCCGGCGGCGGAAGCAGGGTCGGCCTAGCCGCGGGGATGGAAGCGCCGATGGACCGATTTCAGACGGTCGGTATCCACATGGGTATAGATCTGGGTGGTGGCGATGTCGGTGTGGCCGAGCATCATCTGGACCGAGCGCAGGTCGGCGCCGCCGGCCAGCAGATGGGTGGCAAAGGAGTGGCGGAGCATGTGCGGGCTGATCTCCTTGGCGATCCCGGCGGCCAGGGCGGTTTCCCGGATGATCTGCCAGAAACGGACGCGGGTCATGGCGCCGCCCCGGTTGGAACAAAACAGCATCGGGCTCGGCCGGCCCTTGAGCAGCAGCGGCCTGCTCCGTTCGAGATACTCACGCACCCGTTCGCCGGCTGCGGCGGAAAAGGGGACGACCCGTTCCTTGTTGCCCTTGCCCACGATGCGGAGGTGGCCGTTGGCCAGGTTGCAGCCGCTTACCGGCAGGCCGACCAGTTCCGAAACCCGCAGCCCCGAGGCGTACAGGAGGTGGAGCATGGCGGAGTTGCGCAGCGCCAGGGGGGTGGGGGAGGCCGGCGGACGAAGCAAGGTGTCGACCTCGGCCACGGTCAGGGCCTTGGGCAGGCTGCGGCCGATTTTGGGTCCGTCGATTTCCTCCAGCGGATTGACCGCCAGCACCCCCTGTTTTTCGAGAAAAAGAAAAAAGGCGCGCAGGGCAGCCAGCCGGCGGGCATTGGACCGGGCGCTGATCCGGCGCCGATGGCAATACTGCAAGAATTGCTGCACTTCCTCCTTGCCGACTTCATCCGGCAACGGCGGCTCCGGGCGGGCGAGAAAACGAAGAAAGGCGCGCAGATCGGCACCGTAGGCGGCGACGGTATTCTTGGCCAGCCGCCGCTGGATGGTCAGGTGGCGGAGAAAATCCGGCAGGTACGTGGCAAGGGCGGCGGGGTGCAGGGACGTGTGGCGGACAAAAGGGGAAAGACAAATGCCCCAACGGCGGACCGCTGGGGCATGCTGTTCACATCCGATTTCTCAATCGGTTGAACTTGCGAAGTTTACGCAGGGCTTCCGCTGCTTTGCGGCGTTTCTTGACACTGGGCTTTTCATAGTATTCACGCCGCTTCAGCTCTCGTTTGATACCGTCGATCTGCAGCTTTTTCTTCAACTGCCTGATCGCGTATTCAAGGTCACCTCTGACATCTACTTCGATCATAGTTGCATCACTTCCTTTGGTGGTCGGCATGCGCCGTTGGTAAGAGTAGGGTTTAAGGCCGCTAAGCTATCTGCTTTCTGGGTTCTTGTCAAATCAAATAATGGAATTGCCGGTTATTTTCCGGCACGGTACCGATGGGTGGCCGGGGTGTGGCGGCGCAGCCGTTGGCGCCGCGGCCGAAGCCGGACCGTTGTCGCGCCGCCCTTTTGATTGTTTTTCTCGAAGGTGATGGTAACATGGCGGCGGCAATGCGAGGACGCAGTATACCAAGCTTATTGAACGGGGAGATTGACCATGGCGAAGATTCGATTGGCATTGATTGCCGGGGGGACATCCGACGAGCGCGAGGTTTCGCTCCGGGGCGCGACCGGGGTGGCGCAGGCGCTCGATCCGGGCAAGTATGAGGTGGTCCGGTACGATCCCGCCACCGATCTGGCGCGGATCGCCTGCGATGCCGAAAAAATCGATGTGGCTTTCCTCTTGTTGCACGGGGTGAACGGCGAGGACGGTACCATCCAAGGGTTCCTCGATCTGCTCGGCATTCCCTATCAGGGATCCGGCGTATTGGGTAGCGCCTTGGCCATGGACAAGAACCTGGCCAAAACCATGTACCGCTTGCACGGGCTGCCGGTGGCCCCCTGGGTCATGGTGGAGCCCCGAGACCTTCAGGATACCGGCCGGATTCTGGCCGAGGTCGGTGTGCCTTGCGTGGTCAAGCCGGTGCGGCAGGGATCGTCCATCGGCATGTCCATCGTGCGCCAGGCCGACAAGCTGCCCGAGGCCCTGCGGCTGGCCCTGCGGCACGACGACAGCGTCATGGTCGAAAAATACATCAAGGGCCGCGAATTGACGGCCGGCGTTCTCGGCAACGCGTCGCCCGAGGCCCTGCCCCTGGTCGAGATCATTCCCGATGCCAAGTTTGAGTTTTTCGATTATGAGGCCAAGTACCAGCCGGGGGCCAGCCGGGAGATCTGTCCGGCCGAGGTGAGCGACGCGGTGCGGTGCAAGGCCCAGGACTATGCCGTGCGGGCCCATCGCTGTCTGCAGTTGCGCGGCTACAGCCGCACGGACATGATCCTGGCGGCCGGCGGGGAGGAGTTGTACCTGCTGGAAACCAACACCATCCCGGGCATGACCCCCACCAGCCTTTTGCCCCAGGCCGCGGCAGCGGCGGGTTACCCGTTCGGCGCCTTGTTGGACCGCCTGATCGAGCTTGCCCTGGAAAAACCGGCCGAGCTACAGGGCGAAGCATAGCGAAAGCCCCTGCGCGCCCGGCCGAGCCCGGCTTGGCGGTCAGAAGCGGGTTTGAAAATAGGGTTCCAGGACCTTGGGCAGCCGCACCGTCCCGTCGGCTTGCTGGTAATTTTCCAGTACGGCCAGCAAGGTCCGGCCCACGGCCAGGCCGGAGCCGTTGAGGGTGTGGACCAGGCGGCTTTTTTTCTCGCCCTTGGGCCGGTAGCGAATGCCTGCCCGACGGGCCTGGAAGTCGAGGAAGTTGGAGCAGGAGGAGATTTCGCGGTAGCAGTTCTGCCCTGGCAGCCATACCTCGATATCGTAGGTTTTGGCCGAGGAAAATCCCAGATCGCCCGCGCACAGGGTAATGACCCGGTAGGGCAGCCCCAGCAGTTGCAGGGCCGTCTCGGCATCGGCCAGCAGGCTTTCCAACTCGTCCCAAGAGGTCTCGGGGGCGGCGAACTTCACCAATTCCACCTTCTCGAATTGATGCTGCCGGATCAGCCCCCGGGTGTCCTTGCCGTACGAACCCGCCTCGGAACGGAAGCAGGGGGTGTAGGCGGTGTATTTCAGCGGCAGTTCGGCCTCGTCGATGGTGCTCTCGGCATGCATGTTGGTGACCGGCACCTCGGCGGTGGGGATCAGCCACAAATCCCATCCCTCAACCTTGAACGAATCTTCCTTGAATTTAGGAAGCTGGCCGGTTCCGGTCATGCTCTTGGCGTTGACCATGAACGGCGGCAGCACCTCGGTGTAGCCGTGTCGCTGGGTGTGCAGATCGAGGAAAAAATGGACCAGAGCGCGCGACAGCCGAGCCCCGAATCCCTTGAGCAGGGCAAAACGGGCGCCGGCGAGCCGAGCGGCCGTCTCGAAATCGAGGATGCCAAGCTGTTCGCCGATCTCCCAGTGGGGCCGGGGGGTGAAGGAAAAGGCCGGGATTTCGCCCCAGCGCTTGATCTCGATATTGTCCTGCTCATTTCGCCCAGCCGGCACGGAATCGTCGCAAAGGTTGGGGATGACCAGGATCACCTCCTGCAACTCGGCCTCGATGGTCGCCAGCACTGCATCCAACTCCTTGATTCGGTCGGAAACACGGCGCATCTCCGCGATCAGCGGCTCGGCCTGCCCTTCGCTGCCCGATTGCTTGAGCGAGGCGATGGTTTTGGAAACCGTGTTGCGGCTGTTTTTCAGGGCCTCGACCTCGGCGATCGTCGAGAGCCTACGCTGATCGGTGGCGGCGAAGCGATCGATCAGTTGCGGATCGACGCCGCGCAGCAGACTTTTTTGGCGGACCAATTCCAGGTTTTCCCGGACAAAGCGCAGTTCAAGCATGGTGGTATGAGCGGTGAAAAGCGGGGTTGAAAAGACGGCCGCCGCCGGCGGCGGCCGTGTGTCGGTATGAACGGCTTTTATCACGGCACCCTGCGAAAGGCAACGGGTATTCAATTGCTATTCTCCTTCCGTTTTGCTACTTTTCGTTGTTGCCATCGCCTGTTCTCAACCTGTTCGTCCAACGCTCGCCATGAACGCTCCCCTGAAATCGCTTGCCATCTTTCTGCTCGAATTGCGCGGATTTCTGAAGATGCTCATGCTGGCCATCGTCGGCACCACCGCGGCCCTTTTTTTCGTCTCCGGCCGGCTGTTGGCGGGGCTGCAAGGGCATCTCGGCGAGAAATTGTATTTTTTTTCCGTGGCCGCCCCCTTCCTCTCCCATGTCAATCTGGCCTTTTTCGGCGCGCTGTACCTGCTGATGCCGCTGTGCATGTTCGTGCTGTGGAAGGCGTTGGGCAAGCCCTTCGGGGTGGTCGGCAAAAAGCTGACCTGGTTTGTGGTGGCGACCTGCGTGCTGTTTTACGGCGGCACGATTTTCTGCGCGTTCATTACCCTGCCCTTCGGCATCGGCTTTTTGCTGGGTTTCCAGTCCGAGGCGTTGCGGGCGGTGATCTCGGTGGACCGCTTCGTCACCTTCGTCACCCTTTTTCTGTTCGGTTTCGGGGTGATTTTCGAGTTGCCGGTCTTCATGGTATTCACCGCCCAGGTCGGCATCATCACCCGCAAAACCTTTGAAAAGAACAGGCGCTACGCGGTGCTGGCGATCGCCATCCTGGCCGCCGTCCTGACTCCGACCCCGGATGTTTTCAACATGGCCTTGATGGGGTTGCCCCTGTATCTGCTTTATGAATCGGGCATTCTCCTGATCCGGTTGATGGGACTCGGCGAACAGCAAGCCGAGCTTGCTCCTCCGGATGCCTGACACGCGGCCGGTCGCGTTGCTAGTAAGCGACGATCCGGATGCCGTGGCGTTGCAGCAGGGCGGCGGTCACCCCGGTCAGGGGAGCGAGGCCGCAGGAAGGACTGCCGGATTTGAGCAGGCAGAGGGTAATGTCCTGCGCCTGGGCGATGGCGAGCACCATGCGGGCGCCGCGGATAAAGGCGGCCGTCACGTCGCCGCCGTTGCGATCGACGACCCGAGCCGTGCCGGCCAGTACTCCGTGGCCGTCACCGTCGGTCAAGGAGGCCGCGGGCCGCGGGGTGGCAAGACCGCCCAGCTGCTCGGGGCAGACCGGAATCCAGTGGCGGTTTGCCAAAAAACGCAGACAGGCGGGATCGGGTTTGCTGCGCCCGTCGTAGCGGGTGCAGAGTCCGACGAGGCAGGCGCTCACCAGACACTTGGGCGAATGTTCCATCCTATCTGTACCAGTAGAGTAGAAGAAATCGAAGAGGCACATGACCATACGCAAACAGCAAGAGGATACTCGTCCGGACCGGAAGACGCTCTGGTTTCTTGGCGCGGCGATCGTGGTTTTATTTCTGCTGTGGGTGATGTTTGCTCCGGGACGCGGACTTTTTCATTACCTGCGGCTGAACAAGGAGATCGCCGCGCTCAGCGAGGAAAACGTCCGCCTGGAAGCAAAAAACACCGAGCTGCTGGAAGACATCAACCGGTTGCGCTCCGATGACAAGTATCTGGAGGAGGTGGCCCGGAAAAAGCACGGACTGCTGCGCAAGAACGAAACGGTGTTCGAGTTCGAACCTCCCAAAAAGAAAAAGGAATAGAGCGGCGGACCGATTCGGGGGCGAATTTTGACGGGCAACGGCGACGGGAACAGGATGGAACGAACGGGTGGGGCGGCGGCCGATGGCGCGGAGCCGGTGCGAGATTCGACGTCTTCGTTTGACCGCATGGACGGCCTTCATCTGGCCGGGGCCTTGCGGACCCTGCTGCAGCACCATTTACAGATGGGTATCGAACGCTATCCGTTGTCGCCCGGCCTGCAACGCTTTCTCCACCCCCAGGAGCGGCCGGCGCCACCGATGGAAGACAAGAGACCGACAGTCGAGCCGGCGGGGCTCGTTCGAGCCGAGGTCGTGCCGCCAGCCAGGCCGGAAAAGGCCGTGACAGGGCTGCAAGCCCTTGGCCGTGAAATCGATGCCTGCCGCCAATGCTGTCTGGCTTCGGCCAGGCAGGGCGTGGTCCACGCCCGCGGCATCGGGGAGGCAATACTGATGGTGGTCGGCGATTATTCCGTCCAGGACGCGGGTTTTTCCGCCGCGACCCTGTTCGGTGCGGCCGAGGACACCATGCTCTGGAACATGATGCGCGCCATTGGCCTGACCCCCGAACAGGTCTACGTGACCAACGCGGTCAAATGCTGCCCGCTTGCGGCGGAGGTCCCGAACGAGGAGAGCATCCGCTGCTGCCATGGCTTTCTGGCGCGTGAAATCGAACTGGTTCAACCCAAGGTGGTGTGCGCCATGGGCGAAATTGCGGTGCGCGTGTTGGCCGGGGCGCAGGGGGCGCTGGTGCGGCTGCGCGGCCGGTTCCACCCCTGTCGGCTTGCGCATGCCCCCGGCGAGCCGCTCCAGGTCATGGCGACCTTCCATCCCCGTTTTCTTCTGGAAAATATCGACTTGAAAAAGGCGGCCTGGCAGGATTTGCAGCTGATCCAGCGGCGGCTCCAAGCGTAAACGACGCGGCCGCCCGGAGCGGCGGCCCCCAACGGCCTTGGTGCGCGGCAATCGCGCATCGGGCCTTCTTGATCGGCCGATTCCGGCGCACCCACCACAGTTTTTGAACTCTTGAGGAGGTTTGCGTGGCTGTTCACTGCATTGCCCATCCGTTGGTCCGGCACAAGCTGGGCCTGATGCGGGAGAAGGATATCTCGACCAAGGATTTTCGGGAACTGGCCTCGGAGATCGGGATGTTGCTGGCCTACGAGGCCACCAGCAACCTGCCGACCGAGCGGGTGACCGTGGAGACCTGGGCCGGCCCGGTGGCGGTCGACCGGATAAAAGGCAAGAAAATTACCATCGTCCCCATACTCAGGGCCGGGTTGGGCATGATGGACGGAGTCCTCATGGCCCTGCCCAACGTCAAGGTGTCGGTGGTGGGGCTGTATCGCGACGAGACCACTTTGCGGCCGGTGGCCTATTTCAAGAAGTTGGTGCCGGATATCGATCAACGCCAGGCGATGATTCTGGATCCGATGCTGGCCACCGGCGGCACCCTGGTCGCAACCGTCGACATGCTGAAAGAGGCCGGCTGCCGGAGTATTCTCGGGCTTTTCCTGGTGGCTGCGCCCGAGGGAATCCGCGCCTTGGAGGCACGCCATCCCGATGTCGACATCTATGTCGCCGCCGTCGATGAGCGCTTGAACGAGGCCGGGTATATTCTCCCTGGACTCGGCGACGCCGGCGACAAAATCTTCGGCACCAGGTAGGGCGCGATCGGGAGGAAGCAGGGCGGCGCCCTTGGGCCGCGATGCCGTGCCGAACGCGCCGGTGCCCCTGCGGCCGGGATTCGACGAGGTGCGGCTACGATCTGGCCTTGCCGGTCACGAACAGTTCGAACAGCCGTTCAAAGACAAAGGGGATGGTCGAGGCCTGGGCGTTGGCCGAGCCGGCATAGGCCTTGGTCAATTCGAAGGCCCGTTCGAAGGCTTCCTCGTATTCGGATTTTTTTTGTTTCTTGATGATGCTGACGAGTTCTTCGGCAATATGGTCTTCCATGGGCATACCGTGCGTTGGGGCGTGTGGAGAGGCTGTGTCCGCCAAGGGGCGGAAGGGCGATCAGCCAGCTGTGTGCGCCATGATAGGCGGTAACGGCCGCCAGGCCAAGCCCTTTTTGGCGGGAAACGGCACACGCGGCGGCTCGGGCGTGGGCAGGGAATCGATCCAGCCGGAGAGGAGGGGGAAAAGGCATCCGCCGACAACGCATCGGGATCGGTTCGATACCCTGCCGGCAGATGGTTTGTCCGCCTGGAGCAAATCAGTCGGCGATGGCTTCGGGGGCGCAAAGATTCTGTTTTTCCTCCGCCACCTGGCCGCAGGTGGTGCAATAATACCGTACACTGTTCCCCAGGTCGCGGCAGGCGTGCCGGGCTCGGTTATCCCGGCCGCCTCCCGAAGTGTTGGCCGTGGCACTGTCGTGCGGGCTGCACAGATGGCCCGGACTCTCCGCCGTTGCTCCACAGGTTGTGCATACAAAACTCATGATCCGTCTCCTATCTTTGTGGGAATTGTTACCAATTAATTGGAGTATGGTCATGATGCCGTGCCTGTCAAGGCGCCGTCCCGGCCGCCGATTGAGCGCGATGACAACAGGGCCGGAGCAGGCCGGACCGAAAGTCTTGACGCTCCGGGGTCCTGTTTGTACCATGCGGACATGGACGGCTTGACACACGACGAACAGGAACGCAACCGGAAGGGAACGATCGCCAGATGCCATTAACAGACCGGCCGACATGGCCCATGGAAAACCGGGCCCGGCAATCATTTGTCTGTCGTTGCGTCAGCGACATCCTCAACGGCCTCAGCGACGGTTTGACCCATTTTTCCGGACCGAGCCGGGTGGCGGTCGTCTTCGCCCTGCGGCCCGACAGCCCGATGGTACTGTGCGATCCCCAGAATCTGCTTAAAGGGCACGAGCCGATTTTCAAAAACCTCTATCTCGACACGCAGAAGTGGCGGGTCAATGAAAAGGTCCGGTTCGACCGGAAGCATTTTGCCGAGATCATCCCGGTCAAGGACCCCGGCCTGGCCGGCCTTTTGTCCAACGGCGGCTACTCGGGATCGGTGTTTTTCCAGCAGTGGTTCACCGAGCAGCATCCCGACCTCTGCTCCACCGGGCCGACCGAATGCTGGCTGGAGCACGCGGTCTGGCGCTTTTCCCACGACCTGGCCAACGACGTCGAATTATACACCGGGATTTCGGGGTATTTTCTCAAGGAATATGCCGCCCATGCGGTGCGAGATCACATCATCGACCTGATGAATGTGCTGCTCGGGTGGGATACCTCCATGCGGGTCTATCCCATTCTGGACGCGGTGCTGATGATCTCCGAAACCCAGGAAGAGGGAGCGTGGCCGGAAGGGCGGCTGCTGTTCGTCGATCCCGGCATGCTCGACCAGGTGAAATTCCTAGTCAAGTTTCAGGAAGAACTGCGGCCGCAATTGATCAATTTCAAGCATGTGCGCAAGCTGCTGCTCACCGTGGAGCGTTCCGGTCGATCCCTGGTCAGTGACGGCCGGGCCATCCTCGGCATCAGCGACGATACCCTGCCGGCGTTCTCCGTCTGCGCCGATTTCAGGGGCCGGCACGGTTTCTTGCGGGTGAATCGCAACAAGGTGTGCAGCTTTGCCGACGGCAAATTCAACTCGACCACCTATCAGGCCAAGCTGGTGCAGCTGGAGGAACTGCTGCTGGAGTCGAATCTCAAGCGGTTTGACTGCTATTACATCTTCAAGATCGTGGTCAGCCTGGTGCAGCACGCCCAGCGGCGCAAACACGGCTGCGCGATCGTCATCGATCTCAACGACCAGCCGATCCGGATTTCGGGACAGAGCCTTTCGCCGCCCTTGGATCTGCGCAAGCCGTATACCCTGAAGCTGGCCAAGTCGCTGGCCAAGGTGGATGGCGCGATCCACCTCGGAGCGGACATGCATCTGCACGGTTTCGCCTGCCTGCTCGACGGCCGGGCCTTCGACGGCGAGGATCTCGCCCGGGGCGCCCGCTACAATTCGGCCCTGCGGTTCACCGCCGAACACGCGAAGATCATCGTGGTGGTGGTTTCGTCGGACCGGCCGGTTTCGGTCATCCATCAGGGCCTGGATGTCCAGGGGGTTTGCGCCTGGCCCCAACAGCCCGGCTGTCTATATCAAATCGAACGCCTGGAGGACTGGGTCGGCCGGTGAGAGCCGGCTAACGGCCGTATTCCCCCACTTCCGGCTTGCCTTGGGTGTCGAAGGCGGTGTCGACGAGTTCCCGCAGCTTGACCTTGCATGCTCGCACATCCGGCAGGGAGGGGATGGCCGGCAGGTGCGTTTCGGCCGCAACCGGGACGGGGAGCTGCATCTTCTCCGCCAGGGCGCTGTCCCGCTGCGGCGCAAGATGGCCCCGCATCGGGCCTTCCCCATGCATGGCCCCGCCGTCCAGGCGACGGAGAAATCCCATCATGGTGCCCAGATCATTGCTCCGGTGGAACTGTTCGACCTCGCCGGTCAAGGCCATGCCTTCCTCGACCAGCCGCTTGAGGGTGGCGCCGTAGATGGCCACCCCCTGGCGCAGCCGCTCGTAGATATCGAAAAAGAGGTGGTGGAACCGGGAGCGGCGGGTCAGGCCGTGAACGAACTGGCCCTTGAACAGCCGTTTGCGGATCGTCGGCGAGCCGAGGAGATAGGTGTCGAGAAAGACCTGGTCCCGCATCCCGGTCAGGCGGAAAAAGTCGTGGATCAGGGACTCCCTGCCCAAAAGGATGTAGAGCCTGATCAGATCGAATCCCACCTCGTCTTCCAACTGGCGGTAGGCCTCCCGGAGGTGCTGGTTGTATTCCCGGCTGTCCTCCTCGATTCTCCTGCGGGAGCCGAAATAGCGATCCGCCATCTCCTTCTTTATTTCCAGGGCGAGCATGCCATCCAGATCGTGCATACCGTTGTCGTCGTGCGCCTCGATGAAAGGGGGTCGTGAGAGCAACAAGCCGTGCGGAAAAACCTTTTCCGGCCCGTAGGTTCATGCTTATTTTATATGAAAATCTCAAAAAAAGCTTGCAATATCATTGAGGTCGGCCGGCTCGTCCCCCGTCCTTTCCGTTCATGCGGCACGCCTCGCGCCCGTGGTCGGTCCGGGTTCGGGCAGGGGTGAGGGCAGGTTTCGGAGAACGACATGTCCGTTGCAACGAATCGCGAGTCGATCAAGAATACCGTCAAGGCCGCCGCCGACATCGCCCAGGTGATCGGCGAAGTGGTCGAACTGAAACGAGCCGGCAACCGTCTAGCCGGACTGTGTCCTTTCCATAACGAAAAGACCCCGTCTTTCTCGGTCAATTCCCAAGGGCAGTTCTTTCATTGCTTCGGCTGCGGCGAGCACGGCGATGTCTTCGCTTTTGTGATGAAGTACCATCGCATGGACTTTCCCGAGGCCCTCAAGTTCCTGGCGCAGAAATACGGCATCGAGTTGGCCGAGCGCCAGCTGACCGAGGCCGAAAAACTCCAGTTGCGCCGGCGCGAGGCGCTGTACGAGGCGAACGAGGCTGCGGCGATCGTCTATCAGCAGTGCCTGCGCCACCCGAAATTGGGCAAGGTGGCCCGGACCTATCTCGAACAGCGCGGCGTGCCGGACGAGGTTGCCGAACGGTACCGCCTGGGCTGCGCGCCGGACCCGGAACAGGCGGGCTGGAGCTGGCTTGCCGACCAACTTCTGGCTAAAGGATTGTCCCGGGAGACCCTGGTCCTTGCCGGCTTGGCAGTCGGCAAGGAGCGCGGCGGCCATTACGACCGGTTCCGCTCGCGGGTCATGTTTCCCCTTGCCGACATGACCGGCCGAGTGGTGGCCTTTGGCGGCCGCATTCTGGGCGACGGTAAGCCCAAGTACCTGAATTCTCCAGAAAGCTCGATCTTCGAGAAAAGCCGGCTCTTGTTCGGGCTGCATCCGCACCGGGAAGCCATCCGCCGGCAGCGTCGCGCCTTGGTGGTCGAGGGAAACTTCGATTTGCTTTCGCTCGCGGTGCACGGCATCGACAATGCGGTCGCCCCGCTGGGCACCGCGCTGACCCGCGAACATATCCGGGCTTTACGCGGATACGGCGACGAGGCGGTTTTGCTGTTCGATGCCGATGCCGCCGGGTTGAAGGCCGCCATGCGCAGTATCCCCCACTTCCTTGCCGAGCAGGTCGAGGGGAGGGTGGCCCTGCTACCTGCCGGCCACGATCCCGATTCCTATGTCCGGGCCGAGGGGCCGGAGGCGATCGCCGCCCTGGTGGCCGCTGCCCGCCCCCTGGCGGAATTCGCCTTCGACGCCCTGGTCCGGACCCATGGTCTGACCTTGACGGGCAAGAACAAGATTGTCGCCGAATTGAAAGAACTTATCAAGGAGTCGACCCAGCCCGAGCAGCGGGCCTTGATGGTGGCCCATTTCAGCGAAAAATTGGGCGTGTCGCCCGGGTATTTTCAATCGAGCCCGCCTGCTGGCCGCCTCCTCCCTCCACGCAACGAAACGCCCGCCGTCGAAGGGCTGGCCCGTTTGCCCGCCCAGGAACGTCATTTGATCGAGTTTATTATTTTATACCCCGAATATTTCGATGAATTGCTCCGAGCCGGACTGGTGGACGCGGTCCGGGAGCCAGCGTCGCGCAGGTTGGTCGACCTGATGAGCCGGATGGGCGACACCGGCGCCCGCCAGCCCGAGCAATTGCTCGCCCATGTCGCCGATACCGACGACCGCGCCTATATCGTGCAGGTGTTGACCAGGGGATTGCCGTACGAGACCGGCCAGGAACAGGCCCGGGAGATGTGCGATGTATTGGTGCGTTGGGTGCGCTCGACCCTGCACAAGCAAGCCTCGGCCGAGTTGCAGGAGGAGATCCGCCGGGCTGAAAGCCTTGGGAACAAAGGATTGTTGATGGAATTGATCGGCCGCAAACAGGAAATGGAACAAAAAAAGAAGGGATAGCCAATTTAACCTATTGAAAAAAGATGCAAATCTGATAAGTTTAAAAAATTGTATTTTCGGGAGGGTTGGTGTGTGCCTTTTGCGATTTTGTGGTGTTGGGGGCAGTTAGTTGTATTTTTTGTATCCTGCTGATATACCTCGATTCTTCTGGCTTGAAGAAAAGAGTAGGGCGGGGTCTATGCCGTTCAATGAACGGTGGTGTGGAGGAGGGTGATGGAACCGAATGATTATCTTTTGGATGATGATCGAGAGCCTGAAGGAAGTACCGAAGGAACGGAACAAGGCTGGTCGCGCGATGTCCAAGAGGAAGACGATTGGGCCATTCGCAACAGTATAGAGCGTCGTTCGTCCCTTGATCGGCGCCTGGGGGACGACCGGCGGTCGGGCGACCGGAGGGGGACGGGAAGCAGTATCGACCCGATGAACATCTACCTCCGGGAAATGGGCAGCCAGCGGCTGCTCAGCCACGAAGAGGAGATCGAACTGGCTCGCATGATCGAGGATGGCGAAACCCGCATCCAGCGGGCGGTGCTCCGCCTGACCTTGGGAATTACCGCGCTTAACGACCTGGCCGAAAATCTTTTGCGCGGCAACGTCCGTATCAATTCGGTGATTCGCGGTTTGTCCGACAACGACGAGGATGAGTTGACCACGGTACGTGGCGCCCTGCTCGACCAGGTGGAAAAGGCGAACGAACTCGATGCCCGGCGCCGCGAGCTGTTCCTCGAATTGAAAAAACATGCGGGCGACGAAGCCAAGGAAACCGCCCTGGTGGCCGACATCCTGGCGGTGGGCTCGGATGTCGCCAACCTGTTCCAGGGGTACCGGTTGTGCTCCAAGGGACTGCTGTCGGTGGCCGACGCGGTCAAGGAATTGGCGCAGAAATTCAACAGAGTTCGGGTGGTGGCCCGGCAGCAAGAATTGCTGCTTGCGGCCCGCCGCCACCAGATGCACCCGGAAACCGGGGAGGTCAACCCGGCCGAGGTTGAAAAACGGGTCACCCTCGAGTTGGCCGAAACCATCGGTATTTCCTGGCCCGCCTTCATCCAGCTGCAGCAGGAAGTGGAAATCGGGCGGGAGACGGCCAAGCAGGCGAAAGACACCCTGGTGCGTGCCAATCTCCGCCTGGTGATTTCGGTTTCCAAGAAGTTCATGAACCGCGGCATGCAGTTGCCCGACCTTATCCAGGAAGGCAATATCGGCCTGATGAAAGCGGTCGAAAAGTACGATTACAAACGGGGCTACAAATTTTCCACCTATGCCACATGGTGGATCCGCCAGGCCGTGACCCGCGGCATAGCCGATCAGGGGCGGACTATCCGCCTGCCGGTGCACATGATCGAGACCATCAATCGTCTGTTGCGCTTTTCCAAGGACTTTCAGCGCATCGAAAGTAGGGAACCGACGCCGGAAGAGATGGCTAAGCAGCTGGGAACCGATGTCGAGAAGGTGCAGATCGCACTGAAAACGGCCAAGGACGCCATTTCGCTCGACGCCCCGGTCAACGACGAAGAAGATACCCTGCTCAGCGATTTCATCGAGAATCACGCCCACCCCGATCCCCAGGAGCATTCGACCACCGAAAGCCTCAAACGATGCCTGTGCAAGGTGATGGGCTCGTTGACCCCGCGGGAAGAAAAGGTGCTGCGGATGCGGTACGGCATTGAAATCGGATGCGATCACACCTTGGAAGAGGTCGGCCAGTGCTTCTCGGTGACCAGGGAGCGCATTCGCCAGATCGAGGCCCAGGCCTTGAAAAAATTGCGACACCCGGCACGAAGCCAGGAGTTGCTTGCCTTCATGACCACCGACTAGCTTCCTTGTCCCACCCGCAAGCGGTCGAAGATTGGCTGGCTCTCTCGCTGCTGCCCGGTCTGGGCTGCACCCTGATCAGCCGGCTGGTGCAGTGGTTCGGGTCGCCGGCGGCGGTGCTGAACAATCCGGCCGGCCTTCGATCGCGGCCCGGCATCGGCCCCCAACTTGCGGCCGTGCTGGGCGACGGCCGCCGGGTGGCCGCTGCCCGGCGACGCGCCCGTGACGAGTTGGATCGTCTCGGGCGGCTCGATATCACCCTCCTCACCCCCGATTGTCCCGCTTTTCCCTCCGCCCTGCGCGATATCCCCGACTGCCCCGTCCTCCTTTTCTGCCGCGGCACCCTTGATGGGTTGACGCGTCCGGCCGTGGCCGTGATCGGTTCCCGAGCCGCCACCGACTATGGTCGTCGGATCGCCACCAGTCTGGCCGCCGATCTGGCGGCCGCCGGGACGATCGTTGTTTCCGGAGCCGCCTACGGCATCGACGCCGCTGCCCATCGCGGCGCTCTGGCGGGTGGCGGAGGCACCATCGCCGTGCTCGGCTGCGGCGTCGATGTGATCTATCCCCGCACCCACGCCGACCTGCTTGCCGCCATCGCGGCCAAGGGGCTGGTGCTCAGCGAATATCCGTTGGAAACCCGGCCGGAAGCTTTCCGCTTTCCGGCGCGGAACCGGATCATCAGCGGCCTGGCCCGGGCGGTGGTGGTGGTTGAGGCCACCGAGAAATCGGGTTCCCTCATCACCGCCCGCCTGGCCCTTGACCAGGGACGCGAGGTTTTTGCCGTTCCGGGCCGGGTCGATTCGCCCAAGAGTGCCGGCACCCATCGGTTGATTCAGCAGGGCGCCCATCTGGTGACGAACGCGGCCGACGTGCTGGAGGCCTTGGCCTGGGGTGGCGAACAGGTTGTTGCCGGCCCGGCTGTCCGACCGATACCCACGCTGACGGAACCGGAGCAAAAGCTCCTAGCGATCATGGAGGTTTATCCGCTCGACATCGACGGTCTGGCGCAAGCCTCCGGGCTGCCTGTGCCCGAACTGCACGGGCTGCTGCTCCAACTGGAACTGAAAGGACTGATCCGCCAGGTCCCGGGCCAACAGTACGAGCGCGTCCACTGCGATTGAGGCACCTGGTCGGCCTTGCGCGAATAATCGGTTTTTTTCCGGATGATCTGGTATAATTTGCCGCTGATCAGGCCAAGGTATGGCCGGCGTAGCCCGGCAACCCATTTTTTTTATTCCAGTGAGCAACTATGCGATCGCTTATGATTGCGCCCTCCATCCTTTCCGCCGATTTTTCCCGGCTCGGCGAGGAAGTCAGGGCAGTGGAAGCGGCAGGAGCGGATGTCATCCATGTCGATGTCATGGATGGCCATTTCGTGCCCAACATCACCATCGGCCCCTTGGTGGTCCGGGCGGTCCGAGCCGTGACTCGGCTGCCGGTCGACGTGCACCTCATGATCACCGATCCCGATCGGTACATCCATGATTTCATCGATGCCGGCGCCGACTGGGTGACGGTGCATGTCGAGGCCTGCACCCATCTCCACCGGACCCTGGCCGCGATCAGGGAGCGGGGAAAAAAGGCGGGCGCGGTGCTCAACCCGGCCACCTCCCTGTCCACGCTCGAATACGTGCTGGCCGAAGTCGACCTGGTGATGCTGATGAGCGTGAATCCCGGCTTTGGCGGCCAGTCGTTCATCGAATCCTCGCTGGAGAAAACTAGCAAACTGCGGCGCATGCTCGATCAGGTGAATCCCGGAGCCGGGATCGAAGTCGACGGCGGCATCGGCCCGGCGACCATCGGTCGGGCGGCTGCGGCCGGGGCGAACATATTTGTCGCCGGCTCCGCGATTTACGGCCAGAAAGACTACCAGGCGGTCATCTCCCGGATGAAGGAGTTTGCCCGACACTGACCACCGCACGAGAAGGAGGCAGCTATGCAGTTCCAGGATTTTTCGGTACACGCGGCCGTGGGAAAACTGGCGGCCCTGGCGCGCACGCCCCATGACCTGACCGCGGCCGGCGGCTTGACCGCCCAGCGGCTTGGCGAGATGAAGGCCTCGTTTTGCGGCTTCGACCTCCTCTATGCGACCCAGCGGGTCACGCCCGAAGTGCTGGACGCGCTGCAGGAACTCGCCGACGAGGCGGGGTTGATCGCGGCCTACACAGCGATGCGCCAAGGCGAGGTGCTGAATCGCATTGAGGGGTATGCCTGCGAGAATCGGCAGGTTCTGCATACGGCCAGCCGCGATGTGTTCGCCGATCCGCCCATGGAGCCGGAGGCCAGCGCCAAGGCAAGGCGGGAGCTTGAAAAATTACGAATCTTTCTCGATGAACTCGCCGACGGCACTCTGGTCAATGCCGAGGGAAAATCCTTCACCACCATGGTGCAGGTGGGGATCGGCGGTTCCGATCTGGGGCCGAGGGCTCTTTATATGGCGCTGAGGGCGTATGCACTGCCCGGCCGCTCCGCCCGGTTCATCGCCAATGTCGATCCCGACGACGTGGCCGAGGTGCTATCTGGGCTTGATCTGTCGCGCACCCTGTTCAATGTGGTGTCCAAGAGCGGCTCCACCCTGGAAACCCTGACCAACGAACATTTGGTCCGGGCCCGGCTCGTGCAGGAGGGGCTCGATCCGGCACGGCATGTGGTGGCGGTCACCGGCGAAGGCAGCCCCATGGACGATCCTGCAAAGTATCTGCGGTCGTTTTACATGGAGGACTACATCGGCGGCCGCTATTCGGCCACCTCCATGGTGGGGCTGGTCTCTCTGGGCTTTGCCTTGGGCTTTGCGGCCATCATGGAAATCCTGCGGGGTGCGCATGCGGTCGACCGCGGCGCTGCGGATCCGGATATCCGGGCCAACCTGCCCTTGCTGATGGCGATGCTGGGCATCTGGAATCACAACTTCCTCAAACATGCCACCGTGGCGGTGCTGCCGTACAGCCAGGCGCTGTCTCGCTTTCCGGCCCATCTGCAACAGTGCGACATGGAAAGCAACGGCAAATCGGTCACCCGGCAGGGCAAGGCCGTCGGCTGGCAAACCGGGCCCGTGGTCTGGGGGGAACCGGGAACCAACGGCCAGCACGCCTTCTATCAACTGATCCACCAGGGGACCGAGGTCGTGCCCGCCGAGTTCATCGGTTTTCGCCAAAGCCAGTACGGCCTTGATTTGAACGTGGAAGGAACCGGCTCGCAGCAGAAACTCATCGCCAATATGCTGGCCCAGTCTCTGGCCTTGGCCCTCGGCCGGCACAATGACAATCCGGCCCGCTGTTTTCCGGGGAACCGACCCAATTCGGTGCTGATCGCAGACCGGCTGACCCCGCATGCCATGGGCGCTCTGCTGGCAATTTACGAACACCGAATCGTGTTTCAGGGGTTTTGCTGGAACATAAATTCGTTCGATCAGGAAGGGGTGCAGCTGGGTAAGATTTTAGCGACCCGCCTGTTGGACCTCATCTCGGGCAGGACAGCATCAACGGAGGCCAATCCCCTTGAAGAAAGCCTGCTGAAGCAGGCGGGAATCGGATGAACGAATGGCTCGGTCTTCTTCGTTTTGCATGGTGCGACAGTGGGTTAGATTTTTTGTTGACAAAGGGTGGCGGGACGTTTATGCTCGCCCTCTGAATGAGCATTCAATATAGTAATGTGCGTTCTTGCCTGTATTAACGGGCATTTTTTGTGCGGGCTAACTGAATAGACAGGTTTTTTTTAACCACATAATCTCTAGGAGGAACACTGATGGCAAAGCATGAAACGCCTCTATTGGACGAACTGGAAAAAGGTCCATGGCCGAGTTTCGTCACCGACCTCAAGCAGCAGGCAGCAACCAAGCCTGAATGCTGGGACATCCTTGGTCAGCTTGAGCTTTCGTTCAAAGATAAGATTACCCATTGGAAGCACGGCGGTATCGTTGGTGTTTTCGGGTATGGCGGCGGTATCGTCGGTCGCTATTCTGATGTTCCTACCCAGTTCCCCGGCGTAGAGCACTTCCACACCGTTCGTATCGCACAGCCCTCGGGTCTTTACTACAGCACCGAGAACCTGCGCGCCCTGATGAATCTGTGGGAGAAATACGGTTCCGGCGTTACCAACATGCACGGTTCCACCGGCGACATGATCTTCCTCGGAACCCGGACCGAGAACCTCGAGCCCCTGTTCTGGGATCTGACCCACGACCTGAAGCAAGACCTCGGCGGCTCCGGCTCCAACCTGCGGACCCCCTCCTGCTGTCTCGGCAATTCCCGTTGCGAGTGGGCTTGCTACGATGCGCAGGAAGTCTGCAACAGCCTGACCCAGCGCTATCAGGACGAGATCCATCGTCCGGCATTCCCTTACAAGTTCAAGTTTAAATTCTCCGCTTGCCCGAACGACTGCGTGGCCGCCATCGCCCGTTCCGACTTTGCCGTTATCGGCACCTGGAAGGACAACATCCGCATTGATCAGGCCGCCGTCCAGAAATACATTGCCAACGATCCGGAGTTTCCGGCCAACGCCGGTGCCCACAAGGGCCGCGACTGGGGTAAATTCGACATCCAGAAAGAAGTGATCAAGCTGTGCCCCACCAGCTGTATGTGGATGGAAGGCAACGAGCTGAAGATCGACGATTCCGAATGCACCCGTTGCATGCACTGCATCAACGTCATGCCGCGCGCTCTGCGTCCCGGTGTGCAGCAAGGCGCCTCCATCTGCATCGGCGCCAAGGCCCCGATCCTCGATGGTGCCCAGTTCGCCACCTTGGTCGTTCCGTTCATCGAGGTTAACGCCGAAGATGATTTCCAGGGCATCGTTGACATGATCGAGAAGGTTTGGGATTGGTGGATGGAAGTTGGCAAGAACCGCGAGCGTGTGGGCGAGACCATGCAGCGTATCGGCCTGCCGACCTTCCTCAGCGTTATGGAAATCGAGCCGCTGCCGCAGCATGTCAAAGAGCCGCGTTCCAACCCGTACGTCTTCTGGAGAGAAGAAGAAGTGCCTGGTGGCTGGGAACGTGACGTTGCTGAGTTCAGAAGACGTCACGCCGCCTGATAATCGTCGTCGATAGAACCTAACGGACTACTTATAAGGAGATAATATAATGGGTTACGATCCGAAAAATCCTATGGAAGGTCGGATTACCGACTTGGGGCCGCGGTACTATGGAGATTTTCTGCCGCCGGTCATCAAAGAGAATAAAGGCAAATGGCTCTATCATGAGATCCTTGAGCCCGGTATTCTGGTGCATGTTGCCGAGTCCGGTGCCAAGGTGTACACCGTGCGTTGCGGCTCCGCCCGTCTGCTGACCGTCAACCGCGTGCGGGTTTACTGCGATATCGCCGATAAATACTGCGGCGGCTACCTCCGTTTCACCACCCGCAATAACGTCGAGTTCATGGTCGACAGCAAAGAGAAGCTTGATGCACTCAAAGCCGGCCTGCAGGGATACAAAGACATCCTGCCGATCGGCGGCACCGGCGCCTGCGTGACCAACATCGTCCATACCCAGGGCTGGATTCACTGCCATACGCCTGCAACCGATGCTTCCGGCCCGGTAAAGGCGGTCATGGATGATTTGTTCGAGTATTTCGGTGCCATGACACTGCCCGCTCAGGTGCGTATCGCTCTGGCTTGCTGCCTGAACATGTGCGGTGCCGTTCATGCCTCCGATATCGCCATCCTCGGTATCCATCGCAAGCCGCCGATGATCGACAACGATCGCATTACCGGCGTTTGCGAAATCCCGCTGGCCATTGCCTCCTGTCCGCTGGGTGCAGTCAAGCCTGCCAAGGCGACCAACTCCGCCGGCGAGGAAGTGAAGTCGGTCAAGGTCAATGCAGAGCGTTGTATGTTCTGCGGTAACTGCTACACCATGTGTCCGGCCATGCCTCTGGCGGATCCGGAAGGCGACGGTATCGCCATCCTGGTGGGCGGCAAGGTTTCCAACTCCAAGTCGGCACCGAAGTTCTCCAAGCTGGTGGTTCCGTTCCTGCCGAACACCACCCCGCGCTGGCCTGAGACCGTCGCTTGTGTTCGTCAGATCCTGGAAGCCTATACCAAGGATGCGAAGAAATACGAGCGCGTTGGCGAATGGGCCGAGCGGATTGGTTGGGAGAAGTTCTTCGAGAAAACCGGACTTCCGTTTACGGAAAAATCCATCGATGACTATCGTCTGGCATACGACACCTGGCGGACCACCACCCAATTCAAGTTCACAAGTCATACCGCTGCGTACACCAAGTAACAGCAAGTAATCGATGATCGGCTCTGTTTCGCGCAGAGCCGATCATTTTTGTGTTTTCACACACCACCAGGAGCGCACTATGGCACTGAGCGTAGAAGAACTGAAAAAAGCCATTATAGAAAAAGCCAAAAAGGCACCGAAACCGCAGCTGTACATCAAAGATTTCTATGAATGCGATCCGGATACCAAGCCGCGGGACATCAAGAAAATCGCCAATGCGTTGGTCACCGAAGGCGAGTTGATGTTTTGGTCGTCGGGATCGACCACTATGTACGCTCGTCCTGACCGCATTCAGAACGAAGAGAAGTAAAACCCTTCGCAAATCCGGGGTGAGCTGGCAGGGATCCTTACCGGGATCTCTGCTTTTCTTTTTTCACTCATCCTGGTTGTTCTCTCTTTGGTCAGACGCATGATTCTGCACTATGACCATATCGATTCCACCAATCGAGTCGCCAAGGATCTGATCGCCGAAGGCACGCCGAGCGGCACCATTGTGCGCGCTGCCGCTCAATCGGCCGGCAAGGGGCAATACGGCCGTGTTTTCGAGTCTCCCCAAGGAGGACTGTATTTTTCCCTGGTGCTCGAACCGGATCTGCCCCTTGATCAATCTCCTCTGATCACCCTGGCCACAGGCCTTGCCTGCCTGCGGGTGCTCGAAGGGCAATTTTCGCTGTCCCCACTGATCAAATGGCCCAACGACATTTATCTTGCCGGTAAGAAGGTCGCAGGAATTCTTTGCGAGAATGTCATCAAACCTGGTCTTGACGGGCCCACGGCAACTGTCATCGTCGGTGTCGGCATGAATGCCAACAACCAGGTGAGTGATTTTGCCGATGAGATCCAGCCGCTGATTACCACTCTTTTTGAACATCTCCACCACCGGATTGACCTGGACGTGCTGCTGGCCGACCTGACCCGGGCCATTGTCGGCCAGGTGACCCGGCTGAAGCATGAGCGTGCCATTGTGCTGACCGAATGGCAGCAGGCCGATTTGCTCATGGGCCGTTCAGTCGTTTACCTCCACGACAGCCGAAGCCTGACAGGTACCGGCCTGGGGGTAACCGCACAGGGCACCTACCGAATTCGCGAGGACAGCGGTCTTGAACATCAGGTGATCGGCGGGCAACTTCGCCTGAGCTCCGCCTGAATCTTTTGGTTATGCACGACAATCCTTTGCGGTCTTTTCCCCTGCCATGAAAGAGAGAGAGTTTTACGCCCTGGTTGCCACCGATGGCGGCAACCAGGGCTTTCGACATGAGATTGTCCGTAAATCGACGGCTGAATTGCCCCCCGGTGAAGTCCTTATCCAGGTGAGGTACTCGTCGCTCAATTATAAGGACGCCCTTTCCGCCAGCGGCAACCGCGGTGTGACCAAACACTATCCGCACACTCCGGGAATCGACGCCGCTGGTCATGTCGTCCATTCGACCGATCCTGCATGGCAAGCGAATGACGAAGTGCTGTGCAGCGGATACGATTTGGGGATGAACACCGCCGGCGGCTTCGGCCAGTACATCAGGGTTCCGGCAAGCTGGCTTGTGCGCAAGCCCAGGGGGTTGTCGCTTTTGGAAAGCATGCGGTTCGGAACCGCCGGCTTCACCGCTGCCCAGTGTCTGCTGCACCTGGAACAGCACGGCATAGGCCCGGATAAGGGCCCCATCCTGGTGACCGGCGCCACGGGCGGGGTGGGCACGGTCGCACTCATGCTGCTGCACAAGCTGGGATACCAGATAATCGCGGTCACGGGCAAGCAAGCAGAACATGCGGCATTGCTTGCCATAGGGGCAACCAAGGTCCTTGATCGACAGGAATTTTTGGCGGAGAGCGAAAAACAGTTGCTGCCCGCGCGTTGGGCAGGCGCCATCGACACCTTGGGCGGCATGCCACTATCCGTGGCGGTGAAAGGGGCAGCGTTCGATGGCGTCGTCACCTGCTGCGGCAACGCCGCCTCCGGCGACCTGCCCTTGACGGTTTATCCGTTTATCCTGCGGGGCATTCACCTCATCGGGGTGTATTCGGCCAACTGCCCCATGGCCAAGCGGCTGCACATTTGGGATAAACTAGCAGATGAATGGAAACTCGATCTGGCGCCGATCTGCCGTACGGTACGGCTCGGCGATCTTGGGGCCGCCATCGATGCGATGCTGGCCGGCCAGAGCAAGGGACGATGGGTCGTTGACCTGGAGGAGGCGGTGTGAGCGTCAAGCTGGCAAAAGAAGTGCTGTCGATCGAATCCGCAGGCATCCTGGCGGTGCGCGACAATCTCGGCAGGGAATTTGAAAAGGCGGTCGATCTCATTATGGCCTGCCCGAGTCGCCTGGTGGTGACGGGCATCGGCAAATCGGGGCTGGTCGGGCAAAAAATTTCGGCAACGCTCAATTCCACCGGTACTCCCTCGGTCTTTCTTCACCCGGTGGAAGCCCTTCATGGCGACCTCGGCATGGTTGCTTCGACCGATGTGGTGCTGGCTATTTCCTATTCCGGTGAAACCGCCGAACTGAACGGGTTGCTCAGCAGTCTGAAGGAGCGCAATGTTCCAATCATTGCCCTGTGCGGCAGGCTGCAATCAAACCTGGCCCAGCACGCGGTGGTGACGTTGAACGTCGCGGTGCCGCGCGAGGCGTGTCCGCTCGGTCTTGCCCCCACGACCTCGACGACGGCCACCTTGGCATTGGGCGATGCCCTGGCTGTGGCCTTGTTGGACAGAAAGCAGTTCCGGGCGGAAGATTTTCGGCGAAACCATCCCGGAGGGAGCCTGGGGGAACGCCTGAAGGTCGCTGTGCGCGAGGTGATGCTGACAGGTGAAGAGGTGCCGATCGTCGACAGTACGTACACCCTGGCGGACGCCGTTGCCGAGTTGAACCGAAAAAATCTGGGAGCGGTATTTATTTGCGACGCCAACAAAAAGCTTCTGGGCATCATCACCGATGGCGATATCCGTAGGATGCTGTCATCCGGGAAAAACATCCGAGAGATGGCGCTTGAGGAAGGGATGAAGGCCGATCCGGTGGCCATTCCCAGCTCTTTGATGGCCGCCGATGCCCTGAGCATCATGCAGCGGCACGAGATAACGGTGCTCGCGGTGGCCGATGAGGGCGGTCACATGGAAGGCATACTGCACCTTCACGACCTGCTGGGCAAAGGAGAGTTCAGGTTTTTGATCTAAGAGAGGAAACGTCCGCTCAGTAGTTATAGACCGACCATCGACCGTTGGAGGTATCGAATTGGTAATTCAATTCCAATTTTGACGCACTGCCCGGACTCCGCTCCATACAGGTCAGGGTAAAGACCAACCGCGAGCCTATTTTTTTCGAGAAAGCGGCTTTGGGTTGCGAAAGCCTGGAGCCTTTGAAAGTCGGGTAATTGGCGCGAAAGATCTCTTCAAAATGCTCTTCCAGCCAGGCGATCTTATCGCGTTGGAGCAGCGCTTCCTGCTGTTTTTCGATTTTCTCGGCGACTTTCTGGGCGACGCCCTTGACCGCAGAGTCGCTCTGGTGGGCGCTTTCCTTGATCAGGCGGTGGATTTCCTTGTAGCGATTAAGAACTAATGACGGATCTTCCTTGCCTTCCGCAGCGAGGATCTGATCTTGGATCTGCGCAATCTTGACCATCAAAAGGGTCTTTTCAATCTTGCCCACAGACTCACCGCGCAGGCTTCCCGTGCTCTCCGGCTCACTGGTCAATAAATTGAGAGCGCTTTGATACTCCTCGATGGCCTGGGGCCAATTTTTTTGTTCGTACGCCTCCCGAGCCGTGGACAGCATGAAATAGAGGCGGGAATTGACCAGCAGCAGGTGAAGATCCTGCCGCTCCTTTTCGCTGACAACACTGGGATTGGCGTCGATGGCTTGCTGCGCCTGCTCGAGATACTTGATGGTTTCTTTCCACTGCGATTGGGTAAATGCCTTTTTGGACTGGTCAAGCTCATGGCGGAAGGTGGCCGCGGTCATTCTGCTGGTAATGTCGCTGGTCGTGCCCAGATTCATCATTTTGCCGGAAAGATTCAGGGCCTTGCGGTAGGCGTCTGCCGCCTCGTCCCAGTTCTTGCCTTGTTCTGCTTTTTCGGCAGCGGCAAGGGTGTGCCGCAATTCAAGCGATTGAACGATCTCGCTGATCGACGCCTGCTGTTTGCTCAGATTGCGATCGGTTGCGAATTTCAGGGCCTGCCGGTAGAGCGGAAGGGCCTGTTCGATTTTGTTCTGCCCGGCAAGCGCTTGCGCCTGATCGGTCAGTCGGCCCAATTCATCCAGGGATGCGGCGACACTGGCCGGGATGTATTCCCCTTGATACAAGACCCGACCCTTCAAACCTTCCTGTAACTCAGTGGAAGAAATCAGGCTGTCTATGGCTTGTTCCTGCGTATCTTTGCGCACACGAAGGATGGTCAGACCTGAGAGCATGCCCTTTGCTCCCTCCAGGGTTTCCAGAGCTTGTTCGAACTGCCTTTTTTCAACCAACAGTTGCCCTTCGCGCAAGCTGGCCTGCGCCTGGTTGAGGGTCTTTTGATCCTTGAAATACAGAGTGATGGTCAGGATCGCTGTGGCCAGAACCACGATGGCCACGGCAATGGGCTTGAAAGAAACGGATCCGATCCAGGTTAGTGATTTACCTGCTATTTTTGTGGGAAGCGGCGGCGCTGCCGCTGCTGGCGGCTTGCCCTCCGTCTGCTTTCCCGATTTGCCCGGTGCGGCTGGCGCCGCTTGCAGGGCCTGCTGAATCTTTCTTTTGAGCGCGTCGGCACCCGGGGCGTCGGCGGCAAGGGCTTTGATGTTGTCCGCCACCTCCATGGCCTCGGTCAGCTTGGCCATCGACTCCAGCTGTTCCGCCAGTTTAAATAACTGATCGACTTTGCGAAGTACCTTGCCAATGTGCTGTTGCAATTCCTCGCGGTCGGAAATATGTGCATTCGCAGGCAACTCGGCCAGCAGCCTGTTGGCGGCGAAAATTTTGTTTTCGTTTATAAGGTCGCGAATGTATTGAGTGTCCGCGCTGTCTTCAAATTGAGCGGCCAATGGCTGAGAGACGGGAACATCTCTTCTCTCCAGGCCAAGGGAGCCCAGGTCGCCATCTTCCAGTATATCCAGGTCCGAAGTGGTTGCCTCGATATCAGCAATGGTGACGGTATCAAGAGGAAGCTGCGCCTGGTGGTGCCTATACCATTCCGCAGCTTCCTGATTGAACGGATCTTCGAGATTGTAGATGCTGCCGCAGATCATCTCGCCGATATGGAGCACCAGTTCGGGCAAGGACGGGTTCCGCTGCCAATAATCGGCCAAGCGGATAGCGGCCGGGTCGAAATCGGGATGGAAAACAGGGGTCAGGGGTTTGGCGATCGGGGCAAAGTGGGGGTAGCCAAAGGGAAGATTGAGCCGTATCCGATGGGTTTGTCCGATGCCAATAGAAACATCGTCCTCCTTGACATAGCCGCGCAGGGTGTATTCAATTTCGTAACTGTCGGGAGGATGACCTTCGGTTCCGACGATTGCAATATTAGGATACAACTCAAGGAGTTCCTTGAGTTGTTCGTAGTCTTCAGTGACCTGCTGTGAGCCCGTGGCCATAAAATGTAACCTGTGAGGTATGCGGTTGCCATGCCAGCTGCCGGGCAAGTTCGTCGGTCGATGCGGAAAGAAAAATGTGCCGCATCGGCCCAGCGGGCATTATCGTTTGATTGTAAAGCATTGCGTTGGGGGAAACAAGCCAGCTTTGTCCAGGAAGCGAAAAAGTCAAGATGCTATCGCTCCGGCGAAGATTCCTTTGAGCCGGGAAGCATTCCGTGTACACTACCCAACGTAACGTCATCACAAACATATTGAGTCCGATGAAGTCTTTCCGCGCCGCATTTGAAATAATCCACGTCAGAAATTGCCCCTTCTATGTTCAGGAGGAGTGCTTTGTGCTGACCGACAAAGCGGTCGAGTTGCCGCTGGGCCGTCCCTCCTGCCTTCTTTTGGTGCGAGAACTGACCGGGCTGCTTTTCAATCTCCTGCCGCACGCACCCACCGGTTTTATCGAACAACGCGATATGGTGTACACCTGTGGCGGATGCACGGGGCTGATTAAATTCCGCCTGACGGATAAAGCGGTTGCAAGCAACGTGGGCAAACATGGCGAAGCTCTGAGCGAAAAAACGGAGTCGGTGATCAGTGGGCGTCTTGAAGCCATAGCCCCGGCTGAGCTGCTGCAGGTTTTCCACATGCATCAAAAAACCGGCCGGCTCATTTTGGAATTCGATAACGGTTCCGCCCGGGTCACCTTCCGGGAAGGAGGGCTGCTGGCGGCCCGCTATGAGGATTTCGACAATCAGGAAGCCGTCTACGCCATGTTGTCCCAGAAAAAAGGCACCTTCCATTTCCTCCCCGGCCTGCCGGACGCCCTGATGAAGACACGGGAGATCGGCGATTTCATGATGATCCTCATGGAAGGCCTGCGCCGGCTCGACGAGGGTGAATAAGCCCTTCCCGCCGCTGCCTAGCCGTTGGCCCGAAAAGGAGGCAGCTTGGCAATGCTCATGAAATCATCCACATGGTAGCGGGCATCCAGTGCCCGGTTTCTGAAGGCGATCAAATCGACCCCGGCGCCGGCGCAGTGTTCCTGATCGATTACCGAATCGCCGATGTAAATGGTCTCTTCCGGGCAGACTTGAAAATGGTCCAGGATCATGAGCAATCCGTCCGGAGCCGGTTTGGGACGCGGCGCGTTAAGGGCGGTCACCACCAATTCGAACCAGGGGCGCAGGGCAAAGGTGTCGAGAATGATTTCCATGGTGTCGGTTCGGTTAGTGGAGATCGCGGTCCGGTAGGCCGGCTTGATGAGCGTCAGGAACCGGAGCAAATCGGGTTCCATGGCCATGAAACGCAGGTAGGGGGCGTAATCGAGACCGAGGCGGTGGGCTTCGATCGATTTCGGGTCGATGTGGCCGTGCTTGCGAAAGATATGGGCGACCGAATTGCGCACGTTGTGGATGTGGACGTAATTGAGTTCTTCCTCGTCCATCGGCGGGCAGGAAAAAGCGGCGAGCAGGTCATTGTAGTAATGCCGGTTCGACTCCCGGGAACTGAACATGACGCCGTCGCAATCGAAAACGACAAGTTTGAGCATGGGCGGTCCGCGAATTGGCGGGAATCAAGGCAGGATGCCGTTGGTTTCCCAGGTGAGTTGATCGAAAAAAATTTGCATGAAGGCATGCCGTTGTTCGGCCATGTCCCGGCCCACCGAGGTCAGCATCCGGGTTCGGACCCTCGACATCTTGATGCGGAATTCACGGTAGGCGGTATCCTCGAGCGAATAGGACGACGTCGCGGCCGGGTCCAGCTCCGGGTTGTGCAGCCGGGCGCCGATCTGGCCGGCAAAGAGAAAGGCCCGGCCGATGCCGACCGCGCCGATGGAATCGAGCTTGTCGGCATCGTAGAGAATTTTTGCTTCCAAGGTGGCGGGCTGCATTGCGCCGCGGAAACGGTGGCTGCCAATGCAATGGCAGATGGCTTCTATCTCCGCTTGCCCATAGGCCAATTCGCGCAACAAAGGCGCCGCCAGCTCGGCACCGCGCCGGGCGTGGCAAATCCGGCCCCGGCTCCGGCTTTCTTCTCTGCGGCCGATGTCGTGCAACAGCGCGGCCGGTGCGAGAATGTCGAGCCGGGCTCCCATCCGCTCGCCAATGGTCAGGGCGGTGTGCAGCACCCGTTCGCTGTGGTCGGGGCCATGGGAGCCGCCTTCGGCAATGCAAAAGGAATGGCCGATCGTCCGCAGCCGTTGAAGAAGATCGGAGGCAAGGAGATCGGCAACCGTCGGCGATGCAGTGGCCGCGGCCTGAGGGCTATTCACCAAACCATTCCTGCCTCAGCCAACGGAGGCCGAGCAGCAGCAGTTGTTCATCGTCGCTGGTCAACCCGGCCATCTCCACCGGATTTAACGGACCCTGCAAGCTCACGCGGCCGCTGGCCATCTCCCCTCTGAACTGATCCAGGTCATACAGGGCCAGGATGTACTGGTCAAGCTGCTGCCGCGATGGTCTGAAGGCCCCGGCTTGGATGGCGGGATGCTGCACCAGCGGCAGCAGGGCGTCGTTGAACCGGTTGTAGGACTCCAATCCCTGGCTGCGCAGGTAGACGCACACCGTCTGCCCGCCTGTCGCTTCCGCAAAACCCCGGCAATGCGGCTCGTGCAGCAGCACCAGCGACTCCACCGCCATGCCGTCACCGCCTCTGGCCGCTCCCCGGCCCACCGGATAGGCTCGGCAACTCCCGGGTCGGTCGTCGTACACCGCGCATCCTTGGTCGCCGACAAAGACGCAGGAGGCCCGGCCGTCATCCACCATGGTGAGATAGCAGGTGGGCAGAATGCATCCCTCATCCCATTCGACAATGACGTATCGGTCGAGAAATTGTCCGGAGGAAAGCGCCAGTCGTCGCTTCAGGCGCAACACGTCGTACGGGGTCAAGGCTAAATCCAATTCGCGGCAGCATTGGGTGAAGCAGGAAACCCCCGGATAACAGGCAAAGACCAACTCCTGTTCCGCGCTGGCGGGCTGAAAATGCTCGGGCAGGGCTGGCGATGTCATGCCGTGCGCCCCCATTTAACGGATAGCAGCGGGCTGGCAACGAAGATGGAGGAGAAGCTGCCCGCCAACAGACCGATCAGCAGGGCAAACGAGAAATCGTGGATGGCCGAGCCGCCGAGAAAGAACAGGGATAGAACCGTGAACAGCACGGTCAGAACCGTGATGATCGAGCGGGCCAACACCTGGTTGATGGAATTGTTGATAATCTCGTAGAGGCTGAGGTCCGGGTCTTTCTGTTGATTTTCCCTGATGCGGTCGAAGATGACCACCGTGTCGTTCAGGGAATAGCCGGCCAGGGTCAGCAGGGCGGTGATGATCAACAGGGTCATTTCCTTGTCGAGCAGCCAGATGATGCCCAACACCGCGAGCACGTCGTGGAGGGTGGCGATCGCCGCCGCGATCCCGAAACGGAAATCGAAGCGAAGCGCCAGGTAGATCATGACCCCGATCATGGAGATGACGATCGAGATGACCGCCTTGCTGCGCAAGTCAGCCGAGGTCGAGGCGCCAATCTCCGATTTGCTTTCCAGGCTGAACCCTTTGTCGGCCTGCTCCTTGTGCAAAACTTCCGTGATCTGGTCGCTGAAATTGCCGACCTTTTGTTCTGATTTCTTGATCTTGACGATCAGGCGGTTCTCTCCCGTCACTTCCTGCAGCTCAAGTCCCGGATGGCCGCTGTTGGTCAGGGCGGCGCGGACCTCGTCGAGGGCAAAAGGTTTCTGCGCATGGTACTGGAGCAGGGCACCGCCGGAGAAATCCACCCCCATGTTGGCGTTGCCGCGAACAATCTGGACAAAAGCGACAACCCCCAGCAGAGCGGCTGCGGCGGAAAGCGTGAAGGCGATTTTTCTGACCCCCATGAAATCGAAATGCGCGTTGTGCACCAGGTGGAAGAACCGAAGTCGCTTGAGCAATTTGTAGCTGAACAGGACGTCGTAAACCAGCCGGCAGCAGAACAGCACCGCGAAAAGGTTGAGGATCAGGCCCAGGGTTAGGGTGATGGCGAACCCTTTGATGGGGCCGGTGCCGAACAAAAAGAGCGCCAGGGCCGTGATGAGGGTGGTGACATGGCCGTCGACGATACTCCAGAAGGCCCGGTTGAAGCCGGCATCCACCCCGGCCCTGAGCGATTTGCCCAAGGCGAATTCATCGCGCATTCGTTCGTACACCAGGACGTTGGCGTCCACGGCCATACCGATGGAAAGGATGATGCCGGCGATGCCGGGCAGGGTAAGGGTCGCGCCCAGAAGGGCCAGGCCGACGAACAGCAGCATGATGTTCAGAACCATGGCCGCATTGGCGATCACCCCGGAAAGACGGTAATAAATGGCCATGAACACCACGACCAACAAGGTGCCGAACAGGCCGGAATAAATCCCCTTGTTGATGGAATCCTGGCCGAGGCTGGCGCCGACCGTCAGGTTTTGGACGATGTCGACCGGGGCAGGCAGGGCGCCGACGCGCAGGACGATTGCCAGGTCAGTGGCTTCGTTGTGGGTGAAGCTGCCCGAAATCTGGGCGCTGCCGCCCAGGATTTTCTCCCGGATCACCGGCGCCGAGCGGACTATGTCGTCCAGCACGATGGCCAGGCGCCTGCCCACGCTTTTTTCGGTAATGGCGGCAAAGACCTGGCCGCCGCGCGAAGTCAGGTCCAGGCTGACATAGGGCTCGTTAAAGTTGCCGCCAATGCGGACCTGGGCATTTTTCACCATCTCACCGGTCATCAAAACCGGGGTTTCCAGCAGAATGGGAATTCTGGATTCCTTCTTGGTTTTCTGATCGACGGTCTTTTCAAAATAGATTTCGCTGCCCTGGGGCAACCGGTTCTGCAGGGCCAGATTGAGCCGTTTGCGGCTCTCGCCCTCGCGCCATTGCCCTGCCTTGATCACCTCGTCGATGAGTTGCGGCAGGTTGAGTCCCGGCGCTTCGGCCACCAGCTTGAATTCGAGCTGCGCGGTCTGGCCGATCAGGTCCATGGCCCGCTGGGGATCTTTGACGCCCGGAAGTTGCACGACAATCTGATTCTCACCCTGGCGCAGCACGATCGGCTCGGCAACGCCGAACTGGTCGATGCGGTTGCGGATGATTTCCAGCGACTGATTGACCGAATTTTTCCTGATGAAGTCGACTTCGCTGTCCTTGAGCTGCAGGGTGATGCGCGGGAACGAGCCGGCCTCGGCCTGGATCTGGCTGTCGAGATTGGGAAATCGCTCGCTTAGGATCTGCTTGACGGTGTCGATGGCACCGATGTTGGGCAGGGTGAACAGGACCGATTTTGGATTGCCGCTGTCCATCCGGACCGCGTTGATGTTCTTTTCCGCCAGCGCGGCCTTGAAATCCGAGGCCGAAAGATCAAGGGAGTTTTCAGCGGCCTTTTCCAGGTCGACCTGCAGGACGATATGCATGCCGCCCTGGAGATCCAGCCCCAGTTTGAGACCCGCAGGCGCGAGATATTTTTTCCACCAGTCGGGCAGGCCGTGATACAGGGAGGGGGTGAGGGCCAGGCCGGAAAAGATCAAAAGGAGAATCACAAGCCCGATTTTAAGCTTTATGGTGGAATTCATTGACTATGTTCCTTTGGCTGAACAAGAAGAAAGAGCGGGGCTCCAATTGTTAAAATGGAGCGATTATACGTCGATACCCCGCTTCCTGCAATGCCGGGGTGCTTTTTTGCGGTAAAAGGCGGGGCGGCAAAAGCGGCGGGGACAATGCGGGTAGCGATCGGTCCGCAGATCAAGCTGTCCGGTTGATGGCCGCCGCCATGCAGGCCGCGCCGAAGCCGTTGTCGATATTGACCACCGCCAGGCCGGGCGAACAGCTGTTGAGCATGCCGAGCAGGGCGGCATATCCTCCGGCCCCGGCCCCGTATCCAATACTGGTTGGCACGCCGATCACCGGCGAGGCGGTCAATCCGGCGACCACCGAGGGCAAGGCGCCTTCCATGCCGGCGACAACGATGATCGCCCGCCCCTGCTGGAGCAGATCCGAATGGGCCAAGATGCGATGGATGCCTGCCACCCCCGCGTCGTAAATGGTCGCCACCTCATGGCCGAACCATTGCAAGGTAATCCGCGCCTCTTCCGCCACCGGCAGATCCGAGGTGCCGGCGGTGACGATCACCACCGTCCCCCGGCCGTTGCCGGCCGGAATGTGACGGTCGTTGCCGGTTAGAATGCGGGCTGTAGGATGGTAGGTCAGTTGAGGCAGGCAGGCGAGGATGTGCTCGGCCTTTTCCGGAACCACCCGCGTCGCCAGTACCACGGTCGGGGTGGCCAGCATGGCGCCCAGAATCTCGATCAACTGGGCGGTCGTCTTGGTCGCGCCGAAGACCGCTTCGGGTTGGCCGGTTCTGAGGGGCCGATGGTGGTCGATCCTGGCCGATTCCAGGACCTCGACCGGCCAATGGCGGAGTCGCCGCAGGGCCTCCGCGACGTCGACCTCGCCGCTGCCGACCTGCTGCAATAAGGTGGTAAGCAGTTGTTCATTCATGAAAAATCACTCCTTGCGCTTGCGCGCAGGACTCTACCACGCTCCGGCCTCCGCGTAAACAGTTTACGCTGTCAGCCCGTTCTGTTAGAGTGCCGACCGCGTGTCTTATCCCCGTACCTTATCAATGGAAGCTGCCCAGTCAGCAGGAGAATCCGACCCATGGCCAACGACCATTTGCCCCCTTTTCTGCGGGTGCTTTTACACCCCGACCGCTACGATCATCCCGCTGTGGATGTCAAATTGGTACAAACCCACATATCTTCGGTGATTCTGGCTGGTCACTATGTCTATAAATTCAAGAAGCCGGTGAATTTCGGTTTTCTCGATTTTTCGGATCTCGACAAGCGCCGGGTCTGCTGCGAGCAGGAAATCCTGCTCAATCGCCGGCTGTGCCCTGAAATTTATCTCGGCATGGTGACGGTCACCGCCGAGCCGGACGGCGGCTTTGCCTTGAACGGTTCCGGCCCGGTGGTGGAGTACGGGGTCAAGATGGCGCGCATGCCGGAAGAGCGGATGATGGCGCAGTTGATTCGCGCCGGGCAGTTGCAGGCCTCCCACATCGACGCCCTGGTTACCGTGCTGGCCGATTTCTATCGACGGGCGGAAAACGGACAGGAAATCGCCCGGTTCGGCACCGCGGCCGCCGTGGCGGTCAATGTCCTGGAAAATTTCGATCAAACCCAAACCTTCATCGGCCAAGGGGCACTAGACCGCCCGCAGTACGAGGCGATAGCCGATTTTGCCCGCGGTTTTCTCGAAAACGAGGCGATGTTTCAGCAGCGGATCGACGGCGGCTTCATTCGCGACTGCCATGGCGATTTGTATTCCGCCAATATCTGCCTGGCCGACCGGGTCCATATCTACGACTGCATCGAATTCAATCAGCGCTTCCGCTACTGCGATGTGGCCAGCGACGTGGCCTTTCTGGTGATGGATCTGGAGTTCCACGGACTGGATGAGCTGGCCGGCCGTTTCGTTGACCGTTTCGTCCAGGCGACCGCCGATCGCGGTCTGCAGGCCATGCTCAATTTCTACAAGTGCTATCGGGCCTATGTCCGGGGCAAGATCGGGCTGTTCACCGCTGCGGATTCGGCGGTCGATCCCGCGGTCCGGACCGCCAGTGTCGAGCAGGCCGCCAAATACTTCCGACTGGCCCAGCGATATGCCGCCTGCCGATAGCCAACCGGGGCCGCTCCTTGCCGGCAAAAACATGATGGTCTTCTTTGGCATGACTGCCTCGGGTAAGTCGACCCTGGGCCAGGCCTGGGCCGGTCGGCACCATGCCCCCTACTACAATACCGACCGGATCCGCAAGGAGTTGGCGGGGCTGCGGCCCGAAGACAAGCGGCCGGATGCGGTGGGCCGCGGGATTTACAGCCAGGCGTTCACCGCGCAGACCTATCGGGCCATGCTCGATAAGGCGAGCGGGGATTTCGCCTCCGGCAAACATGTGGTGGTGCTGGATGGCTCGTATGCCAGGCGTGCGGATCGGGATCGGGTCAGAGCCGTGGCCAGGGCGGCCGGGGTGAGGTGCATGTTTCTGTTCTGCCGTTGCGGCGAAGATGAGGTGCGGCGACGCTTGTCGCGACGAGCCCAGGATCCGGAAGCGGTTTCCGACGGCCGCTGGGAGATTTATGAGCACCAGCGGCAAACGTTCGAACTGCCTGAAGCGCAAGCGGGTGAAGGCGATTGCCTGCTTGTGGACACCGAACAGCCGGTGGAAGCCCTGCTGCAGTGGCTGACGGCCCAACTCGGCGGCGGTACCGGGCCGTCAAGCTGACCGGCTGCGGCTGTTCGTTCGTCCATGCGGCGGACCGCAGTCGGGCACGACCGCGATTTACGGGGTGTATTCCTCCGGCGCATTCGCTGCCGCTTCGCCGGCTTCTATCGCCGCTTTCTTGGCGTCTTTCGCTTCCTGTCGATCCGACGGCGCCTGGGTCATGAATTCTGGCAGCCAGCGGTTCATGCCCCAGGTCGGCTTGTTGCCCGCTTCCAGGGAGGCAAGCAGCTCCTTCGCCTTGGGGGCCAGGTCCGAATCGGGATACCTGGCCAAGAGATATTTGAGCCGGTGCTTGGCTTCGTCGTAGCGCGCGGTCCGAACATAAAAGACAGCCACCATGTATTCGTGGTTAACGAGAAATTCCTTGGCGTCCTTGATCCTGGTCTTCGCTTCCTTGGCGTAGGGCGATTGGGGGTAGGCGTTGATCAGGCGGGTGAAGGACTTGATCGCCTCCTGCGGCCCGGCAATATCCCGATCGATACGGTCGGAGCGGCTGTAGTCGCACATCCCGATCTGGAACAAAACATAGGGAATGGCTTCGTTGGTGGGATGACGTTCCTCGAAGGATTTGTACAGGACCTTGGCTTCGGCGTACTGCTTGTTGTAGTAGTGGGCGTCGGCGGATTTCAGTTCGGCCAGCATGGCCTGGGGGCTGAAGGGATGCTCGTCGAGGATGATCTTGAAGAGCTTGATGGCCTCGCCGTAGTCGCCGGTATTGTAGGCATCCATGCCCTGGACGATCAACTCCTCGGGCGGTTTCGATTTCGGCGCTTCCTCTTCTTCCCCAAAGGTGACTTTGTTGAACATCGAGCAGCCGTACTGGGCGAGGGCCGTCGCCACGAGCAAGATGAGCAGGAGGCGCTTCAGGCCGGAGCAGGGCAATGCGTTGCGGGACATGGTCAATCCTTTTCGCTGCAGTTGAGGGGAGTATCCGGGGCTTTGTTGCCAAGATAATGCTCGGCCGAGAGTTCGGCGACCGCGCCTTCGCCGGCGGCATTGATGATCTGCCGGGACCGCTTGCTGCGGATGTCGCCCGCGGCAAAGACGCCGGGAATGGAGGTGGTCATTTCTTCATCGGTGACGACGAAGCCGCCTTCATCGGTCTGCAGAGAATTGGCGTGCAGGAGTTCATTGTTGGGGGCGATGCCGATCAGCACGAACAGGCCGGTGACCTTGATGACCGATTCGTCGCCGCGGTGGTGCTTGAGCAGCAGGCTGTCGACGCCGGTCTTATCTCCCCGGACTTCGACTACCTTGGTGTTCCAGATAAAATCGATCTTCTGGTTGCAGAAAGCCTTTTCCTGCAGGATTTTGGTGGCGCGCAGTTCGCCCCGCCGATGGATGACGGTGACTTTCGAGGCAAATTTGGTCAGATGCAGGGCATCCTGAATGGCGGTGTTGCCGCCGCCGACCACGGCGATTTCCTGGTTGCGGTAGAAAGGGCCGTCGCAGGTGGCACAGTAGGAAACACCCCGGCCGGTGAATTCGTATTCGCCGGGAATGTCCAGTTTACGCGGCCGGGCACCGGTGCAGAGAATGACGGTGGAGGCGGTGAGCACTTCGCCGTTTTCCAGGGTGACCGATTTGATTTCTCCGGCCAGATCCAGGGAAGCGATGGTGGCGTACTTTTTTTCCAGGCCAAAGCGGTCGGCATGGGCGGTCATTTTGTCAACCAGGTCAAATCCCGACAGCCCCTCGATGAAACCGGGATAATTGTCGACCCAGTCAGTAACCAGCACCTGGCCGCCGGTGGCGCCCTTTTCGACGAGCAGCACTTTGAGGCGGCCGCGGGCGGCATAGAGGCCGGCCGTCAAACCCGCCGGTCCGCCGCCAACGATGATCAGTTGATACTGTGCCTGCTGCATGGGAGATACCGCCAAAAAGAAGGCACGGTTTTTCGCGCAATGCAAAAAACCGTGCCGGAACGATGAGGAATCAAAGGGCTTTCTTGATCAGATCCTGGAGTTGCGATTTGCCTACCGCGCCGGTGATCTGGTCGACGACTTCGCCGCCCTTGAAGAGAATGAGCGTGGGAATGGCCCGGATGCCGAAGCGGCCGGGGGTGGCGGGGTTGTCATCCACGTTCATCTTGGCGACGACGACCTTGCCGTCGAATTCCGCCGCCAACTCGTCGATCACCGGGCCGATGGCCTTGCACGGGCCGCACCAAGGCGCCCAGAAATCGACAAGGCAGGGGAGAGCATTCCCGATGACACTATTGTCAAATTCACTATCAGAAATATGGACGACCTTATCGCTTGCCATCGTTTTTCTCCTTTTGAGCAGCCGTTGGAAGGGCTTAGGTAAAAAGTAATAAATTTTCGATGGTTATCTAATTATTATTTACAGTGTCGGGCATAATACCTTGCGGACCCCATGGTGACAAGAAAAAATTGATCTCTCCGGGTCGCTGGCGCCTGACACTCCGGTCGTTTTCGTTTTGACAGGGGAAAAAAAGCCGTGCTATAAAGGACAGCCGAACCGCTGGCCCGACTGACCATATTTTAACCGTGAGATTGCAATGAAAACGGAAACATCAGCCCGACTCTTCACCCAAGCGAAAGCATTGATACCCGGTGGCGTCAACTCGCCGGTCCGGGCCTGCCGCTCCGTGGGCTGCGATCCATTGTTCGTGGCCAAGGCCTCGGGATGTACGATCACCGACGTCGACGGCAATACCTTTCTCGATTTTGTCGGTTCCTGGGGACCGATGATCCTTGGCCACGCCCATCCCGAAGTGCTGGAGGCAATCCACCGGACCGCATTGGACGGCACCAGTTTCGGCGCACCCTCGCCGCTGGAGGTGGAACTGGCCGCCCAGGTTTGCGCGGCAATGCCCGCAATCGAGATGGTCCGCTTTGTCAATTCCGGCACCGAGGCGACCATGAGCACGATCCGGCTGGCCCGGGGCTATACCGGCCGCAAGGTGGTGGTCAAATTCGATGGCTGCTATCACGGACATGCCGATTCTTTTCTGGTGAAAGCGGGTTCGGGCGTCATCACCTTGGGCATCCCCGGAAGTCCGGGCGTGCCCGAAGATATCGTCCGCAACACCCTGTCCATTCCCTATAACGATGTGGCTGTGCTGGAGCAGACCCTGCGCGATCCCTCCCTGGATATCGCCTGCGTGATTGTCGAGCCGGTGGCCGGCAACATGGGAGTGGTGGCGCCCCAGCCGGGTTTCCTGCGAGCATTGCGGGAGTTGACCCGCGAACTCGGCATCGTGCTGATTTTCGACGAGGTCATCACCGGGTTCCGATTGGCGCTGGGCGGTGCCCAGGAGCGATTCGGCATCAGGCCCGACCTGACCTGCCTCGGCAAGATCATCGGCGGCGGCCTGCCGGTGGGTGCCTATGGCGGCAAACGGGAGATCATGTCGCAGATCGCGCCCGACGGGCCGGTCTACCAGGCCGGAACCCTGTCCGGCAATCCCCTGGCCATGGCCGCGGGGCTGGCGATGCTCCAGGTGGTGCGGCGGCCCGGTTTCTACGAGGAGTTGGAGGAAAAAAGTGCCTGGTTTGGCGCCGAGCTGGAGAAAATCGCGGCCAATTCGTCGATGCCCACCATCCTGAACCGGGTTGGCTCGATGCTGACCTGCTTTTTCACCGCAGAGCCGGTCGTCGATTTCACGTCAGCCCTGCGCGCCGATACCGACCGGTACGGGCGGCACTATCGCCAGATGCTCGCCGGCGGAATCTGGCTGGCACCATCCCAGTTCGAGGCCGCGTTCGTGTCGGCCGCACATGACCGGCAACACTTGCAAAAAGCTCTGGACATGACTGAATCGTCATTCAAAAAACTGATGGTTTAATTAAAAAATTATTGCGTTTGCCGAAGGTGCGTGCTACCAGTAGCTGCTGTCACGCCCCCGGCTGAGGGAGGCTGAGAATTGCGATGGCGGATGACCGCAGGGAAATGTTCAGGCAGTTGGCGGTCTACAGCCAGGCAGGCATGAGTTTTGTCTTTTCCATCCTGATCGGGTTTGGCATCGGCTGGGCACTTGACAATAAAGTATTTGATGGAAAAACAGCGCCGTATTTGACTTTTATTTTTTTGGGACTCGGTATTGCGGCCGGATTCAAGGGTCTTTGGGATTTGACCAGGAAAATAAAAGATGCATGAGCTGGGAAAGGGCGCCAGCCCGAGCCTCGACCAGATAAGCGATTCGATGATCGTCCGCAGGGTAACGGTCGGCAGCATGGTTTTGCTGGCCGTGCTGGTGGCAGGCGGCTATATGCTGCAGGGATGGATTTTTGCCCGTTCCCTGTTGATTGGCGGCTTGCTGGTCAACGGGAGTTTCTGGCTGATGCAGAAGGATACGCGCCGGTTACTGCGGCGGATCGGCGAAATCGGCGGCGAGGCCGTGATCGCCAGCGAGAAGACCCGTTTTTTTCTCAGATCCTTCGGTCGGCTGATTGTGGTGGGATTGTTGTTATTTGCGCTGGCTTCGCGGATGCCGATCGATGCGATCGGGCTTGTCGTGGGGTTTGCAACGGTGATGGTCAGTGTGGTGATTATCGGCTTGAGCGCAGGACGCCGCTGGTCGCCGGATAAAGTGTGAGGAGAGACAGGCTATGGAACATCCGATATTATTCATTTCATTGATTTTGCAGGCATTGGGATTGCCGGTCCCCCATACCCCGGTCGGCGCGACCATGCTTGAAAAGATATGCGAGCCCTACATGACCTATACCTGGATGGTCATGGCCTTTCTCATCATCGTGCCCAAGCTGACCATGGGAAAACTGGAGATGGTGCCGGGTAGCGGTCAGAATTTTTGGGAAGTGATGGTCGGCGGCCTGATGGATTTTTGCACCGAGAACCTGGGGGAGAAGGGCGCAAAAATGCTGTTCCCGATGATGGCCACCTTTTTCTTCTACATCCTCATTGCCAACATGATCGGGCTCATTCCCGGATTCATGTCGCCGACCTCCAGCCTCAACATTACCCTGGCCATGACCCTCATCGTCTGGGTGACGCATCATGTGCTCGGCTTCAAATACCACGGACTCCATTATTACAAACATTTCATGGGGCCGAACAAGTGGTTGGCGCCTTTCATGTTCCTGCTGGAGATCATCAGCAACTTCGCGAGACTGATCTCGCTCTCCATGCGTCTTTTCGGTAACATTCTTGCCAAAGAGGTTTTGCTCGGAGTGCTCTTCATGCTGGCCGGCGCTTTTTTCGCGCCGTTGCCCATCCTCTGCCTGGGTGTCTTGGTGTCGGTGATCCAGGCGGTTGTTTTTGTCCTGCTCTCGCTCCTTTATTGTGCCGGGGCGATGGAGCACGCCCATTAACAGGTTTTGACAGTTCCGTTCAACGGAGAAGAAGGCCAACTTTTATATAACTTCAGTACGGAGGAACACAACAATGGACAAACTTAGTCTTGCTCTGATTTGTATCGGCGCGGCACTCAGCATCGGCCTCGCAGGCTTTGGCGCAGGCATCGGTATGGGTAACGGTCTGCGCGGCGCTTGCGACGGCGTTGCCCGCAATCCGGAAGCAAAGGGCGCAATCACCACCACCATGATTCTTGGTATGGCCCTGTGCGAGTCCATCGCCATTTATGGTTTGGTTATCGCATTCATCCTGCTGTATGCCAACCCCTTCAAAGCTGCGCTCGGTCTGTAATTTCCGCCGAAGGATAAGCGGGAAATTCCCGATCAAGGGCTGCGGTGTTGCCGCAGCCCTTTTTTATTGCTACTCTGCGCCATGTCCGACTGTATCGTCAATCCTGCCAGGGGCCCGAAAGATCCGCAACTGCCCCCGATAGGCATCTTGGCGGTCAATCCCGCCGACAGCGTCTGTTTCGCTTCGCTTGCCCGCCACCATGGGCTGGCACGACATGCCCTTTTCCACGCGCAACTGTTGGCCAACAGCTCATTTTTTCTTGCCGGACCTGCGGTCGGGGCGCCCATGGCCGCCATCTGTTTGGAAAAACTGATCGTTTTGGGCGCGCACCGAATCCTTGTTTACGGCTGGTGCGGTTCGCTGCACCCGGCACTTGCGGCCGGCGAGCTGTTCATCCCCACCGGCGGGATCAGCGAGGAAGGGACCAGCGGCCACTATCAGACGCCGGTGGCAAGCAGCAACAACTCCTTGCAGATGGCGCTCGTCAATACGGTTTCAGCAGCGGACGAGTCCTGCGGGTTTAAGCGGGTCAAGCAGGGGCTGATCTGGACCACCGATGCGCTGTATCGGGAAACCAGGGAAAAGGTTACGCGCTACGCAGCGCAGGGCATCCTGGCCGTTGACATGGAGTATACCGCCCTGCGTTCGGTGGCCGCTTTTCGCCAGGTCGATCTGGCCGCGGCGATGCTGGTTTCCGATGAGTTGTACCATTGCGCCTGGTCGCCGCGCATGCACCTCAAACGCTTTCGCAACCAATCCCGGCACATACTCGAACACCTCTGTTCTCTCATCCAATGTGGCAAGGTCGCATGAAAACCCTGTACATGGTCAGCCTGGGCTGCCCTAAAAATTTGGTCGATTCCGAGGTAATGCTCGCCGATTTCGAGCAGGCCGGCTATGCCGTGGTGCAGGAAGCCGAGCAGGCCTCGGTCATCCTGATCAATACCTGCGGTTTCATCCGCCCTGCGGTGGAAGAGGCCATCGACGCCATTCTCGAATTGGCGGCCTGTAAGGAAAACAATCCGGGACAGCGCTTGGTGGTTACCGGCTGCATGGTCCAACGGTACGGCGCTGAGCTCGTCGCCGAGCTGCCCGAGGTCGATCTCTTTGTCGGCCTCGACGATTTCCCGCGCATCAGCGAATTGATCGATGGCCTTGGCATCGAATCGAAAATCGTCACCAGACCCGGTTTTGCCACCTATTTGATGGACCACCGGGTGTCTCGGCGGATTGCCACCCCGCCGTTCAGGTCCTATTTGAAGATAACCGAAGGCTGTGATAACCGGTGCGCCTACTGCATGATTCCTTCGATCCGGGGGCGGTTACGCAGTCGAACCGTCACCGATTTGATTGCCGAGGCCATCCGCCTGGAACAATCCGGGGTGCGAGAGCTTTCCTTGATCGCCCAGGATCTGACCGCCTACGGCCGCGATCTCGACAAGCCGGCGACCTTGACCGACCTGCTTTGGCAATTACTGGAAAAAACGAGCATCCCCTGGCTGCGTCTGCTCTACCTCTACCCGGCCAGCGTCACCGACGAACTCCTGAACTTGATGGCGCAGCAACCGCGTCTGCTGCCCTATCTCGACATCCCCTTCCAGCATGTCAGCGACCGCATGCTGGCGGCGATGAACCGTCACTACCGCCATTCGACCCTGAACGGTTTGGTCCACAGGATCAGAACCCTTGTTCCGACGTGCGCCATCCGCACCACCATGCTTGTCGGTTTTCCGGGAGAAACCGACGAGGATGTGGCCGAATTGATCGATTCGCTTCATGCCTGGCAACTCGACCACGTCGGGGTTTTCCAGTACCAGGACGAAGACGGCAGCCCGGCGGCGCAGTTGCCGAATAAGGTTACGGATGAAGCAAAAGAGTCCCGTTATCAGCGGGTGATGGCGGCACAGGCCCTTATCAGCGAACGCCGGCAACAGCAGTATGTCGGGCGGCTGGAACCGGTGCTGGTCGAAGGGGTCAGCGAAGAGAGCGATTTGCTCTTGGAAGGCAGGAGCAGATTTCAGGCTCCTGAAATCGATGGATGCATCTATATTACTTCAGGGCACGTCAACCCCGGTGATATCGTCATGGTCCGTATCACCGAGGCGCATACCTACGATTTGGTCGGCGAGGTCGTCGACGATCAGGAGAATGGATGAGTGAAAACGGGCAGCGTTACTTGATGTGCCTGTTGACCTGTTCCCGCAGATCCTTGCCAACCTTGAAGAAGGGCAGTTTTTTGGGCCTCACTTTGATCTTTTCCCCGGTCTTGGGATTGCGGCCGGTATAGGAAGAATATTCCTTGACGACAAAGCTGCCAAATCCTCGAATCTCTATCGATTCGCCCCGCGCAAGGGCGTCGCTCATGGTTTCGATGATGGTGTTGGTGATCGAGGCGGCCTCGCGAATGGGAAGGTTCATCGCTTCGGCTAGAGCTTCAATCAATTCCGATTTGTTCATTCCGTTCTTTCCCCCAGTGTCCTCTTTGCAAGGTATGACAAAGCTTGTTGGTTCATTCGAAGTCGGCCGTTGTTGCCTTCGCCGGCATAATAAGAATTGATTCCGGGATGTTGTTGAAAATTTAATCAGTTATGTTTTTGATTGTAAAGGGAATTTTGTATGAAAAAATTTTTTTTAAATCATCCGACGACAGGATCTTGAATTTTCCAAGGGGAAGATGGCCCAGGTACAGCTGACCGTATGCCGTTCTTTTTAAGTGCAAAACCCGATGGTCGACCGCTTGAAACATCTTGCGCACCTGTCGTTTTTTGCCCTCGTGGATAACGATTTCGACCAAGCTTGCACCGGAACGACGTTGTAGTACCCTCACTCGGGCAGGCCGTGTTTTGATGCCGTCGATCACGATCCCCTGCTCGAGCAGGGCGAGTTTTTCTCTCGCGGGAAATCCTGCCACCAGCGCCTCGTAGGTCTTGTTGACTTCGAAGCGGGGGTGGAGGATGCGGTTGGCCAGCTCGCCGTCGTTGGTCATGAGCAGCGCCCCCTCGGTGTCGAGGTCCAGCCTGCCTACCGGAAAGAGTCGCTCCTCGATCCCGGTGAGGAGGTCCGAAACCATGGGCCTGCCCTGGGGGTCGGCGAGGGTGGTGACATACCCCGCCGGCTTGTTGAGCAGCACGTATATTTTTTCTTCGAAGTCGATGGGCTTGCCATCGCAGGTGATCCGGTCGCGGACGGGATCGGCCTTGCACCCCATTTCCACCACCACCTGATCGTTGATCCGAATCCTGCCTGCACGGATCAATTGCTCGGCTTGCCGTCTCGAAGCAATGCCGGCCTTGGCGAGAATTTTCTGCAACCGCTCTTCCATGATGACGATAGTGAAGATCGTCCGGCCGGGGCGCGTTCAGCGGTACCCGGCGGGCAGCATGGCGGCAATCTTTTCGTCCACCGATTTCCTGGTGGCCGGGTCGACCTCAAGCACCTCGGTGTACCACGGCTTCATGCGGCAGTCGAACACGATTGGCGGCTGCAGGCCAACATGAAAGCGGTGCACGCTCTGGGCGCGGCCGTGGATGTCGGCGGCCGGCTCGAAGCGAGTGAAGAAGGTCCAGAGAAATTCCTGTAACGAGCAGGTGGCCTCGGCGGCGGAATCCACCAGCAAAATGACCGGCCAACCGGCCACCTCGGGAAAGGAGGCCAGCTCGGTTGCCAGCTCCGGGGCGGATTCGTAGGGCACGCCCTCGACCACCAAGGTGCCGGGCAGATAGGCTTTGGGCTGGCTGCAACGCTGCGGAAGCGAACCTGAAAATTCTGTCGGCAATTCCCGGCATTTTTCCTGCCCCAGACCGAGCATCATGGCCTTGGAACCCTTGTTCACCGATGGCCCGGTGTAGTCGAGGGTGTCCTGCGAGACGTTGGCGAACACAAAAAGATCGCGCTCCCAGTGAATCCGCTCGAGGATATGCTGCCAAAGACGGGGAAAATCGGCCACGTCGATGCTGCCGTCGGTCACCAAGAGGAACTTGGTCAACGAAAGCTGCCCTTCGCCGAGAATGCGCAGGCCGGCGGCAAATGCCTCGCGAGGATAGCGATCGGCCACCCGGGCCGCGGCAAGGCAGTGGAATCCGGTTTCGCCAAAGGTCTTCAACTGCACAACCCCCTTCATCACCAAAGGGAAAAGGGGCGAGAGCAGATCTTGGAGAAAATCGCCGATAAAGAAATCTTCCTGTTTGGGTCGGCCGACCACCGTCGCCGGATAGATCGCGTCCTTCCGGTGGTAGAGGTGCGTGGTCTGAAACACCGGGTAGTCGTGCTGCAGCGAATTGTAGCCGTAATGGTCGCCGAACGGGCCTTCCGGCCGCCTCAGGTGGGGCGGAACGTGGCCCTTGATCGCGAATTCCGCCTCGGCGACCAAGGGGTGTCCGCCCTTGGGGTCGGCCACCATGCGCAGCTTTTCCCCCTGCAGCAGGGAGGCGAGCATCAACTCCGGGATATTCTCGGGCAGCGGGGCAATGGCGGCAAGCATCAGCGCCGGTGGCCCGCCGATGTACAGGGTCAAGGGAAGGGCGCGGTTCTTTTGTTCCGCGGCAAAGTAATGAAATCCTCCGCCCTTGTGGATCTGCCAATGGATGCCGGTCGTGGTGTCGTCGTATCGCTGGATACGGTACATGCCGAGGTTGTGTCCCAGGCCGTCGGGATGTTCGGTGTATACCAGGGGCAGGGTAACGAAGGGACCGCCGTCCGAATGCCAGGAAGTGAGCATCGGCAGTTCGGTGAGCCGGGCGGGCTGCTGCCGGCATTCTAGGATCGGGCCGGTTTTGATCCGTTTGAGTCCGACCTGCAGCCCTTGGGCCAGCAAACCGCGGGCTTCCCACAGGGTGGCGCAGGTGGGGGGCAGCGAATGCTCCGCTAACCGAACCAATTCGCGGACAAAGTCCAAGGGCCGGCCGCCAAAGGCCAGCTCCAGCCGCAGCGGCGTGCCGAACAGGTTGGTAACCACCGGAAATTCAGAGTTCTTGACTCGGGTGAAAAGGAGCGCCGGCCCCCCTCTGGCGATGACCCGCCGGTGAATCTCGGCAATTTCAAGGTAGGGATCGACCGGAGTGTCGATGGTGAGCAATTGGTCGTTGGCTCGCAACAGCTCGAGAAATTGGCGCAGATTGGTCAGGGCGGTCATGGGGAAACTGTGGCGGTTGGGGCCGTGTGAGCCGTTTAATGGTGGTGGTGCTCCTCGCCGAGGAAAAGGCGATGGTATTCGTCGCCGCTCAAGTGATTGCGCATCACTTGCGTCAACAGGTCGACCACTTGGTGGATCTCCTCCTCGCTCATGCGGGGGACGAGCTCCCGGGTGAGGCGGTCGGCGCTGAACAGGCGGAGAAAGGCGATCAGGGATTGCTCGTCCGTGGTGCGATTGAGTCCGAAAAGCATGGCGGCTCCAGCGGTGGGAATTATCCGGCGATTGTTTTCCACCAGACACGGCGTCCGCGGGGACCGTCGAATTCGCAGAAAAAGATGCGCTGCCAGGTCCCGAGCTGCAGACGGCCCTGCACGATGAATACGGTCACCGCAGACCCGGTCAGGGCGGTCATCAAATGGGCGGGCGAGTTGCCTTCGCTGTGGCGATAGGGAAAATCGCTCGGAACGGTCCGGGCCAGGGCGCCGAGGATGTCGCGCCGCACGTCCGGATCGGCCCCTTCGTTGATGATGAGCCCGGCGGTGGTGTGGGGGTTGTAGACATGGAGGACGCCGTCATCGATGCCGCCGACCACCTGCTGCAGGCGGTCGGTCAGGTCGATCATCTCCAGCTGTCTGCTGGTGGCAACGGTCAGTTCTCCTCTGGGCATCGCGGCACCGCCTGCACGATCACTGCAATTGCCAGGAACCGTATTGATCGCGGCAGGCCGTGCTGTAAGTGCGCTGGGGCCGGCCGTCGATGACCGCCTCGATTTCCGCGCGGCGGCAAACCTGGTTCGTGCCGGGGGCCTGGTAAGCCGGCTGCGGCGTGACCGAGTACTGGTTGCCGGTATCGGGGTTGACCCAGGCAGAACGCTGATTGGACATGCCCCGTTCGTAGGTGTGATTGAGCTGTTCGCGATCGTACTTGTCCATTTCGTTGCCGACGATGTAGCCCAACATGCTGCCCACGGCCGCGCCGATCAAAGTGGCGCCGGTGTTGTGGCCGATGGCTTGACCGATGAGGGCCCCGGCGGCCGCACCGCCGACCGCGCCACTCTGCCCCTTGGTGGCGCAGGAGGGCAGAACCAACAGGAACAGCAGGGCAATCAGGCTGAAATATTTCATGATATTTGTCCTTCGGGGGCGGAGGTTCGCAGGGTGGCGGGCAGTTGCTTGCCGGCTTGTACGCCCAATGCCTTCAGGGCTTCGGTCCTGGCGATCAGGTTGCCCTGGCCGGCACTCAGCCGGTTGCGTGCCGTGTGCCAGGCTTGCTGGGTTTGGTTGAGGCGGAGACCAATCTCTTCGAAGGCCTCGGTGAAACCAACGAATTTATCATATAAATTCCCCGCTTGTTTGGCAATGGCTAAACTGTTTCGGTTTTGCTCGTCCATGCGCCAGAGGTGGTGCACTGTCCGGAGGATGGCCAGCAGGGTCGAGGGGCAGGTCAGGATGACTTGCCGCTGCATGGCGCTGACCAGCAGTTCCTGATCCTCGTTGACTGCCATCAGAAAGGCTCCTTCGATCGGGATGAACAGCAGGACAAAGTCAAGGGATCCCGGCCCGGTCAGCCGGTGGTATTGCTTGCGCGCCAACAGGCCGATCTGTCGCCTGACCGACTCGAGGTGCAGTTTGATTTGCTGTTGCCGGTAGGCCTCGTCCCGCGCGTTGTGCGCCTCGGCAAACGCCTTGAGCGAAACCTTGGCATCGATGATCACGGTTCTGTTATCGGGCAGGTAGACCAAGGCGTCCGGTTGCAGGGTGGCGCCGTCTTCCGCCTTGAGACTGACCTGGAGGGCGAATTCGGTGCCGTTGCGCAGCCCCGAGGCCTCGAGCAGGCGGGCCAGGACCATCTCGCCCCATTGCCCCTGCAGCTTGTTGCTGCCGCGCAGGGCCTCGGCCAGGTTGGAGGCATCGGAGCTGAGCTGCCTGTTGAGTTGCTTGAGCTGTTCGATCTCCTTGGTCATCGATACCCGGTCACGGGCTTCGCGGTCGTAGACCTCTTCCACTTTTTTCTTGAACTCGGTCAATTGGTCGTGGAATGGCCGCAGCAGCAAGGTCAGGGCCGAGGCGTGCTGGCTGGCGAGTTGTTCGCCTTTTTCGGTGATGACTTGTCCGGCCAGCAGGTTGAAGTCCTGTTCTATCTGCCGGCGGGTTTCGGCCAGGAGCGCGTTTCGTTCCTGAATTTGCTGATCCAGGGCGGTACAGGCGGTCCGCAGGGAGGCGTTATCGGCCTCGAAGGCGCGGCATTCCCTGCTCAGTTGGCTGCACTCTGTCCGCAATCGTTCGACTTCGCCGCCATGCGAGCGGGCTTGCTCCTGGGCGCGTTCCAGGCGGAGCGCCAGAGCCCATTGCCGCCGCTGCAGACGTTGATGGGCGAAGAGAAAGACCAGGCTCACAATCAGGCCGCCGACGCAGCAGCCGAGAAGAAAAGGGGTAAGATGCGGTTGGCTGAAAAGTTCGTTGAGCGGAATCACGGGGGCGTACGAAAAGCGTTCTCCGTTCAACGGCGCCGCGAGAGGTGCCGCAATTCTTCCAGCTCTTCAAGCAGATCCAACGCCAAGGCGCAGCCGGGCAGATTGATCCGAAGATCGCGCTGGAGCCGCATGGTGGTCTGCACCCGCTTGATCGCCACCGCGGTGAAGCACCATTCCCGGATGGAAGGGCCCTCCGGGGTGATGATCCCCTCGTCGATCATTTCGTTGATGATTTCCGTGCTGACGCCGCACAGGGCGCAGAGGTCAGCAAGGGAGCAGCGGGTCTCCTCGTTCAGGATCGTGCCCTGGATGTAGACATGTTGCTGGGTCATTGTTTATCTCTCCAGTCCGGCGCGCGGATTGAACGGCATCTGCTCCGCCATGGCCCGATAAAGCCGGCGCTGTTCGTCGGTCGTCGGTTCGGGCGCGACGATCTGCAGGGTCACGATCTGGTCGCCTTGGTGATTGGCGGAGCACAGGCCCTTGCCCTTGAGCCGAAGTTTTTTCCCGCCTTGCGAACCCGGTGGAATCTTGAGTTGAACCTGCCCGTCCAGGGTGGGCACGGTGAGGGAGGCGCCCAAGGCGGCTTCCCAGGGGGTAACCGGCAGGGTAAGGTGGATGTCGCGTTTCTCGGCGTGAAACAACCGATCTTCCTGAAAGGCGATTTCCAGATACAGGTCGCCGGGCGGACTACCGCCGTAACCGGGCAGTCCCTGGCCCTCGAGACGCACCCGCTGTCCTTCGATGATGCCCTTGGGGATGAGGACATGCAGGGTGTGGGGGCTGGTGCTGACCCTGCCGTCGCCGTCGACCGACGGCCGGGACAGGGTTATGGTCTGCCGGGCGCCCCGGAATGCGTCGGCCAAGGGGATCACGATCTTGGCGTGATGATCCTCTCCCTTCATCCGAAAGGCATGCGCCTGCTGCCGGCCTCCGGCCTGGGCGTGCCCGAACAGCGATTCGAAAAAGTCGCTGAATCCACCGGGATCGTTCTCGTAGGCACCACTGCCCTTGAATTCGAAACCCGCATCCCAGTTGGGCGGCGGATCGAAATGCTGCCCTTCCTGCCAATGTGCGCCGAATTTATCGTATGCCGCCCGTTTTTCCGGATCTTTCAGCACTTCGTATGCCTCGCCGATCTCCTTGAATTTCGCTTCGGCATGGGCATCCTTGCTGACATCGGGGTGGCACTTGCGGGCCGCCTTGCGGTAGGCCTGCTTGATCTGATCCTGAGTGGCGTCGCGGGCTACGTTGAGAATTTTGTAGTAATCTTTGTATTCCATGTCGGTCGCCGAGTTGTTCCTCATTTCGAATTTCGTCTGGAACAGTAAGGGTAGCTTGTTAAAAAGAAAAGAAAAAAATGTGTTAACCGCTTTCTCCTTGAAGAGCCGGTCCGGTTTCTTTTATGCTAAAAGGAAATACTCATGCAAACGCACAATCTCATTCTGACCGGTTTCCGGGCAACGGGTAAGACTTCGGTGGGGCGTATCGTTGCCACCCGGCTGCACTGGATTTTTCTTGATACCGACGAGTTGGCGCGCCAGCGGCTGGGGGCGCCCATTGCCGAGGTGGTCGCCCGTCACGGCTGGCCCTTTTTCCGAGCGGCCGAAAGTCAACTGTTGCAAGACCTCGCGACCATGCAGCAGACTGTCCTGGCCACGGGCGGGGGGGCGATCGAGCACCTCCGGGAGTGGCGCGAGTTGAGGCGGGGCGCCTTGGTGGTTTGGCTCGATGCCGACAGCGATACCATCCGGCGGCGGTTGCGGCACGATCCCGCTTCCGGGCATCAACGGCCTTCTCTCACTGGCCAGCCCATCGCGGACGAGATCGAGCACCTGCTCGAGCGCCGGCGGCCGATGTATGCGGCCGGTTCCGATTTGCGACTCAGCACCGAAGGCAGGTCGCCGGAAGAGTTGGCCGCTGAAATCGTGCAAACGATGCATAACTTATAAGGAAACATGAGGGGCAAGGCCCGGCAAAAGCGGTTTTGCCCGTTGCCTAAAGGGAATGACGAACGGGGAATAACGAACGTGGAAGTCGATACAGGCAATGATCGGACCCAAGTACGCTCGGTCTGGATGGTGACCCGCGAATATGACAAACTGGCCGGCGCCGGCGGCGTCAAGGATGTGTGCCGCCAGCTGGCGGAAACACTGGCCGCAAGCGGCGATTGCCGGGTCCGGGCCGTCCTGCCGCGCTACGGATTCATGGACCCTGCGGCGCTGGGATTTACGCTCGCCCCTGTCGGCGGGCGGAGCGGCCGAATCGGTGGCCGCCGGTATGAGCACACCTTTGACGTCGATATGCATTACACCGGCGAAGAGCGGCGGGAAACGGTGGCCGTTTGGCAGGCGGATATCGCCGGGGTGCGGATTTTTCTGGTGGAAGCGGACCGGTATGCGACCAAGCGGGCCGTCTACACCTACACCGATGAAGATGAACAGGAGGTCGCCTGGCAGCGGAAGGGCGGTGGGCATTACGACTACTTTGCCATGAATATCCTGCTGCAAAAGGCAGCCCTCGATTTGATGATCCTCCTGGGCGAGCAGGCCGATGTCGTTCATTGTCACGACGGCCATGCCGCGACCTTGCCCGCGATCATGCGCGAGGGGAGCGGTTACCGCCATTACTTTCGCAGGTCCGGGGCGCTGGTCACCATCCACAATGCCGGCCTGGGCTATCATCAGGAGGTCGCGGATCTCGCCTTTGCCCGTGCGGTGACCGGGCTGCCCGCCCGGGTGATCATGCGGGGCCAGCTGAATGAATGTTTCGATCCCTTCATCGCTGCCGCGGACTACGCGATCCTCAATACGGTCAGCGAGCAATACGGCTGGGAATTGCAGCAAACGGCCGAGGATAGCCGCACCGGCTGGCTGGGGCACACCCTGCTGGAACGGGGCGTGACCCTCGCTGGCGTCACCAACGGCATCGATCCCGCGGCCTTTGATACGACCGTGCCCGCTGCCTTGGGCCTGGCGGCGGCATACAATGTCGGCCGAGGGGATTTTGCCGGAAAAGAAACGTGCAAACGCTCCTTGCTGGCCACCATCGCGGCAAACGGGCCGTGGGGGCAGGTGCGGCAGTATGGCACGCTGGACGCCGATCCCGAAAGACCGCTGGGAACTTTCATCGGTCGGTTGACCTCGCAGAAAGGGGTGGACATCCTGATCCAGGCCCTCCGTGAGTTGCTGCCGCACGCACCGTCTTTGCAGTTTGTCTTCCTCGGTTCCGGCTCTTTCGAATTCGAGGAGGAACTTCAGCAATTGACCGCATCCGACTTCGGACGGGAGCGGATCTGCTTTCTTAAAGGCTACGACGCCGCCTTGGCCAACAAGGTGTACGCGTCGGGTGATTTTTTCCTAATTCCATCGCGTTACGAGCCATGCGGCCTGACCGATTATATTGCCCAACTCTTCGGCAACCTGCCCATCGTGCATCGGGTGGGCGGACTGGTCAAGGTGATCGATGGCGAGACCGGTTTCTCCTACGATGAGAACACTCCCGCAAAACTGGCCGAGGCGATGGCCGGTGCCTTGCAATTGTACCGGCACCATCCCCAGATGCTGCGGACCATGCGGATGGCGGCGGTGGAGCGGATCCAGCGCCTGCATACCTGGGAAAAAGTGATGGAATCGTACTTGGATCTCTACCGGCGGGCAATGGCAATGACCGGGGAGACGTAAGACGGTGAGCTGGCGTCGTGGTTCCGCAAGCGCTGTGGCCGACGACGGCGATTGGTTCAGCCGGCGCCGGGATTATTTTGTCCGCGAGGCGATCTGTGGCGTTCTGCACCTTGCCACATGGTTCCAGGAAATTTACTTTCAGTATCATAGCACCCTGGTGCAACAGGCCACGGCGGACGAGGGCGCGCCCGAGAACGGGTCCGGACGCAACGCCAAAACAACCTTGGCCGAACTGTTCCGCCACTGTGACGCCATGGTGGGGACGGAACTCAGCAACGGTCCCCTGTGGCAATTGAAAGATTTGTGTCATCGGATTTGGCCGCACGCCACGCCGGGACAGCCCATCCATGGCGTTTTGTTCGACTGGCTGATTGGTTCGTTGTTCCACGAATGCATGAAGCTCAAGGAAAATCTCTACCTGCTGCATGCCTATGGCGCGCGCACCGCGACCGTCGACACCCTGGTGGAACAGATCGGAATGGCGCGGCAGGAGGAAAGCGCCGCTCCCCCTCTCGACGATATACGCATGTTGCTTGTCCAGATCGCCGACGATGCCGCCCGGCAATTGGATAGGGTGGGCATCCTCTTTGGCGAGGCAAGCTATCTATTGCGCCTGATGCTGCCCGATTTGGCTAGTAACGGCTTGGTGGTCCGGTTGTTGACGGAGGAAGAACAGGCTGTCACCGCCTTGTGGGGAGAATCCCTCGAGGAACTGTTCGCCTCCCTCTGTGCAGGTGGGGCGGCCGGCGGCTTTTGCCTGGCAGGCGAAAGCTTTTTCCAGGGGCAATGGTTTCAGCAGGCGTTACAATTGTATGAACGGGCCTTGGCGTGCGATTGCACTTGCCAAGCAGCCCTTATTCGGGTGGCGCAACTCAAGGCCATGCCCGGACAAGATCGAGAAACAGGTAGAAGAAAACAGGTCCATCATCCCCAACAGTAAGGAAGGAGTGGAAGACTATGGCTATACGAGTTGGCATCAACGGGTTTGGCAGAATTGGTCGGAATATTTTCAGGGCACTGGAGAAAGATCCTCTTTTCGCCGACATTGAGGTTGTCGGCATCAATGATCTGACCGATGTCAAGACCATAGCGCATTTGGTGAAATATGACTCCATCATGGGTCGCTCCGATCAGCAGATCGAGGTCGGAGAAAACAGCATTATCGTTAACGGCAAAAAGATCCCCATTACCAGCCATCGAAAACCTGCGGAAATTCCCTGGGCGAGCCTTGGTGCCGAGTACGTGCTTGAATGCACGGGGCTATTTTGCGATATGGAATCGGCAAAGGCGCACATCGACGCCGGGGCGCTCAAGGTGATCATTTCGGCGCCAGCCAAAGGCGAGGTGAAAACCATCGTCATGGGGGTCAATGAGCACGAATACGATCCCACCGTGCACCATGTGATTTCAAACGCTTCCTGCACCACCAACTGCCTCGCGCCGCTGGCCCAGGTCATCCTGGATAATTTTGGCATCAAGCGTGGACTCATGACCACGGTGCATTCCTATACCGGCGATCAACGCCTGCTTGATTTCCCCCATTCCGACCTACGCCGGGCTCGGGCTGCGGCCATGTCGATGGTGCCGACCAAAACCGGCGCCGCCGCCGCCGTGGCCTTGGTGATTCCGGAATTGAAAAACAAGTTCGACGGACTGGCGGTACGGGTTCCCACCCCGGATGTATCGTTGGTTGACGTGGTGATCGAGGTCGAACGGGAAACGACTGTGCCGGAGGTCAACAAGGCGCTGGCAGCAGCGGCCAATCGTTTCCTCGCCTATACCGAGGAGCCTCTGGTTTCGATCGATTTTCAGGGCGATTCGCACTCCTCCATCGTTGACGGACTCTGCACCAGAGTGTTGGGGCCCTCGGTGAAGATCATGAGTTGGTACGACAACGAATGGGGCTACTCCAATCGCATGCTTGACCTGGTCCTGCACATGGAGGCCAACAAGGCCGTGTAGCGGACCAGCACGACAGCGGCAAATATAAAAAGCCTGTCGGAGAACATGTTCTCCGACAGGCTTTTTTGTTGTTTGACAAAAGGCCTCGGCGAGGATGGCAGACAATCGGCGTTGCGCATCCTCAGCCGGGAATATGCCTGTCAGCTGTTTACGTAACCCTTTCCCTTGCAGGTCGGGCAGGTCTGGTCGGGAGTGCAGACTTGACCATCCTCGGTCTTTCCTCTCCACTCGCCGCTGGTTTCGCAAATGCCGTCAATGACTTTTTTGCCCATACAGGTCGGACAAGCAGTCTTTTTCTTTTCGTCAGCCATGATAACCTCCATTTATAAATAGGAATAGGAATGAATGTATAAAAACCATAAAACAGGATTAGTGGAAATCAATAGCCATTCTCAAGAAAGGTTCATGGCAATCATGGCTGGTTTCTGGTTAGACGTAATAATAAGGGGGCTGGTAAGGCAGGCAGTGGCGACAAAGAGGGGTAAATGAAAATTTTCGCATGCGAAAAACAGGGTGACAAGGGTTGATTCAAGAATCGTCCGTCTGTTTTGTCCAGGAAAACGGATCGCTCTGTTCCAAGGCGTGGCACAGTCGCTTGAGGGTGTCGAGGGTTTCCCCTTGGCGGATACGAAAATGAACGATGACCTCATTCCGACGGGTGGGCGAGGAAGGCAGAATGTTGAAATCTTTCTTGTTGGCCTGTTTGCCGAAAAAACGGGTTCTGACGCTGTCGACCTGGGCCTTGAATACCTCCGGGTGGTCGTCTTCCGGAGAAGATGTGTCTTGGCGCAACAGCTTGATGAGCGTCGCGGCGGGCTGAGGTGAGGCGAGCGCCTTGACCAGTGCGGCTTGGACTTTGTTTAAGGCAATCGCCTCGCCTAGCTGCGGAGCCAATTGCTCGAATTGGGCAAGGAGTTGCGCAAGCTGGGGTCTTGTCGGGGCCAGGGGCTTGATGACATGCAGATAAAGGGCGTCGCGATCGGCGCTGTTTTTGATCGGCGCGAGCACTTCGGCAGCAATGGAGAATTGCAGTTTTTCGTTGATGACGTCGGAGATCATTTCCGGAGACTCGCCGCGCAGCCTGATTTGATTGACCTTCCTGTACTTGTGGATGGTGGAATGGGAAACGTTCTGGCCTGGCTTGCCGATACCGAGGGTGCCCCCGAACCGCTCCGCAAGTTCCGTATTGCTCAGACCGAGGGCGGTGCTTGCCGATTCGAGAAAATTACCGATTTCGATCGGATTCAAGTTCCTTCGTTTGGTGTTTTCCGCCAGCGAGATGTTAAAAAAATCCTCGGGCGAAAAGTCGGCCTCCTGATAGACCTTGGCCTCCACCGAGCTGCGTTTGATGCGCTTCAGGGCCTGGAATCGCCGAAAACCGCAGAGGATTTTATAGCGACCGTCATCTTTTTTCAGCAACACCAGGGGGTGGAGCAAACCGTTGCGATCGATCGATCCGGCCAATTCTTCGATATAGGATTCCCGCAGCAAATCGGTGTAGCGTTGGTCGCCGGACAGGCGGAAGATGTACCGGAGATCGTCGGGACTGGTGACGTCGATATTGTTGATGTCGATGTTCCGCACCAGCGACATGGCCATGCCGAACTGGGCAAAGGCCGGGGCCAGCATGCGGCCGATGGATTCGGCGGTTTCTTGCTGGCCGACCAGATCGGGACGAATGGAAATGAGGATGGAGCGAACCTCAGGGGCGTACCAGTCCGCGCAATATATTTTTTGCTTGAAGAGTTGATTGAGGTGCTGCGGATCTCTGCCGCAGTAGGGCGAATCCACCGGGGCAAGCGCCGTGCGCAGGTGTTGGTCCTCGATTGCGATCCGAATTTTGGCCAGCAGGGACGCCGGAATGGTCGGGCGATGAGGGGTTGCAGCGGAAGCGCGCTCGCCCTGGCCATAGCCGAACACAACCATCGCCTCACCCTGTTCGGCGTCGGCAAGGCATTGGAAGAGGAGAAGCAGTGGCGGCAGGCCATTGTTTTCGATCTCGTCCTTGAATTTCTTGATCGGCACCAGAAAAGCATCTCTGACCTTGGGGCGAGTCAAAATGGTGCCGACATCGGCCAGGTCCATGATTTCCCGTTTGTACTTGGCGTTCACCACCGCATAGGAGGAGAGCTCCTTTGCCAGGGTCAGAGCCATGTCCGCCAGAAAATGGCCCGTTTGGTCAGCGGCCGCGGCATTGTACCCGTCGGCGACAACAACCAGGAGATTGTTGCTGCCCAACAGACGATGGATGGTCGGGGTTACAGAGTGTTTCATGGTTTCATGGTCGCTGTGCCTGGAATTCATGTGAAAAACAGGCGATTGTCCAATGCCGCCGCCGTTTGGTCATTCCGGCGTCAAGAGATAATCAGGCCGTGCAGCAAGGTGAACCGAAGCATCCTTTCACTGACAACAAATCCGTATCGCCGACTACGGTAACGGCTGGCTCACCCCGCCTTTTTTGGGAGAAACACGACGAACTCAGCGGGCCGTTGCACAGAGTCGGCAGCTTATCTCCCCAAATCGCGATACAGCCATTTTTCGATGATCTCGAAAATAATCTCTCGCTTGACCGGCTTGACGATGTAGTCGCTCATGCCTGCCTCAAGACAAATCTCCCGGTCACCCTTCATGGCGTTGGCGGTCATGGCGACGATGGGAATCGTTGCATATCCGCGGGCACGAAGTTCCTTGGTTGCCTCTAAACCGTCCATCTCAGGCATTTGGACATCCATGAGAATGAGGTCGAATTCTTCGGGATTCTCGGCAAAGGCATCAACCGCCTGGCGACCGTTATTGACGACCGTGACCTTGTAGCCGGCCTTGGTGAGAATCAGCACCGCCAGCTTTTGATTGACCGGATTGTCTTCAGCAAGAAGAATCCGGACCGATTGCTTCATGGCCTCGCGGACGCTGTATTGGGTAATGAGGGACGGTGATTCCACCGGGCCGGCCTCGGCGGGTGCATCGGCACCCAGCAGTTTTTCAATGGTCTTGAAGAGAATTTCCCGACGGACCGGCTTGATTAAAAAAGCATCGAACCCCGCGTTTTTGCAACGTTGGGCACTTTTGTCCGTGGTCGAGGTGTAGGCCAGCAGGGGCAGAGAGCTTGTGCCGGTCAATTCGCTGCGAATACGACGCGCCAGGGTATAGCCGTCGGGTTCGGGCATCTGGATATCCAGAATGACAAGATCAAACAGGCGCCGTTCTTCCGCTGCCTGACGCAGAATCGACAGAACCGTGCCGCTGTCGGCCACGGCGGTCACCTCCAGGCGGGCTAACCGGAGCACATGCGTAAGAATGTTGAGGTTGGTCAGGTTGTCGTCAACGATCAACACCCGCTTGCCGGCCAGACTGACCGTGTGGAACGTCTTCTTTTGCTGTTGCGGCGCCTTGTTGAGCGTAGCGGTGAAATGAAAGGTGCTGCCCTCTTCGGGGTGGCTTTCGGCCCACACCTGCCCGCCCATGAGATCCGCTATTTTTCGGCAAATGGAGAGACCCAGTCCCGTTCCTCCGTATTCACGGGTGGTGGAGCCGTCGGCTTGCCGAAAAGCCTCGAAAATCACTTCCAGCTTGTCTTTGGGGATACCGATGCCGGTATCGCGGATGGTGGCATGCAACGTTATGGTCGCCTCGGTTTCGTCCGCCACCATGACGGCGAGTTCCAACTCGCCTTGTTTGGTGAATTTGGCCGCATTGCCCATGAGGTTGACCAGAACCTGGCGATAACGGCCCGGATCGCCCATGACATTGGCCGGCAGGGCGTCGTCAATCCGGCACAGCACCTCAATCGGCTGCCCGACCACTTTAGGCCGGATCAGGTCGCACACATCCTGAGCCGTGATTTCGGGATCGAAGCTGATGCATTCCAAATCGAGTTTCCCCGCCTCTACTTTGGAAAAATCGAGGATGTCGTTGATCAGGGAAAGGAGAGCGTAGGCGCTGCGCTTGATGGTCTGGGCAAATTCCTCTTGTTCGTCGCCAAGCCCGGTATCGAGAAGCATGTCGGTGAACCCGATGATGCCGTTCATCGGGGTGCGGATTTCGTGGCTCATGGAGGCCAGAAATTCGCTCTTGGCGATATTGGCGGCTTCGGCGGCTTTCTTTGCCGTCCGCAGTTCGGCGGTCTGGGTTTTGATTTCCGCCTGCAGTCTGTTGGCATAGGTAAGTTGCTGTTTTTGTATCTCTTGGTAGTTTTGCTCGTTTTCGGCCATGATGTCCTGGAATTTTTTTTCCAGGACCGCGGCTTTCCGGTCAAATTGCTTTTTTTGGATGCGGAGTCGGTTGGCGGTCTCGTCCGTCTCCCGGCGGGCAAGAAAAAGACGAATGGCCAGACGGATGAGATCTGCCACCCAGGGGGCTATATCGTTGGCCTGTTCCGCGCAAAGCGGCGTGGTGAGGATGTGCCCTTGCAGGTCGGGGACAGCGGTCAGGTAATAGCGTCTGCCCTGCACAACAAAGGTCGTTTCCGGAGAGGGGTGCTGGCGTTCCTTGATGAAGAGGGTGGCGAGACCGGCATCCAGGGGGAATCCCTCGGAAGCGGCATGGGGACCGAAGTGGCTGAGGCAGAAAAACAGGAGGTGGTCGGTTTCTTGTTCCAGGTGCATCCGCAGGGCGGTCAATTGTTCGAGCGGATCGACCAGATCGGCGAAAAGAGGGGAGAGCATCATCGGAAATCGCTTCAGCCTCCATACATATTTTTCGTTTTTTCCAGCTCTTCCGGAAGATCTTCGGCAAGCACCTTGTACTCTTCCACGTTGTCTTGGATGTGGGCGGCCAGGGAGGGCGCGAGAGTCATCGCCAGTCCTTCCTTGATGGCGGGAAAATGAAGCTGCTGGACGATGTATTCACTCATCTGCAGGATGCCGGTCGGGGAGTGCGGGGCAACGTCGACAAGGTCGTCTGCGTGGTGGTCGCGAATGGCGTCGGCGATGGCCTCGGGAAGACGCCACTCCTGGGCAAGCATATAGCCGATTGCGCTGTGGTCGGTCTGGAGCAGTTCACGCTCCAGCACCACGAGGGAGGGACCGCCGGGTTCCAGTTGACCGATGAGCTTGAGAAACACTTCCGGGTCGGCTTCCATGACGACAATCAGGCCAATGTCGTGCAGGATGCCGCACAGGTAGGCGTCGTCGCCGTTGAGCGCGAAAATGCGCTCGGCAATCATCTTGCAGCATATGCCCGAGGCGGCGCTATGCAGCCACAGGGCCTGCGGGGAAAATTCGGTGGTACCGGAGTGGCTGCGGAGCATGTGCTGGAGGGCATCGGTAACCGCGATGTTGTGGAGATTTTTCATGCCCAGCAGGGCCACTGCCCGCGAGATGGAATCGACTTTCCGGGTCAGGCCGAAGTAGGAACTGTTGACCAGGGTCAGCAGGCGTGCGACCAGGGCGGGATCCAGCCGAATGACCTCCTCGAAATCCTGCAAGGTCGAGTTCTCATCGTTGATCAGTTGGGCCAGTTTGGTGACGATGTGCGGTAGTGTTTTGATTTTTTTGAATTTTTTTATAAGGATCTCGGCTGGAGTCATGGCGCTGTACCTCGGTTTGACTGATCGCGGGCAAAAGTTTGCGGAAAACGCCATCGTTCTGCATTCCCGGTCGCGCCGTCGTGCCCTTTTGGGCATTGCGACGGTCAGGGAGTTCTGCCACCTTGAGTCTATGTACACGGGCGGTTACCCGTCATGATGAGCGTAAGGGGTCAGCCAAGGGAAAACGATGCTACCATATTCAACTATTAGGGCATACGGCTTGGCCGTTCAAGAATTTCTTGCGGGAAAGCTCTGTTCTTTTTGGAAATTTTGCTTTTTTTCGATCCCTCACGGCAGGGATCGAAGCGGAATGTTCACCGCTTCGAGTGGAAGAGTTAATGTATTTCTAATGCATTAAACATGTCGATTTGCAAAGAGGAGCCGGGGGAGCGGCATTGATTGCCCTATCTTCGGGGCGTTTTGGGCAGGCTGAATAAAAAAATCGCTGCAATGTGGTTGCTGCCAGGCGCTGAGCTAGGTGCGGACCGACCGGCTGGACCGGCGGCTGGGGCGGACTTTCCCCCGCGAGGCGGCCGGAAGCCGCACCTGGTAGCTCTGGGGAATCGCTTGCTCGCCTTTGATGACCGGCGATAAAAGGGCTGGATTGAGGCGGTTGAAATTGTCGGCGGAGACGCGGTACAATGTCCGCAGCCGGTTGACGGGCATATCCTGAGCCAAGCGCACGGTCATTGTTGCCTCGGGCCGTTCAAAGGGAAAGCGGGGCGTCTTGCCCATGCGGATCGCCACCCGTGCCGCGGCAAGAAATTCCGAATAAAAATTCCTGGAAGCGAATTTGAACGAACCTTGGTCGTAGGAGCGGAATATATTTTCGTAACTGCCTGCTTGCCGCACGGCCCGGAGCATGCCCGTTCGGCCGTGATTGTAGGCGGTGAGGGCAAGCGGCCAGGTTTGGAGTTGTTCGTAATTGCCTTTCAACAGTTGGGCGGCGGCCTGAGTGGCGATGAAGGGGTCGTAGCGTTCATCGATCAGCTCGTTGACCGTCATGTATTCTTTTCCGGTGGAACGGGTAAACTGCCAGAGACCGGCGGCGCCGGCCTTGCTGTACGCCTTGGGATTGAACGAGGATTCGACATGGGGGAGATATGCCAGCTCCGGCGGGAGGCCTTGGGCGGCAAAAATCCGCTTGAATTGGGGCAGGTACTTGCCGGAGCGGACCACTCCTTCGTAGAAACGGTCGCTCTGGCCAAGCTGCAGGCGGACGTTCTCCCGCGCTTCGTGATAAACGGCACGCCGTTTGGGCGGAAACAATCCGGCGATGCGTTGTTCTTCCGCCGTTCGGGGAGGGGTGCCGTTGCCGAGCCGGGTCAGAATGTCGTTGATCCGGTCTTTGGCCGCCTTGATCCGCTCGCTGTTGATTCGGGCTGCATCCCCGCTTTCCCAATCGACAAGCTCGACAATCGCGTAGACGCGGCTGAGATTATCCGTGTCGTGCAAAATGCCCTGACGGGTGGAATAACGACTGTAAACATTCTCCCAAAATTTTACATTCGCTCGGAGACATGGATAGATAGGGAATTTCTCGGCAGCCAGGACCGGCATAACGGTGGCGGGACATGTCAACGACAGGCAGAGGGCCGCAAGCGCATGGGCAAAGGCAAGACGCGGGGATCGTAAGAGGTTAAAAGCGACCATGGTGTTCCGAATACGGGTGGACAAGGGGAGTGACAGACCGGCAAACGCTCTGTTACTCTACTCTGTTAATTGAGTTAGTATAGCATGATACATTCCGTCCGGCGACAGAAGTTGCAGCCAAAAGACGGACTGTCCGCCAAATTGTCAATTGAGGTTTTTGCCGCATGTACATGCCTATCATTGGAACCCTGGGCTATATCGTCTCCCCCGACCGCACGCAGACCCTGCTGGTGCACCGCAATGCCAGGGCGTCGGATCAACATCTCGGGAAATATAACGGCCTGGGGGGCAAGATGCGGGCCGATGAAGACGTAATGACCTGTCTCCGACGGGAAATCCGGGAAGAGGCGGGGCTTGAATGCACGGAAGTGCAGTTGCGGGGCACCATCAACTGGACAGGTTTCGGACCGGAGGGGGAAAATTGGCTCGGTTTTGTTTTCCTGATCACCGCATTTACCGGCATACCGAAAGCAAAAAACGAGGAAGGGGATCTTGCATGGCATGCCCTCGCCACCCTCGATGCCTTACCCATGTGGGAGGGCGACCGCTATTTTTTGCCCCTGGTGTTCGATGAGGATCCGCGGCCTTTTCATGGCTATATGCCGTATGCCGACGGCCGGCCCCTTGCCTGGGAATACATCCGTATTTGACGTGCGCGGTTCGATGGAAAAACGAACCGGTCCGGTTTTGCTCTCTGCAAAGTTCTTGCGTTCGGCTGGCTCGATTTGTATAGTTAGCACTGTTTAAGTTATGTTATGATTTCGGAAGGTTATGTTGGCGGCCTTTCGGCAACTGAAAAATATGAAAGGATACGGTCATGGAAAACAATGCGGAGTTGGTGCGCCTTGAGGAGTTCGTCGATAAACTTTTGAATAAATACAATCAGCTGAAAGCGGATTTTCACTCCTTGCAGGCAACGTTGAGCGAGCGGGACGCCGAATGCGCGGAATTGAAAAACAACATCTACAATCTGACCACCGAACGGACCGAGGTCGGTAACCGGGTTTCCGGCTTGCTCGGCCGCATCGAACAGTGGGAATCGGACCAGGAGACGTTCTCGGCGGAAAAGGGCGGCGGATATGAGAGCATCCAGGGGTCGCTGTTCAGCGATTCCGCAGACGGCAAGAACAGTTGACCCTGATCCCGGCCTCCGATGCAGGATCGGTTAGTCCGCTTTGAGCTGTTCGGACAGGAATTCACTTTCTACAGCAATGCGTCTGAGGAGGAGGTGGATTCCGTCATCGCGCTGTTGCGCGAGGAGCTTGAAAGCGGCGATACATTCAGTCGCAGCTCGGTGCCCTCCAGCAAGATGCTGGTCTTGGGTTGTTTGCGCATGGCGGCCAAATATGTCCAGCTGCATCGCGAGTTCGATGCATATCGTCAATCACAGGAGGCGAACCTAGCCCGTCTGATCGACAAAGTCGTTTCGGGATTGAACTGAGTTTTTGTAGATTCTCGTTTAGCTGGCGAGAGAGTTGCGGTATAGTAGCGACAACAAGGAACAGTAAGAAAAAAATAGTACCCCTGCTCTGTTGGTGATCTGCGAAGTATTGAGCCAACTCGCACGAAAAGGGCAGCCTCGAAGTTGGATCATGGGACGCTTTATTGAGTCCCAGCCGCCAACGGGGGCAGTGCCCACCTAATTCAATTAGGTTTAATCATTTCGTTGACACGGCAGCGCGGGGGGTTTGTTGCCGGCTGAGTGAACCGCTCCTTGCATAGACGCCATTGTCAACGCAGCAAAGATGGCGCAGCGGATGTGAACAGGCAATGCTGGTCCTGCGATAGAAAAGACAACACTGATGCGATCAGGTTTACCATATATGCGTAACCCTCCATCCAGGCTGTTCGAGAGAGTCGTGTCGCTTGCATGTTACACGACCAAGCATTTCTTTGAGTCTCCGGCGTCCGCAAGACCAAGGGAACACTTAAGCCTGTCCTGAAAGTTTGGCCTCTTCTCGTCGCTGAAATCGATCAGCGTTTCCGTACGACGCTGCGGGTCGCACCGGCCGCGCAGCCATTTCTTTTTTTCACCTGTCAGCATGGATCTGCGTCGGGTCGTCGTGGAGTACGACAGACCCTTTTTTCATATAGAGGAGGATGGATGATTTGTTTATGGAACTCAATGCAATAACTCTGTTTTTGGCGCTGATCAATTTGGTGGTCGGCGTTGTCTTGGGTATCTTTCTGCGCAAAAAACTGGTGGAAGGCAACCAGCGAAACATTGCCTTGCAAGGCCGCCAGATTATTGAAAATTCAATCAGCGAAGCCGAGCAAATCAAAAAGGAAGCCCTGCTTCAGGCTAAGGAAGAGGCGTTTCTGATCAAACAGGAAGCCGATCGCGAATTGAAGGCAAACCGCCTGGAAATCAAGGAAGACCAGCGCCGCCTGAACCGAAAGTTCGACGAGATTCAACGGGAATTTCAGATTCTCGAGGAAAAACAGGCGAGCCTGAAATACCGCGAGGAAAATCTGGAGGCCAACGAAGCCAACGTTGCCACGAAAAAACAGACTCTGGACGGTTTGATCGACGAGCAGCGGTATAAATTGGAGCAGATTGCCGGTATCGATCGGGAAGAGGCCAAAGTGCAGCTCATGCAGTCCATCGAAAGCGAAGCGCGGATGGAATGTGCCAAGCGCCTGTCCCGGATCGAAAACGAAATGAAGATGGAGGCGGATCGGAAAGGGAAGAATATCCTGGCCTTGGCCATTGCCCGCTATGCCGGCGACTATGTGGCCGACAAGACCGTGTCGATGGTGCCGCTGCCCAACGAGGAGATGAAAGGTCGGATTATCGGCCGTGAAGGTCGCAATATCAGGGCGATCGAGGCCGCAACCGGGGTCGATATCATCATTGACGACACGCCCGAAGCCGTCATCCTTTCCGGGTTCAACCCCATTCGGCGCGAGGTCGCCCGATTGGCGCTGGAGCAACTCATCTCCGACGGTCGCATCCATCCGGCCCGTATCGAGGAGGTGGTGCAGAAGGTAACCGAGGAGTTGGAGATCGGTATCCGCGAATCCGGCGAACGGGCCACCTTTGACGTGGGTGCCCACGGCATGCATGTGGAATTGATCAACCTGATCGGCCGGTTGAAGTACCGGACCAGCTACGGCCAAAACATTTTGCAGCATTCGCTGGAGGTGGCATTCCTCTGCGGAGTGATGGCCGCCGAACTGGGCCTTGATGTGAAGAAGGCCAAGCGGGCCGGACTGCTGCACGACATCGGCAAGGCGGTGGACCACGAGGTGGAGGGATCGCATGCCATCATCGGCCGCGATCTTGCCCGCAAATACGGGGAGGCCGAGGACATCGTCTACGCCATCGGCGCCCATCACGAAGATCAGCCGCCCAAAAGCGTGCTGGATGTGTTGGTGCAATCGGCGGACGCCCTTTCCGGTGCCCGGCCGGGGGCGCGCAAGGAGATGCTGCAGAGCTATGTCAAGCGGTTGGAGGATCTGGAGAATATCGCCAATGGTTTCACCGGGGTCGAAAAATCGTATGCCATTCAGGCCGGTCGTGATCTGCGGATCATAGTGGACAGTCAAAAGGTGCGCGATGAGGAAACCACCTTGCTCAGCCGCGACATCGCCAAGGCCATCGAGGAACAATTGACCTATCCGGGCCAGATCCGGGTCACGGTCATCCGTGAAACCAGAGCAGTGGAATACGCCAAGTAGGGGGTGCGATGAAGTCGGTTGAAGAACAGATTGCCCTGATCGAACGGGGTGCGGTCGATTTCCATTCCAGAGAAGACCTGGTCAAGAAACTCACCCGGTCGCTTGAGACCGGCGTGCCCTTGACCGTCAAGGCCGGATTCGATCCCACCGCCCCTGACCTGCATCTCGGCCACACGGTACTGATCCAGAAATTGCGCCATTTCCAGGTACTCGGGCACAATGTCCATTTCCTGATCGGCGATTTCACCGGCCTAATCGGAGATCCCACCGGCAAGTCCGATACCCGGCCGCCGCTGACTCCGGAGGATGTCAAGCGCAATGCCGAAACCTACAAGGAACAGGTCTTCAAGATTCTCGATCCCGACAAGACCACGGTGGTCTTCAACTCGACCTGGCTCGGCAAGCTGACTTCCTACGACATGATCCGCCTTGCCTCGGAATTGACCGTGGCCCGGATGCTGGAGCGGGACGACTTCAAGAAGCGGTTCGAATCGAATCGTCCGATTTCGATCCACGAGTTCCTGTATCCGCTGATCCAGGGGTACGACTCGGTGGCCATGAAGGCCGACGTTGAACTGGGCGGCACCGATCAGTTGTTCAACCTGCTGATGGGCCGGGATCTCCAGCGAAGCCGGGGGCAGGAACCGCAGGTGGTGCTTACCATGCCGCTGCTGGAAGGCTTGGACGGCGTCAATAAGATGAGTAAATCGCTGGGCAACTATATCGGTATATCCGAACCACCGGACAACATCTTTGGCAAGATCATGTCGATCAGTGACGAATTGATGTTCCGCTATTACGAATTGCTCAGCGACCTGCCGATGGCGGAAATCGCGGTTTTGCGGGAGCAGATCGAGCGCGGCCAGCTGCACCCCAAATCGGTCAAGGTGCAGTTGGCAAAAGAGATGGTCGCCCGGTTTTACAGCCCGGCCGCAGCGGACGAGGCGGAGCGGACCTTCGAACAGGTCTTTGCCCGTCATGAGATGCCGGACGAAATCGAGGAGGTGCGCCTCGACGCGACGGAAAACGAGATTTGGCTCCCCAAGCTCCTGCTCGATGCCGGGTTGGTGAAATCGACCTCCGATGGCCGCCGCATGATCCAGCAGCACGCGGTGTCGCTGGATGGCGCCCGGGTGGATGACGGCAATACGGTCATCCCTACCAAGGGAGCGGTACTGCTCAAAGTCGGCAAGCGTCGATTTTGCCGGGTTATTTTTTCCTGAAAAAAGCTGCGGAAAGACAACGGGCGGCTCGCTGTTTGCGAGCCGCCCGTATTTTTTGCGGCAGAAAGCGGATCGGGGCGGGGAGGCTATTGCAGACGCGGCTGCTTCTGGCAATTACCGCAAATGCCGGTAAACTCCACATGATGGCCCATGATAAGATAGGCAGACGACTCGGTGGCCTGGGCAACCAGTTCATGGATGACCGGTACATCGATGTCATCGACTTTACCACATATCGAACATCTAATATGGTAATGGTTGTCGGTAGTGGCATCGAAGCGCTTTTGCGTGCCGCCAACCTCGATTTTGAGAATCATGCCTTGTTCGGCCATCAACTCGAGATTGCGGTAGACCGTACCCAAGCCTATGCGGGGCAACCGCCTGCGGACCATGTCGTACAGTTCGCTGGCAGTCGGATGCGTCTTAACCTTCGATAATTCCTCAAGGATAATTTGTCGTTGTGTTGTTAGCCGGAATGTCGATGCTGGCGCGTTCATTCTATGCCTTTTCAATGAGATAAAGGTATCAATAAATAATAATTCTTAAATCTACCATGGACGCTGCTGCGATGTCAAGCCTGAACGTGGCGAGAGACTGTGGAAAAATGCGAGACGGTGTGAGTAGATGCGCTTAGGGGAGATTGAGGTGTGGCCACCGCTACTGCTGGCACCCATGGCGGGCTTGACTCACTCGGCGCTGCGAACCGCTATTCTCCAGTTTGGCGGCGTCGGGTTGCTCAGCACGGAGATGCTGGCGGCAGCACGCTTGCCGGCGGAACGACCGGACTTTTCACCCTATCTGGTGCGAACCGCGCAGGAATCGCCCCTGTCGTACCAACTCCTCCTAACCGACGACAAAATCATTGCCAGGGTGTTCGAGGCGCTGCATCGCCTTCGGGCGGATGTCGTCGATCTCAACCTCGGCTGTCCTGCGCCCCAGGTCCGTAGGGCGGGCGGCGGCAGCAGCCTGATGGATGATCCCGCCCGGGTCAGGCGGATCGTCGCAGCGGCACGCAAGCAGACCTCGTTGCCGCTCTCGGCCAAAATACGGCTCGGCGAGACGCTGAACGAAGACGTTTTGCGCGATTTCTGCCGAATGCTTGCCGGCGAAGGCATCGATATGCTGACCGTGCACGCCCGGCTGCGGGGCGAACCGTTCACCCGCCCACCCAAGTGGGAGTGGGTGGCCAAAGTCAAGCAATGGGTGGAGGTGCCGGTGATTGCCAACGGCTCCGTCGACTCGGTGGACAGTGCCCGGTCCTGTTTGAAGATAACGGGAGCCGACGGGCTGATGATCGGTCGGGCCGCGGCGCGAAAGCCGTGGGTTTTTGCCAGCATTGCCCGGGAGGTATACGGGATGGCGGTACCGGAACCCGATGTCCGCCTGCCACGGCTGTATGCAAACTTCGTGGCATCGCTGAACGAGCGGTTTCTGCCCGAACGGAGGTTGGGGCGGCTGAAGGAATTCACCCACCATTTCGCTACAAACTATTTCTTTGGTCACCATCTGGCGGCCAAGGTGCAAGCGAGCGAATCCATCGAGCAGGCATGGGACCATGCCGAGGCCTTTTTCGCGCTCAACGATTGCGAACAGCCGCCGCGCGGTTGACCTTTTTGCCCTTATCGCAGGGGCGGGTTGTAGTAGCCGAACTTGAGATCCGGAAATTTTCCTTGGAGTTGCCCCAGCCAATTCCTGATTCCCAAGGGCGGTACATCGCCCCGGTGGCCGATTATCCGCAGATAATATTCCGGGTCCATGTTCAGGTTGCGCAATTGGATGAAATCCGGACGGTATTCGGCAATCAGCTCGGATAGGGCGGCGCATTCGGCCGGATCGTCGGTACAGCCAGGCAGGATGAAATAGTTGAGGGAGACATGGCGGCCGTGCCGTTTCATGGCCGTGATCGATCGGCAGACAGCGGCCAGATCAAAGCCCTTGGGCCGGTAATAGAGCCGGTGGTGTTCGGGCTGGGCACTGTTCAAAGAAATACGGATCGAATCCAGCCCGGCCTGGGCAAGTCGCTCCACCGCATCGGGCAAGCTGCCGTTGGTGTTGAGGTTGATCGTGCCGCGGTCGGTGCGGGAACGGATGAGCCGGATGCTGTTTTCGATCAAGCCGGCCTGCAGCAACGGTTCCCCCTCGCATCCCTGGCCGAAGCTGACCACGGGCCGGGGTGCAACCTCAAGATGGGGGACGGCCACCTCGGCGATCTCTTTTTCCGTGGGAACAAAGACGATGCGGTCTTGGGTCGAGGGGCAGCAGCCCGAGGGCTGCAGGGAGATGCAGCCCACACAGGCGGCATTGCACGAAGGGGAGCAGGGCAGCGGCGCTTCCCAGCGCCCGAGGAAATAGTTGCGGGCGGCAGGACATCCGTAGGTGAGACAGCATTTGCCGAGATGCTGGATCAGGCGGTTGTTCTTGTGGCAGTTGAGCTGTTTGCGGGTGCGTTGGTTGAGCAGGCGCTGGTTGAATTGATCGGCATCCTGGCGGCAATCGCTGTCGCTGCGGAAACCGGCCGCCCAGAATTTGCCGTCGGCCCAGCCGACCGCCGTGTAGGCGAAAAGCGGCAGCAGTGGAGCACCGGCGTCGTCGGTCCGGTAGGCCGCAGACAAAATGGCGGTATGGGCGGGTGCCATGAAGGCGGCCACCGCCTGAATCGATTCGCCGGGCTGGTACGGATTGGTATCGAGAAGGGCCGGTTCTCCGCTTTCCGGTTCGATTCCGATGGGTAAGCGGGCCGGCAGGGCGAACAACTCGCTGCCCGGCGGCAGTTCGATCAGGTCGTTCGGCGCGGGGGCGCTAATCCGGCCAGCAGCGCTCCCGGCCATGGATAGGCCGTCATAATCGAGAATTTCTCCCGAGCTGGTGGCAAAGACAAGGGCGGGGACGGTTGAGGGACGAGCACCCGTCATGATGGGGCATGATCACCGCGGGCGAATGCGGGTCAGGACCGAATCCACGGCGCGATACACTTCCAGGTCGTCGCCGAAGACATCCTGAATGTTGGGGTGGTCGATCAGATCTTCGACAATGTACTGGGTCAGATAGAGACTGATGACGTTGGGGTCCGGTGTCAGGTTTCTGATCGGGGCGATCTTGAACTGCATGTCGAATTCCTCCATGTCGCTCAGCTGTTGCAACTGTCTGGCAATGGCCTCCTGGATGGCGTGAACGGAATTGGTTTCGATGATATGCAGATCCAGCAGCCGTTGCACCAAAGCAACGGCCAACTCGGCAGCCATTTCCCGCGACTTCTTGAGCATGAAATGTCGCTCCCGCTCCCTTTTCCGATCAATGGCGTCTATGGTTTTATTGGTGGAATTACTTGGGTTTATGTGTCGGGCCATGCGTTCTCCTTGGTGATCTGTCAAACAAATTCAAATCGTCTTGAAGGGTTGTTCGGGGCGGCGGTTGCATACGCAAAATTGCCCATCGCTTCCTGTCGGCACACGAAAGCCTGCGACCGCCCCGTCAGCCTTTCTTGCGAGGCGATACGAAGGGGATGAGGCTTTTTATACTGCACCTCATTGGGATAAGCACTGCTTTTGTTCGGGAAAACGCTTCCGAATCTTCCCCGCAGGCGCCGCAAAAGCCGGAACAATGAAATGCCCGGCTCGCAAAGAACCTAATTGTGCGGACCGTTCTCTTCGCTCAGATACAAGCGGCGGAAGCGGTCGATCAACTCCTCCTGATCCTGTGGCAGGCGCAGGCCGTACTGCGCAACGTACTCGGCGGCCATGCGATGGGTATTGAAAATGGGGATGTTGAGCCGGAGGTTGTTCAGCGCGCGTTCCAGGTAGGTTTCCGGGCGGTCGTAAAACGACTCGAGAATCGCGGGTAAAGCCTGGTAAAAGGCAGCGGCATCCTCGGTATAGAGCAGGGCATCGGGCGCCTCGCTCAGGTCGGCTTCCTCGACCGGGCCTTCGTACCCGAACTTCCAGCCCGTTTGCCCTTCATGGTAGCCCTCGACCCACCAGCCGTCCATGATGCTGATATTCGGCACGCCGTTCATTGCCGCCTTCATGCCGCTGGTGCCGCTTGCCTCAAGCGGCCGCTTGGGGCTGTTGAGCCAGGCATGCACGCCGCTGACCAACAGTTTGGCCAACTGCATGTCGTATCCGGGAATGAAAACCAGTTTGCCCAGGCCCTTGCTGCGAATATACAGCTCTTCCTGATTGTCCAGAATCAGCTTCAAAACCGATTTGCCCGGTTCGTCGGCGGGATGCGCCTTGCCTGCGAACAGAAAATTGATTGGCCGATTGAGGGAGATGAGAATATCGGAAAGCCGGTCGATATCGTCGAAAATCAGGTCGGCCCGTTTGTAGGTGGAAAATCTGCGGGCAAAACCGATGGTGAAGACTCCCGGCTGGAGCCACTCGGTCTCGGGGAGGCTGGAAAGATGGTTGGGCGGATCGATCCAGGTCTCGATCATTTGCTCGCGATGGCGCTTGAGCATGGCGTTGACGTAGGCGATCAGCTGCCGGTTGTCCGCGCGCCAGGCCTCCTCGAGCTTGGGAGCCAGATCGGCCGCATCCTGGCCGGCAAGGGTGCAAAAACAGCTGGGATCGGTGCGCCAGGAGCGGAGCGAGGGAGTCTGGTTGAAACAGGCGGCCCGCTGCTCGCTGATCCAGGTCAGGTGATGGACCCCGTTGGTAATCGCCTTGATCTTGTTGGCAAAGGCCGGGAACTGCTTCTTGGTGACATCGCGGTGCAGCCGGCTGACGCTGTTGATGGCCCGGTTGATCCGCATGGCCATGGCGGTGAAGTTGTATTCGTGGCTGATTTCCTCGTCATGGGCCAGGAGATTGAGAATTCGCTGAAAGGCGTTGTGGCTGATCGCGGAATAGAGCTCCCTGGAAAAACGGTCGTGGCCGGCCTTCACCGGCGTATGGATGGTGTAGACTATCTTGCGCGAAACCCGCTCTGCCGCCGCGAGAATATCGGCGTCGGATATCCGGTCGAGTGCGACATCGCCGAAGGTGTCGTGCAGTTCCTGGAGAATGAGGTGCAGGGTGACGGTAATGCCGTGCTGTTCGTTGAGATGGATGGTGCGGGAGGTGCACCCGAGCACGTCGAGCAAGGGCAGAATGGCGGAACCCAGCATCCGGCGCTGGTTGGCCTTGATGATGGCCGACTTGGCGTTGTAGAGCTGGTGGGCGGACTCCATGACCCAGGCCGGCGAGTCGGGCAGGCTGTAATCGATCAGAAATTCCGGTACGAACGAATCGAGCTGGCCGGAAATCTCCAATTTCATCCACACATGCGCCTTGACCACCGTGGGGTGAAGTTGGCCGTTGTAAAAGGGAATTTCGATGACCAGCGGCTTCTCGGGAGCCTCCGGATTCCGGAGTTGGAACAGTGAAGGCGTGGTTTCGGGGGTCCAGCGGGTGGCGTGATCGATCTGCCCGACCTTGGAATCGACGATCTGGGAAAAATATCCTTCCCGATAGAGCAGGCTGATGGCCAGGGCCGGGACATGCAAGTCGGCGAAACTTTTAAGAGTGTCGCCGGCAAGTACCCCCAGGCCACCGCTGTAATTCGGTATTTTGCGGGGGCCATGCAGGTACTTCTGCACGAGCCCATCGAGTTGCGAGTTGGCATGTTCCCGGATCCTGGCGTGTTCCAATCGGTCCATGACCGGATGGAACACATCGGGATCGGCGCCGATCTCCATGGAAACATAGGCCACGGATTCACCGTCCGGGCTGGTCAGTTGGTGCCAGACCCGATCGAAAACTTGCTGGGAAACACCAAAAAACGTACCGAAACGGTTGGTGCAGATTAATTGCTCGATGCGGACGGGGGAATCCGAGGAAGGAATATTCATAGAAGTGATAATTTTTCTTGTTTTCTGGACAAATAGATGAAAAAAACAGTACGACTGAAGCGGAAAGACTTTAGATAAGCCGGTGTTCTTTTGCAAGGAAATTAATTTTCCGGGAAAAAAATGTTGTATTTATCTGGCGGCACAGTAAATTCTTTTTCGTGCGTTTTTTAATTTTTCACCGTATGGGAGGGAGAGATGAGCAGTAACAAGTTGTTTCACTGGGCCGCATTGGGTTTGCTGATTTTGGGCTTGGGGCTGACCGGCTGCAGCAAGAAGTCCGAAACCGCGGCGCAGCAAGGGGGAGGAACGGAAGGAGCCGGAGCGACGGAATCGCTGGAAACACCGGATACCGGGATCATGGAGGGTAGAACCTCCGGCCCGATGGTGCCGGTTTATTTTGAATTCGATAGCTCCAAGGTTACCGGTGAGCAGGTGCAACGCATCGAAACCAATGCAGATTTTCTAAAGAAGAATCCGGATGTCGATATCAGGATCGAAGGTAATTGCGATCCCCGCGGCACCCAGGAGTACAACATTGCTCTCGGTGAACGTCGAGCCCAGAGTGCTAAAGCCTATCTCATCAATCTTGGCGTCAAAGCGAACCGTCTGACCACGGTCAGTTTCGGGGAGGAAAAACTGCTGCTGTTCGGACACGATGAAATATCGTATGCTCAGAATCGTCGGGATGACTTCGTTATTGTAAAATAACATGAGCTAAACGATGAACAAGCAACCGGGTCAGGGAGGAATGCCCTGCCCGGTTTTTGCTTTTTAGCCCGTCGCATTTTTGCCCGAAAGGGAAGAACATGGCGGAAAACTAAAATTATTCAACTAAGGAGAATGCAGAGTGAATATCGTAAAAATAGTGACTGGCTGCATGAGTGGTTTGCTGATAACGGTCTTGGTTCTTGTCAATGGCCAGGCACTGGCAGCGGATACGAAAATTGCAGTCATTGATATGAAGCAGGTGCTGTCCACCTCCACTGCCGGCAAGAGAGCTGAAGGTGTCATCAAACAGAAGATGGATTCATTGCAGGCCTCGCTGAAAAATGATGAAAACGACCTGATCGCCATGCAGAAGGAAGGTGAGAAAAAAGGAGCAGCCTGGAGCGACAGCGTCAAGCGGGAGAAGGCCGCCGCCTTTCAGAAGAAACGTCAGGAATTGGCCGAAAAGCAGGAAAATGCCAATCAAGAGTTGAGGAAGCTGCGGGAGCAGCAGGTCAATCCCGTGATCAAGAAATTGGAAGAAGTGGTGTCCAAGGTTGCCGCCGATAACGGCTATGCCATTGTTCTGCCGCGCAATGTGGTCCTGTATGCCACCGACGCGGTCGATATCTCGAACACGGTCATCACCGAGCTGAACAAGGTGATGAAGTAAGAGCTCTTTGAGCTGGTGCCATGGCAGATCAACTTCTTGAGGAACGGCTTGCTCGATGCGCCGATGTCCGGGTACTGGTCATCGGCGACATCATTATCGATCATTTCCTCTGGGGAACGGCCAGCCGCATCTCTCCAGAGGCGCCGGTACCGGTCGTCAATGTCCAGCGGGAAGATTTCCTGCTGGGCGGCAGTGCCAATGTCCTGAGAAACATCATTTCTCTCGGTGGGAAGGGGGCTCTGTGCGGGATTGTCGGCGACGATGCCATGGGCAGAAAGGTGGTCGAACTGGTCGAACAGTTGGGGGTTTCGATCGAGGGGCTGGTGGTCGGCATGCGGCCAACCACCGTCAAGACCCGGGTGGTGGCCCAAGGCCAGCAGGTCGTCCGTTTCGACCGCGAACAAACGGGATTTCCTTCCCGGCATTCGCTGGATGCGCTCATCCAGTATCTTGAGCGGCACATCCACACCTTTGACGCGGTGATGGTGTCCGATTACGCCAAAGGAATGGTCAGCGAGCAGTTGATGGTCCGGCTCCATCAACTGCTGTATGCGGTCCGCAACCGCGAGCATCGGCCATTGCCGCTGATCGTCGATCCCAAGCCCGCCAATATACACCGGTTTGTCGGTGCCACCGTGATCACGCCCAACCATCACGAAGCCATGCAGATCGCCGGGCTCAAAATCGAGGACGAACGGAGCCTGATGGCTGCGGCGCGTTTGATCCGCGACGACATCGGCTGCGAGGCGGTACTGATCACCAGGGGTGAGGCCGGCATGGCGTTGCTGCAGGGCGATGACGAATTGATCACCATTCCGACCACGGCCAAGGAAGTCTACGACGTCACCGGGGCCGGCGATACCGTCGCCGCCACGTTGGCGCTCGGGCTTGCGGTCGGCTGTTCCATGCGCGAGGCGGCTGTGCTTGCCAACCATGCGGCTGGAATCGTGGTTGGCAAGATCGGCACCGCCTGCGTGACCGCCAGTGAACTGCGCGCTGCAATGACCTCGGCAACGGTCTGACTTTTTTCATTATTTCAAATTACGAAGCGGGTGGAACGAGGGTGCGACCGCGAAGCATGACGGGATTTGGCCGCGGCGAAGCCTCGGCGGAGGGCAGGACTTGGATCGCTGAGATCAGGACCGTAAATCACCGGTTTCTCGACCAGCGGGTCATTCTGCCCCGGGCATTTGCCCTTTTCGAAGAACCGGTGAAAAAGAAGGTGGCGGCCGTGCTCGATCGCGGCAGGGTCGATATCACCTTCAGTCTGCAGGGAACGGCCGCCGTTGAGCCGCAGTTGACGGTCAATGTGCCGGTGGCGCGCCAATACCGCCGTTGTCTCCAGCAGTTGCTGGAGGAATTCGAGGTCGAGGGACCGGTGACCCTGCGCGATATGCTGACTTTGCGCGATGTCGTCAGCCTGGAGGAGCAACGGCCGGACATGGATGCCGAGTGGCTGCTGCTGGCGGCCGCGCTGGAGACGGCCCTGAAGGAGTGCGACCTCATGCGCGAAAAAGAAGGCGAGGCCCTGCGCCAGGATCTGCTGGACCGCCTGACCAAATTCGAGGCCGTTGTCCGCCAGATCGACCGCGCCATCCCCGACCTCCAACAACTGCGCCAGAACGAACTTAAGGCCAGGATTGGCAAGCTGCTGGAGGGCATCGATCTCGATCCGATCCGGCTGGCCCAGGAAATGGCGATCATGGCCGACAAAAGCGACGTTACCGAGGAAATCACCCGGCTTGACAGCCATATGGTCCAGTTTCGCGCCTTTTTTGCCAGCGGCGAGCCGGTCGGCCGCCGGCTCGATTTCCTTCTTCAGGAATTCCTTCGGGAAGTCAACACGCTCTCTTCTAAAATCGCCAATGCCGCCATCGCCCACCTCGGCGTCGAAATGAAGAATGAAATCGAAAAGCTGCGCGAACAGGTGCAGAATATCGAATAGCGCGTCCGCTGCCATCGCCCGCTTTCTTTCCCGCAGTGATCTATGGAAAACAGACTTGTCAATATCGGCTTTGGCAATGCCGTCAAGGTCAGCCGCATTCTCGCCGTGGTCAATCCGGGCTCCTCGCCCATCAGGAAGTTGAAGGATGATGCCCGCCAGGAAAAAAAGCTGATCGACGTGACCGAAGGGCGGCGAACCAGAGCGATCCTGATCCTCGATTCCGGGCACTTGATCCTCTCGTCGGTGCAGCCGGAAACCATCAACCAGCGCTTGATGGCCCTGGAGCAGGAACACCGGCATCCGGAGCTCGCGCTGATCAAAGCCCAGAGCGAGGGAGAATAATGGCTGGCGGCCTTTTATTGGTGCTGTCCGCACCTTCCGGATGCGGCAAGACAACCATTCTCAAGCAGGTCATGCGCGATCTGCCCGGATTGGTCTTTTCCGTTTCGCACACCACCCGGCAACCCCGGCCCGGCGAGGTCGACGGGGTGCATTACCATTTCGTCGAGACCGCGACGTTTGCGGCCATCCGCAACCTGCAGCCGACCGGTTTTTTGGAATGGGCCGAGGTCCACGGCAACATGTACGGCACCAGTGTCGAGGAGGTCGAGCGGCATCGCACCGCCGGTTGTGACGTTATCCTCGATATCGATGTCCAGGGGGCGGCGCAGGTGCGGCAGCGGGCCGAGCCGGTGACCATTTTCATCGCGCCGCCGTCGCTGGCCGAACTGGAGCGGCGCTTGCGCGACCGCGGGACCGAAAGCGAGGCCACCGTTGCCTTGCGTCTCAACAATGCCCGCAAGGAATTGGCCTGTTCGGGAGCATACGATTACCTGATCGTCAACGATCAACTCGACCAGGCGGTGGAAAGCCTGCGCAGCATCGTGGTCGCCGAGCGTTGCCGCCAACGCCGGATGCTCGATGGCCGGCCGGCACTTTGGAGCGTGTGATGGTGGGCAGGGGCCGGAAGGAAAAGGAAAGGGTGGCGAACGATATGGCCACACCGGCAGCGGATGACGACCTGATCTGGGGGATCAACGCGGTCCGGGAAGCCGTGGCGCAGCAGGCCACGACGGTCAGCGAACTCCTGGTCCAGCGGGGCAAGGGAGGCGCGCGCCTGCAGGAAATCATCGATCTTGCCAAGGGGGGCGGCATTGTGGTTCGCTTTGTCGAGCCCGACAGGATGCGGGTTGCGCGCACCTGTCGCCATCAAGGGGTGGTGGCCCGGCTGAGCGCGGCGAAATTGTTGTCGTTCGACGAACTGTTGGACCAAATCGGCGGGACCGGGGATGCGCCGCCCTTGCCGGCGCCCAGGCTGCTGGCACTCGACTCCATCCAGGATCCCCGCAATCTCGGCTCCATCCTGCGGTCCGCCCTGGCCGCAGGCTTCCGTCACGTCATCCTGACCAGGGACCGGAGCGTTCCGGTCACCGGTACCGTTGCCCGTACCTCCGCCGGCGCGGTGGCCCATCTCTCCCTCTGCCAGGTCGTCAATCTGAGCGATGCGCTCAACAAGCTGAAAGAGCGGGGATTCTGGGTGTACGGCGCGGTGGCGGAACCAGGAGTTTCCTCAATCTATGCCACCGATTTTTCCGGATCGATCTGCCTGGTGATCGGCAGCGAGGGCAAGGGGCTCAGACCGTTGGTGCGCCAGCAGTGCGACCATTTGGTGACCATCCCCATGCGGACAGCCTTCGACTCGCTCAATGCCTCGGTGGCGGCCGCGGTGGTCATGTTCGAAATCTCCCGCCGCGGCCTCTGAGCCTTCCCCTTATTTCTTCTTTTTCATCTGCCGCTGCAGCAGATCGCCCAGCGTTCCCATTGATTGCGATTCCCTGGTGATCGGAGGAGGTGGAGCCGAATCCTCCGTCTGTTCCTTGGCGACGTAATCTTCGGGGGTCAAGGCCAGGCGTTTCTGGTCGGTGTCGATCGATTCGATTTTGACGGTCAGATCCTGGCCGCTCGACAGCACTTCCCTGGGATGATGAATCCGTCGTCCCGCTCCCAGCTTGGAAATATGAAGCAGGCCGTCGACGCCCGGTTCCAAGGTGACGAAGGCGCCAAAAGCAGCCAATCGCGAGACCCGGCCCTTGTGGACCGAGCCGACCGGGTAGCGCTGGGTGACTTTGTCCCACGGATTTTCCAATGTTTCCCGCAGGCTCAGCGAAATGCGCTCGCTGTCCCAGTCGAGTCGCTTGATGATCACTTCCACCTGCTGGCCCCGGCTGAGCACATCTTCCACCCGCTCGGTCTGGCCCCAGGCCAGCTCCGCAATGGGAATCAAACCATCGACGCCGCCGATATCGACAAAGGCGCCAAAGTCACGGATCGAGGTGACCGTTCCCTTGACCTGCATACCCTCCTGCAGCCGGGCCTTCAACTGTTCGCGTTCCTGTTGTCGCTGCTCTTCCAGCACGGCCCGAGCCGACAGGATGATGTTGCGGCCCTGGCTGCCGAATTCGATCACCTTGAAGGCAAAGGTTTTTTCGAGATAATCCTCGGCCTGTTCGACCTTGCGGATGTCCATTTGCGAATAGGGGCAAAAACCCCGTTGGCCGGCAACAGTCACCGAAAACCCGCCCTTGACCTCGCCGGTCACCTTGCCTTCGACCGGAATGCCCGAATGGAAGGCCTCTTCAAGTTCGCGCGAAGACGCCTGCCCGGAGCCAAGCCGGGTGGTGAACAGCATCTCTCCGCCCCGGGCAGCCAGAAAGAAGACCTGCACCCGGTCGCCAAGGGCTACGGACAGGTTGCCCGATTGGTCGCGCAGTTCGGCGGCGTTGAGAACGCCTTCGCTTTTGCCGCCGGCATCGAGAAAGACGGTGTCGCCGCTGATGCCGACCACCGTGGCCTCGACCCGGCTGCCGGGTTGCAGGGCTGAACGGGAGACGGCTTTGTCTTGGAAAAGTTCTGCAAAGGTTTCGTTACTCATGGTCGGTCACCAGGGTGGAATGAACCGGCGGGTCTGGCCGCCATCGCCGGTGCTGCAAGGGTTCACAAATCTCGATCATCCAGCGACAATTGTTCGCCGACGGATATTTGCCGAACGGAGCCATCGGCGGTGTCGAGGAGGGCAAAGGTTGGCGGCGCGTCCTTGCCCAGCAGTTCGCCGGGATTGAGCAACAGGCAGCGGCCCAGCCATTCCGCTTGAAAAACGTGGGAATGGCCGCAGCATACCAGATCGAAATCGCCCGAGGCGGCCAGGGAGCGAGCCCATTTGGGATAGTGCTCGATGGCGATGCGCCAGGAGGCGGCAACCAGGATGCCGTGGTCGCCGTGGTGGGTGATCTTGCCGGTGGACGCGGCGCAGCGGCCGGCGATTAGGTGTCGATCGCCCGCATTATTGCCGTAGATCGCATGAACCGGGCCATTGAATTGCTCAAGATAGGGCAACATGAAGGGCGAGATGAGGTCGCCGCAATGAATCAGCAGTTCGGCCTCTTCCCGGTTGGCACGCAGCACGGCCCGCCGGAGATTGGCGATATGATCGTGGCTGTCGGAAAAAACGGCTATGCGCATGCGGTTTGCGTTCGGGTGTCGCGGTTGGGGTGGAGCATCTCGGCCCTGTTGCTCCGATCTCTGCCGAAGAGCGGGCGGGGATCAGGCTGCCCTTCTTTACCCTGCTTGTTGTCTCGGAGCAACGCTTTTTCGCAGTCTTCGCCGGGCCGGCGTCCCCATGCCGGCCACGCATGCCGACAGCCGGAAGATAGGCTGCTCATTGTCGGATGACTTCCGTTCCGGGTGCCAGATCGAGATCGCGCAGTGCCTGTATCCGGCGCGAATCGCCCGGCTGGAGAGTGTTAAAGCGGACATTGGTGAACGTCAGTTCGGTCAGGGAGCCGAAATGATCCTCCATCAGCAATCGTTTAATGGTGAGGTCGTCGGTTACCCAGAGCTGTATCCGTTTGACTTGGGGATGCGGCTTGCGGGGCGTCAATTGCAAGGCCTCGCTGCCAGACGGCGGCTCGTTGAGCGCAAACCGGGTGTCGCCGGGCGTGGCCGCGAATTCGTCGAGCAGGTTTTTGGTGCCGGTAAAGATGGCGTAGGTGATGTCGGATTCCATGTCCTGGGCTGGCGAAACCAGCAACTGCTTGTCTTCGGGCGTATAGATGGAAAGCGAGGTCCCGTCGTTGATAATGGTCTGCGCGATTGGCGCGGTGTAGTTCCAGCGCATGATTCCCGGCGTGCCGGTCGCGGTTCCGGCAGTGGCGGACCGGTAGAAAACAGCGTTGCCGGAGCCTTGCTTCAGCCGGCCGCCATTCTGGGTCGTCTGGGCAAAGTCAAATTCAAGGCTATGTAATTGCTGATATTTTTTCTGAAGCTGCGCCACTCGTTGATCAAGGCCGGCGGCAACCAGCCCCCCGGGTACCAAGCCGGTAAACAGCAAGACGATGAGAAGATACAGGGGCGCAGGATTAAACATCGGTCTGCTCCAGAAGAACAGGTCGCCCGAAAATTGTACCGGCCAGGGCATGGACCGGCGACGGCATGTCGGAGACAAAAAAACGGCTGGAGGTGTCGGGATCATACAGTTGCGTGCGAAGCTCCGCATCAGCTTCGAGGATGGATTTGAGGTGGAGCGCAACTTCGACCGAAGAGTCGATAATGTTGACCCGGCGGCCGATGCGGGGGGCAATCACCCTCTTGAGCAGCGGATAGTGGGTGCAGCCAAGGATCAGGGTGTCGATTTGCTTGTCGCGCAGGGGGTGGAGGTATCTCTTGACGATCGTCTTGGTTTCGCGGTGGTTGAGCCAGCCTTCCTCGACCAAGGGGACCAGAAGCGGACAGGCTTGGCTGTGCACCTGGCAGTCGGGGCGGGCCAATTGGAGCCGTTGTTCGTAGGCACCGGAATTGATGGTCGCCCTGGTGCCGATGATGCCGATCCTGCCGGTGGCACTGATGGCCGCCGCCTTGGCCACTGCCGGAAAAATCACGTCGATGATGGTTTGACTGTAGTGGCTGCGCAAGAAGGAGGAGGCGGTACTCGCTGCCGAATTGCAGGCGATCACGATCAATTTTGCGCCCTGGCGCAGGAGGAATTCCGTGTTCCGGTGCGAATATTCAGTGATCATGGCCGGGCTTTTGGGGCCATACGGCATGCGGGCAAGATCGCCCAGATATACCAGGGGATACCCCGGACAACATTGTTCAATGGCCCGGGCCACGGTCATGCCGCCAACACCGGAATCAAAAATACCAATCATTTTATTCTGTTGATTGCAATGAACGGCAAAGAGAAAAGATCAAGGAGCGAGGGGTAAGGAGATCAGGCAACGAATCTACAGCGGAAGAATCGGGACCACAAGACCGAAATAACGAGCAGAGCTGAAAAGGGAAGAAAGCCGGATGAAACTGCATTCAGGCGACAAGGCCTGCCACCTGAATGCAGGGCAGGGAGTATGGCAGAGACGGGAAAAATTATTTTTTCTTGGTCTTGTCCTTTGTCCGCATTTCAATGGCCTTGCGAAGATTGTCGGGTAATCCTCGTTCTTTGCCCGATTGCGAACGTCGCTCTGAAAGTGCTTTGGCGCACAGAGGTTGGCGAGCGGAAAATCCGTGTTTTTTGCGATATTCTTTAGAGGTGAGCCCATGTGATTTGAGATGCTTGGGAGAAAGCATCTTGAACTCTTGTCCGCACTCCAGGCAGACCACTTTATTTTTTTGAATCGACTTTTTGGGATCGATAACAGGATTCGCCTCTTCCGGTTCCGGTTCAGTCACGACAGACTCGGATTCTTGCAGCGCTTTAAGGGTTTGGAAGGTGTCGTTTAGCGCTGATTTGATTTCATCCGTGGTCATTTGCTTGGAGCTGATTTGGGATTGAATGATTTCAGCGGTCATTTCAACGAGCGATTTACTCATCGTTCTCTCCTGAGAGGAAAAATTAAAAGGATACAGCGTCATTCTTTATGCTGTTGTTGCAATAATAGAACATGAAAAGGGCCAATGCAATTTTTTTGTTCTATTGCCAAGAGAAATAAGCGCATCCGGACAATACGCAATTGGAATTGTTAGTATGTAGAGCTTGCACGTGAGATGTTCCATGTCGTCAAAGCCATGGATCTAGCGCTTCATGGCTTTGGTTTTATTGTCAAGATGATTTTATTTTATCTTGCTGATTTTTCGTATAAAAATAATTTGTCAATTTGTGCGTGTCGACGAGTATCGAGGTAAGTGGCCGGAGCGTGAGTCATGCGATGCCTGTGGGCAGTGCATCCAGGCGCCGATTGAAGAAGGATCGAGGCACTGTACACGCTTCTGGTTCCAGAACAAACAGCAGCGCCACCGTTTCACGGAATGCATGCCCCTCTCCCTTGCTCGCAAAGACCTCCAGCGGCATTTGGCCGTGTTGGACAATGCTCCTGGTCCGAAACGACTGGAAGAACGGGCAAAAGGCTGTGTCGGCAAGAGCTGTGACGATTCTTTCCAATTTAACCTGTTATTTAGGAGAGATAACCATTGTGGCGGCCCCTGATTGATTCTAGATATATTTACCTACAATAAATTTTTTATAAAAAAATACAGTCCAGCTTTATTAAATGTATTGACAGGAAGACCCGCTTAGGGGAAAAATCATCCCCCTGTCAATATTTTTCAGGCAGAGTGACACCGTTCGGTGCGCCTCTCCGCCTGTGAGCGAAGTAACGGGAGAAAAACAGAGTATATGGATGAGATTATAAAGAAAGTTAAAAAGAAAGACGCCCATCAAAAGGAATTCATCCAGGCGGTCGAAGAGGTCGTGCAATCGGTCAAACCGGTTATGGAGGCAATCCCTGCCTATCGGAAAGCTCGAACCGTGGAGCGGATGGTTGAACCGGAGCGGTTGATTATGTTCCGGGTGCCTTGGGTGGATGACCGGGGAGAAGTGCAGGTCAATCGCGGTTTTCGGGTGCAAATGAACAGCGCGATCGGTCCGTACAAGGGGGGAATGCGTTTCCATCCTTCGGTCAATTTGGGAATTCTTAAATTTTTGGCTTTTGAGCAGACCTTTAAAAATGCGCTCACCACCCTGCCCATGGGCGGCGGCAAAGGCGGGGCGGATTTCGATCCCAAGGGAAAGTCGGAAAATGAAATCATGCGGTTCTGCCATAGCTTGATGACCGAACTGTATCGCCATATCGGGCCCGACACCGACGTGCCTGCCGGAGATATCGGCGTGGGAGCGAGGGAAGTGGGATATATGTTCGGCATGTACAAGAAACTGGTCAATCAGTTCACCGGGGTTTTCACCGGTAAAGGTCTGGCCTGGGGCGGCAGCCTGATTCGGCCGGAGGCGACGGGCTACGGCTTAATGTATATGGTCGCCGAAATGCTCGCCACCAAGAACCAGGAGGTGGCAGGCAAGACGTGCCTGGTCTCCGGCTCCGGCAATGTGGCTCAATTCTGCATGGATAAAATCCTGCAAATGGGCGGCAAGCCGATCACGTGCTCCGATTCGAACGGCTATATCCTCGATGAGGAAGGGATTGACAGGGAGAAGCTCGCCTTTATCAGCGAGTTGAAAAATGTGCGCAGAGGTCGCATCAAGGAATATGCGGAGCGTTATCCCAAGGCGGTTTACACGCCCGTGAATCCCGAGCTCGACCACAATCCCCTGTGGAATCACAAGGCCCATTGCGCACTCCCCTGCGCCACCCAAAACGAAATTAACAAACAGGACGCCCAGAACATCGTCAACAACCAGGTGATGGTGGTGGCCGAGGGCGCGAATATGCCCACCATGCCGGAAGGTGTCGAGATTTTTCTGCAGGACGGCGTCTTGTACGCTCCCGGCAAGGCTGCCAATGCCGGCGGTGTCGCCGTTTCCGGTCTGGAGATGAGCCAAAACAGCGGCAGAATTTCCTGGTCGAGGGAAAAGGTGGATCTTCGGCTGCAGGAAATCATGAAAAATATTCATAAGACGTGTATGGATACGGCTGAAAAGTACAATATGCCGAGAAATTACGTGGCCGGTGCGAATATTGCCGGTTTCGTCAAAGTGGCGGAAGCCATGATGGCGCAAGGCATTGTGTAATTGCTTTTGTTACAGGTCCCCCGGTTCCGCCGGGGGACCCTTTTGGCGCGGTTGCGACAAATGAAAAGGCCCCGGCGATTTTTCCTGCGACCGAAACGGTCGCCCTGATTGCCGGAAGCACAGCATCCTGTTCGTTCATCTTCACTCCCAAAGGGCGGCAACGCGCTTGAAGCGTTTCAGCGAGTGTGCCGCGGGCTCCGTTTGGGCCAGCCAGCCTGCTGCCCCTCCCATGATGGCCGGTGTCTTTTCCCATCCTCCGGTTGCAACGACGCATCTCTCCTGCCAGGTTTTACGGCTCAAATCCGATGTGGAAATGGAATTGCCTGCCCGGTTCAACCGGAACAGTCCCGGTTCTGTTCACGGGCGACTGTCTTGGCGACCGGACCGCCGCTGCCGGCGCATCTCGCATCCGGGTCGGATCGAGGCCCGGCATGCCTTTGTCCGCTGCCCGCGTTTCGCGTGTCTTCGACAGTATGGGCAGGGTGGCATGATCCGGGTGTTGACAGGCTGGATGGGAGGCATTATCGTTGCCCTTGTTTTGATGACCTGCTTTTCTTGTTCACCCATTTATATATAGCGTTGTGAGGTAGGATCATGCCGGTATATGAGTACGAATGCAGCGGATGCAAAAAGATTTTCGAGGTGCAGCAGCGCATGGCCGACAAGCCGATATCGGTTTGCCCCAAGTGCGGCGGGAGCGTGCGCAAACTGATTTCCATGAGTTCGTTTCAATTGAAGGGAGGCGGCTGGTACACCGACGGTTACAGCAACGGCAAATCTTCCTGTGCCGATTCCGGAGGGGCGCCGGCTTGCTCCAGTGGAGGCGGCTGCTGTCAGTGCCCGGCCGCCACCTGACCGACGAGTACACGGTTGTACGACAAAACCCGGCCTTAGGCCGGGTTTTTTGTTTTATCCTGATTTTATGCCCGCCATGCGACCGGTTACCTGGTGACGATGGCCATGGCGTCTCCGTAGGAAAAGAAGCGATAACCGGCGATCACCGCTTCCCGATAGGTCGCCAGAATCCGGTCCCGGCCCGCCAGGGCCGAAACCAGAAACAGCAGCGACGACTTGGGCAGGTGGAAATTGGTGATCAGATTGTCCACCACCCGGAATCGGTAACCCGGATAGATAAACAGATCGCATTCGCCCCCGCCCGCCCGGACCTGCCCGTGTTCGTCGGCGGCAAATTCGAGCGTCCGCGCCGTGGTTGTCCCCACCGCCCAAACCCTTCCGCCTGCTTGCTTGGTCCGGTGGATGGCTTCAGCTGTTTCCGGCGGGATTTCGACATATTCCCTGTGGATGGCATGGTCGCGGATATCCTCGCTCCGCACCGGGGCAAAGGTACCGTATCCGACATGGAGCACAATGGTGGCTATTGCCACTCCCTTGCTTCGGATGGCGGCCAGCAGTTCGTCGCTGAAATGGAGACCTGCGGTCGGCGCCGCGACCGAACCGGTCTGGCGTGCATACCGGGTTTGATAGCGATCCCGGTCCTCGCCCAAGCTGCCGTCGGGCCGGCTGATATAGGGGGGCAGTGGCATCTGGCCATGGAGTTCCAAAACCTGCTCCAGGGATTGTCCCGGATCCGGCTGATATTGCAGGGTCACTTCGGCCTTGCCGTCCGGATGCAGGCTGTCGATCCGGGCTCGGAAGCGCGGGCCGAAGCCGAGTAGGCTGCCTTTTTTGGGGCGTTTTGAGCTTTTGATCAGGCCAATGGCCGTGGCTTGGTGCCATGCGGGGTACGCATCGCTTGCCACGGCCGGCCGGGGAAGGGCAAGGAGAAACAGCTCGACCTTGCCGCCGGTCTGCTTGCTGCCCAGCAACCGGGCGGGAAACACCTTGGTGGTGTTGAGCACCAGGAGGTCGCCGACGCGGAGATAGTCGATGAGATCGGCAAATCGTCGGTGGGCGGGCGAGGGATTTTGCCCTGCGAGAACGAGCAGGCGGGATTGGTCGCGTTGTGGTGCTGGAAATTGGGCGATCAGGTCGGCGGGCAAGTCGTAGTCGTAGTCGTCCAAACGGTAGGAATGATCGGTCATGATTCAAAAAAACGGGCTGGCTGGTTCCGGGTGATTTGCTTGCAAAGCACGATAACCTACTTTACATTGCAGCAAAAGTCTTGGCCGAAAGTGCTGGCAAGGCGGCCATCGTCCCGGCCGTCGGTGCCGACGATTTGTTGAGGAGAGCCGTGTTCCTGACCACCGCTGCCACCGATTTCGAAATGGAGCCGTTTCGGCGCGCCTGCCAGCCGGCCAGATATCCGGAGCTGGTCACCGGAGTCGGACCGGTGGAAGCTGCGGTTCGCCTGACCGCCTTTTTGGCCGCCACCTCCTTGCCGTTGACCGGAGTGATCAACTTTGGGGTTGCCGGGGCGTATGTCGGTACGCAAAGCGGTCCGAGCCGGCGCGGGGCGGCCGTTCTGGACATCTGTTTGGCCGAACGGGAAGTGCTTGCCGATCTGGGCATCTGCGCCAACGACGATGTGCGACCGTTACGCGGGGAAGGATTTACCATCACCGATTCCTTCGTATTGGACCCCGGTCTGCGTCTCCGGGCGGAATCGTTGCTGGCCGCCGCTGCCATCCCCTGGATCGGCGGGGTGTTCGCGACCGTCAGCAGTGCCAGCGGCACCCGCCGGCGGGGGGATGTGCTGGCCGCTCGCCACCGGGCTCTATGCGAGAACATGGAGGGCGCGGCCGTGGCGCGGGTCTGCCGGCACTTCGATTTGCCCCTGCTGGAATTGCGCTGCATCTCCAACCTGGTCGAAGACCGCGATTTGAGAAATTGGCAATTGCATCAAGCCTGTGCCCGCTGCGGCGAGGTGACGGCCCTGGTCGTCAAAGGACTGCACCATGAGTGAACCACTGCCCGTAAGCCTCGGTTTTTCCCCGTGTCCCAACGACACCCATATCTTCAACGGATTGGTCCACGGCAAGGTGGAGCTTGTCCATTGCCGCCTGGGCAGCGTTCACCTGGAAGATGTGGAAACCTTGAACGAATGGGCACTGCAAGGGCGCCTGGATGTGACCAAGCTGTCGTTTCACGCCTTTGGTCATGTCCAGGACCGTTATGCGCTGCTCCAGGCCGGCGCGGCTCTGGGGCGGGGATGCGGCCCGCTGCTGATTGCCGGCACGGGCGACAAACCGGCCGATCTCGCCGATTGGAAGATCGCCATTCCCGGCACCTACACCACGGCGGCCCTGCTGCTGCGGTTGTATCGACCGGATTGCCGGCAGCTGGTCGCCATGCGTTTCGACCGGATCATGGAGGCGGTCGCGGCCGGGCAGGTCGACGGCGGGGTGATCATCCACGAGAGCCGATTCACCTATCAGGCCATGGGGCTGCACTGTATCCGCGATCTGGGCCAATGGTGGGAAGAAACCACCGGCCTGCCCATTCCCCTGGGCTGCATCGCCGCCAGGAAAACACTGCCGTTGGCCGTCCGTACCGAACTCAATGCGGCCATCGCGGCCAGTATCCGTTGGTCCGAGGCTCATACCGCGGAAGGGCTGGACTATATCGAGGCCCATGCCCAGGAAATGAACCCACAGGTCATGCGCGACCATATTGCCCTCTATGTCAACGACTATTCCAGGGGACTCGGAGACGAGGGGATGCACGCGGTGCGGCAGCTGCTGCGCCGGGGGACCGAGGCCGGCCTTTTTCCTACCGTCGATGGCGGCGCATGATCGGAAAGCCTGACCAGGTGGCACCCGCTCCGGTATGGGGTTGCGTGCTGATCGGCGGCAAGAGCAGCCGCATGGGACGGCCCAAGCATCTCCTCCAGCGGGAGGAGCGCACCTGGATTGAGCGCACCGTGGCCTTGCTTCGTCTCTGCGTCGACCGGGTGATCATCGCCGGCGCCGGTTCCCTCCCTCCTTCCCTGGCCGAAATTCCGCGTGTGGACGATGTGCTCGGCCTTGAAGGTCCCCTGACCGGCATCCTGGCGGCGTTTCGTCGTTATCCCGATGTCTCCTGGCTGGTGGCGGCCTGCGATCTGCCGGATTTGGAGGAAGGCGCCCTGCGATGGCTGCTTGCCAGCCGTGTTCCCGGGGTGTTGGCGATCCTGCCGGATCTGGCGGGCGACGGCCGGGTGGAGCCGCTCTTGGCCTATTATGACCGGCAATGCCGGCCGCTGCTGGAGACAATGGCCGCCACCGGCCAGAGGCGGATGCAGTGGCTGCGACAGATGGCGGGCGTGATCACGCCACAGCCGCCCGTTGTCTTGCGGCCGTCGTGGCGCAACGTCAACACTCCTCAGGAATTGGGACAGCTCGGCCCCTGAAATTGTGGGGCCGCACGGACGAACCCAGGTACGGGCGGCAAGGATGGAACGGAGAACAACGACCATGAAACAGGGAGGAGCAGAGAACGATAGGCGCCAGCCCGGGGCCATGAACGCCGGTTTGGCCGTTTGCGCCGAAATGGCCGGCACTGTCCCCGAGGGGATGGCGTAGAGGCCGGGGAGAGCGTCGTGGCGGGAAGAGGGAAAAGCGGTGGCCGGGGGTGGCCCGGATCGATTGCCGGCAATCTGGAACGCTTTTTCATTCACTCCGTGGCCGAATGCCCCTACGGCATGAATACGGACGCCGTCTACCATCAGGCCATCTTCGGGCAGCTCACCGACGAGGCCATGGGCGAGTTCCTGGTTCGCGGTTACCGGCGTAACGGTAACTGCATCTACACCATGCATTGCCGCAACTGCGATGCATGCGTGCCCATCCGGCTGCGGGCCGAGAGCTTCCGTCCAAACCGCAACCAGCGCCGGGTCTGGAAGAAAAACCAGGACGTGGCGGTCGAAATCGCTCCCCTCACCATGTCGCGGGAAAACTTGACCCTGCTGCAGCGCTTTCTTTCCACCCGTTTTCCCGAAGGCCGGAGCAGCGCCGAGAGTTATTACTCGGGTTTTTTCATCACCAGCATCGCCCGATGCTTTGAAATCCGCTATCGGGTTGACGGCAACCTGCTGGGGGTGGCCATTGTCGATGCCGCTCCGGACTGGATGAATGCGGTGTATTTCTTTTTCGATCCTGAGCAGGGCTGGCGCAGCCCTGGAACCCTCAATATCCTCACCCTCAATCACATCTGCAAAACGCAGAAGATCGAGCATCTGTATCTCGGCTACTGGATCGGCGGTCACCCCAGCATGAGCTACAAGGCCGCCTTCCGGCCGCACGAACTGCTGCTGGACGGTCTCTGGCAGCAACAGCTCTAAGCTGAATGCGTCTCTGTATTTCGGTGGTACGGCAAAAGGCACTGGCTGCCGAGGCAGGGGCTTGGGCGGGCGAAACTTCTCAAGGGGATGGACCCAGCGGCCATCCATCGGGCGAGCGGTCGACACCCTTGCGGCGGCACCGGTAGAGAGGCCGCCGCAAGGAGACGATTCGGCAAGAAGGATTCGGAAAGAAAGATGGGCCGGACCGTGGCAACAGGGTCCGGCCTAATTTTTTTCCTTCCAGTCGGGTCGTAGATGCAGCTCGGTCAACTGCTTGCGCGATACCACCGAGGGTGCGTCGGTCAGCGGGCAGGTGGCTTTCTGGGTTTTGGGGAAGGCGATCACGTCGCGGATGGAGGTCGATCCGGTCAGCAGCATCATGAGCCGGTCGACGCCGAAGGCGATGCCGCCGTGCGGCGGAGCCCCGTGGTCCAGCGCCCGGAGGAGGAAACCGAATTTTTCCTTGGCCTCCTCTTCGCCGATACCCAGAGCCGCGAACACGGTCTGCTGCATGGCTGGACTGTGGATGCGGATCGAGCCGCCGCCGATCTCGTTGCCGTTGAGCACCAGGTCGTAGGCCCGGCTCTTGACTGCGCCGGGGTCGGTGGCCAGCAGGGGCAGATCGTCCTCGTTGGGCGCGGTGAACGGATGGTGCACCGCGGTGTAGCGTTTTTCCTCCTCGTCGTACTCCAGCAGCGGGAAATCGGTGACCCACAGGAAATTGAAAACCTCGCCGTCGACCAGCTCCAGCCGCCGCGCCAGTTCCAGCCGCAGTTCGGACAGCACCTGGTGCACGGTCTTGGCCTGGTCGGCGCCGAATAGGATGAGGTCGCCGGGCTGGGCATTGAGCGCCTTGCCCATGGCGGCAATTTCCTCCGGGCTGAAAAACTTGGTGATCGGCGATTGCCACTCGTCTTCCTTGATCTTGATCCAGGCCATGCCCCGGGCGCCGAAACGGCCGGCATACTCGGTGAGATCGTCGAGATCTTTGCGGGAGAAGTGGCCGCATCCCTTGGCGTTGATCGCTTTGACCACCCCGCCTTTTTCCACCGCCGCCTGGAAGACCTTGAAGCCGCAGCCCCGGACGATGTCGGTCAAATCCACCAGTTCCAGGCCAAAGCGGGTGTCCGGCCGGTCGGTGCCGAACCGGCGCATGGCCTCGTCGTAGGTCATCCGGGCAAAGGGTGGGTTCACCTCGATGGCGCGGACGGTGGCGAACAAATCGCCGATCATCCCCTCGACCAAGGCAATGATCTCGTCCTCGGTGATAAAGCTCAGCTCCATATCGATCTGGGTGAATTCCGGCTGACGGTCGGCCCGCAGGTCCTCGTCGCGGAAGCACTTGACGATTTGATAGTAGCGGTCCATGCCGGCCACCATCAGCAGCTGCTTGAACAGCTGCGGCGACTGGGGCAGGGCGTAGAATTTGCCGGCGTTGACCCGGCTCGGGACCAGGTAGTCGCGGGCCCCTTCCGGGGTGGAGCGGGTGAGCATCGGGGTTTCGATCTCAAGGAAATTCTGGGCGTTGAGATAGGACCGCACGGTTTGCATGGCTTGATGGCGGAGAATGATGTTACTGGCGATCTCCGGCCGACGCAAATCGAGATAGCGGTATTGCAGGCGCAGGGTATCGGACACCTCGATTTCCTCGTCCAGGGGGAAGGGCGGGGTCTCGCTTGCGTTGAGAATGCGGAGTTCGTGGACAAAGACCTCGATCGATCCGGTGGACAGCTTGGGATTTTCCATGGATTCCGGCCGTTTGACCACCCGGCCCCGCACGGCGATCACCCATTCGCTGCGCAACTGATGGGCCTTGGCATGCACCGTCTCGTTGACCTCGGGGTTGAAGACAACCTGGGTCAGGCCCCAGCGGTCGCGCAGATCAATGAAGATGACCCCGCCGTGGTCCCGGCGGCGGAGCACCCAACCCATCAGGGTGGTTTCCTTGTCAATGTCGCCCAGGCCAAGATCGTTGCAGCTGTGTGTGCGCCGCAGCGCTCCCATTGATTCCATTTTTTTCTCTCCGTATCAGATAGGTCGGGGGCCTCGGGGCCGCTTCCGAAAGATGACTGTCTCTTGGCCGATGGCCGTGGGGCCGCGTTGCCGCGGGCGGCCGTTCAAGGTGCCGCGGCCGTCCAGACCATGGCGAGCAGGCGCCGGGCCTGCTCCTCGGTGGAGCCGCTCAAGGCAAAGGGCCGTTGTTCCTGGGTTTGCATGTCGCGAAGGATCGCCTCGCCCTTCATCCATTCGTCCTCGCCGACAATCAGGACAAAGCGGGCGTTGATCCGGCCCGCCTGCTTGAGCTGCGCCTTGAGGCTGCGGCCGCTGTAGTCGATGGCGGCCTTGGCGCCCTGGTGCCGCAGGGCATGGGTCAACTGTCCGGCAAAGGCAATCGTCGCCGTACCGAGGGCGGCCACGAAGATATCCATGCCCTTGGCCGGAATCAGGCGGTTGTTCTGCTGCTCCATCAACAGGGCCAGGCGCTCCAGGCCCATGGCGAAACCGATGCCGGAAAGCGGCGGGCCGCCCAACTGCTCGATCAGGCCGTCGTAGCGGCCCCCGGCCCCCACCGCCGCCTGGGCGCCGAGATCGGCGGTGAGAAATTCGAAGGTGGTGCGGGTGTAATAATCGAGGCCACGAACCATGAAGCGGTTGATCTGAAAGGGAATGCGCAACTCCTCCAGCGCGGTTTTTACCTCGACGAAGTGGCGGTCGCAATCGGGGCAGAGCACCTCCAGCAGCGAGGGCGCTTCCTGAACCACGGCGCGGCAGGACGGTTTCTTGCAATCCAGCACCCGCAGCGGGTTGGTGCGGGTGCGGCGCTTGCAATCGTCGCACAGTGCTTCCTGCCGCTCCTCGAGAAAGAGGACCAACCGCTCCTTGAACGGAGGACGGCAGACCGGGCATCCCAGTGAATTCAACTCCAGGCTGACATTGAGGCCCAACTCGTCCAGCAGCATCCGGCCCATGGCGATCAACTCGGCATCGATCCGAGGCTCGGACGCGCCGATGATTTCGGCGTCCAATTGATGAAACTGCCGCATTCGGCCTTTTTGCGGGCGTTCATGCCGGAACATCGGGCCGATGGTGTAGAGACGCTGCACCGGCTGTTGCACGTGGAGGCCATGCTCGATGAAGGCGCGCATGACCGAGGCGGTGGCCTCGGGCCGCATGGCGATGCCCTTGTCGACAAAGGTGTACATCTCTTTTTCGACCACATCGGTGGCCTCGCCGATGGAGCGGACAAAAAGTTCGGTCTTTTCCAGGATCGGCATTCGGATCTCTTGGAAGCCGAACCGTTCGAAAATATCCCGCGCCTGCTGCTCGATGTACTGCCAGCGGCCGACGGCCTCGGGTAAAATGTCTTTGAATCCGTTGATTGCTTGAATTTTCAAGATAAACTCCAGGAAAATCGCATGCGCGACCCCATTGGTATGCGACCCAAGGGGGCCATGGTGGAAAAATTATAAAATCTAATCGAGAAAGGGGTGAAAAGTCAAGCCGATGTGGTTCGGCTGTGGTAGAATGTCCGCTATCTATTCTGAAGACATAGCGAAGGGCCGTGCTTGACAACCAAACCCAATCCCGGCATTCTTTTATTTTTTGATGCGGACCACCATCGGGAATGCATTGTGTTTCCGATTCTTTTTTTTGAAGCAACTCCAGAGCAAGAGGCTTGAATGAAACTGCCAGAACTTAAGATAGGCTCGTTTATCGCAAAAATTCCAATCATCCAGGGGGGGATGTCGATCCGGGTGTCGACCTCCGCCCTGGCAGTGCCTGTCGCCGAATGCGGCGGCATCGGCACCATCGGCGGCTCCGGCATCCCGGTGCCCGAGCTGCAGGAAGATATCCGCAAGGCAAAGAACGCCACCAAGGGGATCATTGCCGTCAACATCATGTATGCGATGAAGGATTTCTACGAGCTGGTGATGGGTTCCATCGAGGCGGGTGCCGACATGATCATCACCGGGGCCGGTTTTTCCCGCGACATCTTCAAGATCGGCAAGCAGCACAATGTGCCCATCGTTTCGATCGTTTCCTCACCCGGTCTGGCCACCATGGCGGAAAAATTGGGGGCCTCGGCGGTTATCGTCGAGGCGGCCGAGGCCGGCGGCCATCTCGGTACCGAGATGTCGCTGCGCGATCTTTTTCCCGCGATCCGCAAGGTCATCTCCAAAATCCCGCTGATTGCCGCCGGCGGCATCACCAACGGCATCGAGATGGCGGAAATGATGGATAAATACGGGGCCGACGGCGTCCAGATCGCCTCCCGGTTCGTGCTGAGCAAGGAATGTTCGGTGTCCGAGGCGTTCAAGCAGGCTTTCCTGAAGGCCCGGCAAGAGGACATCGTGCTGGTGTCTTCGCCCGTGGGCATGCCGGGCCGGGCAATCAAGACGCCTTTTGTCGACAAGATGTTGAATGACGAAGACATTTCCGCCAAAAAATGTCTTTTTAAGTGCCTGAAAAAATGCGACCATAAGTATTGCATCAGCGAACGCCTGATGGCGGCGTTCAACGGCGATGTCGAAAACGGCCTGGTTTTCTCCGGAGCCAACACCTTTAAAATGAAGGAGATCCTCTCTGTTAAGGAAATTTTCGACAATTTCGTCAAGGCGGCGGAATCGGTGTACAAAGAAAAGTGCGCCGCCTATTGATACGTGCATGGCCGTTGTGATTCGTCATGGTTTCCTCCTCTCTTGACCCCATGGCAGGCGAGTTGCCCGAACACGTGTCGGCGCCCGAGGAGAGCGGTGCGGCGCCTGTCACCGTGATTCCCGAGTCGGACCATCCCATCCGCGAGCAGCAGCTCGACCGGGAAGCGCTGAAGGTGCTGTACCGTTTGCGCGACGCCGGATTCAAAGGCTATCTGGTGGGAGGCGGGGTGCGCGATCTCTATCTTGGCCGCGCCCCCAAGGATTTCGACATTTCCACCGATGCCCGGCCCGGCCAGCTGCGGCAGATGTTCCGCAACAGCCGCACCATTGGCCGCAGGTTTCGTCTGGTGCAGGTCTTTTTCAAGGGCAACAAGATTATCGAGGTCTCGACCCTCCGGTCGCGGAGCGAGTACGACATCGACGGCGAGGAGCAGGTGCTGCCGTCGAACAACACCTTCGGCACGCTCGAGGAAGACGCCTTCCGCCGCGACCTCACCATCAACGCCCTGTTCTACGAAATCGAGCACCACACCATCATCGATTACACCGGCGGGGTGCGCGACCTCGATCAAGGGATTATCCGGGTGGTCGGCGATCCGGACCGGCGCTTCACCAGGGATCCGGTGCGGATGATGCGGGTGGTTCGCCATGCCGCCCGCACGGGTTTCGCCATCGAGGAGGCGACCTTTGCCGCCCTGCGGCAGCACAAGGACAAGCTGGGATTATGCCCGCCCTCGCGTCTCCGCGACGAGGTGCTCAAGGATCTGCAATCCGGGGCCAGCCGCCCCTGGGCGGAACTTTGCATGGCCGCGGGTCTGTGGACCACGCTCTTTGCCCTGTATGAGCCGTTGTTTGCCGGAGAGCACGGCGAGCGGATCCGCCAGGATTTGCTGCGGGTTTTCTCCGTGTTGGACCGCATTCATGCCCGGTGCGCCGAGGAGGAACCGGTCAAGATTCCCGAGCACCTGCTCTTTGCCGCGCTGCTGCTCCCGTGGGCCTGCGAGCGGTTCGGCCTGCCGGAAACCAATGTTCGCGGGTCAAGTTTTCACCGCTTGTCCTGCGCCATCCGCGAGGATGTCGATGCGGTTTTTGGTGAGCCGTTCAATGTGCAGCGCATGGCCAAAGAGTCCTTGACCACGCTGCTGATCAACCTCTCGACCTTCCACCATGCTCGCAGCCAGGGGAGCGACCCCAAATGGCTGAAGAAGAAAAGCTATTATCGGGATTGCTCCCGCTTTTACGACATCTATCTGGAATCGCAGGGGATGGCGGCCGTGAGCGCCGAGAGCTTCACGGTCGAGCGCGTGCAGGAGGCTGAAGTGGTGGCGGTCATGCCGCCGGTTGCGGAGGGAAGCGGCGGTTCCAGGGGCAAGGGACGCGGCGGGATGAATCCCGCCTTCAGCAGTACCAAAACCGGGGTCTTTGGCCTGCGCCGCCCTCGGGAATGACCGTGCGGGAGGAATCCATTGCGATTTCTGCTCTATAACATCCGCTATGCCACCGGCAATGGGGGACGGTTCCATTTTCCGTTCCCTTATGCCGGCTACCTGCGGCGTTCTCGCGAAAATTTCGATAAAATCGTCGAATTCATCGCCTCGGTGCAGCCGGATGTCATGGGGCTGGTCGAGGTCGATGGCGGCTCGTTCCGTACCGGCCGGCGCTGCCAGGCGGAGATGATCGCCCGGCAGCTGGGATATTACCATGTCGTCGAGACCAAGTACGGCTGCGGTTCGATGGCGCAGCGCCTGCCCTTGCTCAAGACGCAGGGCAATGCCGTGCTCACCCGGATGCCGATCGTCAGCCACCGCTTCCACTATTTCGACGAAGGGGTCAAGCGGCTGGTCATCCAGGTTTGCACGGAACATCTCACGGTCTTCCTCGTCCATCTCTCGCTGACCTACCGCAACCGGCAATATCAACTGGAACGGTTGTACAAGCTGATCAGAGCCGTTGACCGGCCGATGATCCTGGCCGGCGATTTCAACGTCCTCTGGGGCATGCGGGAGCTGGAGCTGTTCCTCGGCGCCACCGGCCTGGTCAGCGCCAACCCGGAGAAGAAGCCCTCCTATCCCAGCCGCGCCCCGAAACGGGCGCTCGATTTCATCCTCCACAGTCCGGAACTCAAGGTGGTCCAGTTCCAGATTCCTCAAGTGACCTATTCCGATCACGCACCGTTGATTTGCGATTTCACCCTGTAAACCGAGTGAGCCGGATGTCCTCCGACCGTAGTGTCCCGCCTCAGGCGGCGGGCGACAAGCCGATGATTGAGCCGTTTCTGCCGGTGACTCCATCGGCAAGGGCACATGCCCGGCGGTAGGAGAAGAACTGCGGGTTGCAGCGGGTGCACAGGCCGGCAATGTCGATGCGCTCGGCGAGCACGCCGGAGTCCAGCAATTGCTGGCGGCTGATGGCCCAGAAATCGAAATGGTGCGGCCGGACCTGAAAGGCGTGCATCCAGGCGGGCAATTCCTGCCGGTAATGGATGAATTCGGCGCAGCAGGGCCCCAGGGAAGGGCTGATAGCCGCCAGCAGGCTGGCCGGCGCCACGCCGTACTCGGTGCGCAGGCAATGGATGGTTTTGCCGATGAGGTCAAGAACGCTGCCCCGCCAGCCGCAATGAACGGCCGCGACCACCTTGGCCTCCGGGGCCTCGAGCAGGATGGCCTGGCAATCGGCCTGCTGGATCAGCACGCCGGTGTCGGGCAGAGGGGAGATCAAGGCGTCGTAGCCCTGGACCTCTTGGTCGAGATGGGTTCGATCGACCCGGAGGATACGGTCGCCGTGGACTTGGTGGACCGATACCAGGTGGCGCAAGCCCAAGGCATCCCGTACACGCGCCCGATTGCCGTGTACGCGCTCGGCCGTGTCGCCGACGTGATAACCGAGATTGAGGGAGGCAAAGGGGGCTTGGCTGGTACCGCCCGCGTTGGTGAACATGCCGTGGGGCGCGGTCAGCAGGCGGCTGGTGTAATGGGCTGGTGGGGGAGACGGGTGCAGATGCATGGCGTGGCAAAATCGGCAAAAAGGGTTGCGGCGATGCGGAAAGCCGGGCTTGACGCCGGAGGATTCACATGGCGCTTGCCCGTCAGGTGGCGCTGTCCGGCCTCAAGTCCGCAATGGCGGCTCCGCGGGGTGGTTTTTTCCTGGTATTGGACAGGAGCCAAGCAAAATTGCTCAATTGTCGCGCAGGGTATCGGACGCAGGGGGGATTGTCAATCGGCGGGAACGTCGGGAGAAATTTGAGGCCGGCCGGGCGAGGCATCAAAAAAACCGGGCGGCGGTGCCGCCCGGTAGCAGGGAAAAGAACTCAAAGATAGGAAAAGGTGGTCTTGTCCTTCTTTCGATCGATGCGCACCTTACCGCCCTTGATCAGGTTGCCGAACAGAATTTCCTCGGTGAGGACATCGCCGATCTCCTTCATGATGAGCCGGCGCAACGGCCGGGCGCCAAAGGCGGGCTCGTAGCCCTCCTTGGCCAGCCAGGCACGGGCGGCGGGGCTCAGGACGATCGTCACTTTTTTGCCGGCCAACTGCTGCTGCAGCTCCAGTACCATCTTGTCGACCACCTGCTCGACCGTGGACGGCTCCAGGGCCGAGAAGGTGATGGTGGCATCCAGCCGGTTGCGAAACTCGGGTGAGAAGAGATTCTTGAGCACCTTTTGTTCCTTGCCCTTGGAATCGCCCAAAAAACCAATCGCCCTTTCGCTCATTTCCCGGGCGCCCGCGTTAGTGGTCATGATCAGGATGACATTGCGGAAATCGGCCCTGCGGCCGGCATTGTCGGTGAGGGTGGAATGATCCATGACCTGCAGCAGGATGGAAAAGACATCCGGATGCGCCTTTTCGATTTCGTCGAGCAGCAGCACCGTGTAGGGGTGCTTGCGGATGGCATCGGTCAGCAAGCCGCCCTGGTCGAAACCGATGTAGCCGGGAGGGGCGCCGATCAGCCGGGCCACGGCGTGCTTTTCCATGTATTCGCTCATGTCGAAGCGCTCGAAATGGACCGCCAGGGAGGCGGCCAGCTGCCGGGCCACCTCGGTTTTACCGACCCCGGTGGGACCGGCAAACAGGAAGGAGCCGGTCGGCGCCTGGGGGTTGCCCAAACCCGCCCGTGAGCGTTTGACCGCCTTGACCAGGGCATCGATCGCCTCGTCCTGGCCGAAGATGACCGCTTTCAGCTTGTCCTCCAGGTGGAGGAGTTCGCTGGTGTCGGTGCTGGTCTTGCTGGTGACCGGCACCCGGGCGATTTTGGAGACGATCTGCTCGACATCCCGGACCCCGATCGTGCGACCGGTCTTGCCGGTCAGGCGGAAAAAGGCGCCGACCTCGTCGAGCACGTCAATGGCCTTGTCCGGCAGAAACCGGTCGTTGATGTACCGCTGCGCCAGCTCCGCCGTGGCCTCGACCGCGGCCTTGCTGTAGCGGATCTGGTGGTGCTCCTCGTAATGGGGCTGCAGGCCGCGCAGAATCTTGACCGTATCGTCCACCGACGGCTCGTCGATGTCGATTTTCTGGAAACGGCGGGATAGCGCCCGATCCTTCTCGATATGGTTCTTGTACTCCTCGTAGGTGGTGGAGCCGATGCAGCGGATGGTCCCGGCCTGGAGCGCGGGTTTGAGCAGGTTGGACGCATCCATCGAGCCGCCGCTGGTGGCGCCGGCGCCGATGATGGTATGCATCTCGTCGATGAAGAGAATGGCTTTTTCCTTCTTCTCGATGGCGCTCACCACTTCCTTCAACCGTTTCTCGAAATCGCCCCGATACTTGGTGCCGGCCACCAGGGTGCCGAGGTCGAGCATGTAGATTTCTGCGTCCTGCAGGAGATCCGGCACCAGCTTCTTCGGATCCGGCCGCTCCTCGCGCCGGGCGACGCCGTCCTCGTGGATGCGCAGCGCCAGGCCTTCGGCCATGGCCGTTTTGCCGACCCCGGGCTCGCCCACCAGCAGCGGGTTGTTCTTCTTGCGCCGGCAGAGGACCTGCATCATGCGATACAACTCCTTGTCCCGGCCGATCAGCGGGTCGATGGCTCCTTCCGCTGCTTTTTTGGCGAAATTGACGGTGAATTCGTCCAGGGCATCGGCCGGCTTGGCATCCTGCTTCTTCTTGGAGGGCTGCTGTTGGCCGGGAGGCGGCTGCCGCAACGGCTCGTTCTGCAGGTATTCCGGCAGACTGTGGGAAATGTATTCCACCACCTCCATCCGGCCAACGCCTTCGCTGCCGAGAAAATATACCGCATGCGAATCGGGCTCGGTGAAGATGGAAACCAGGACATCGCCGGTGTCGACCTGCTTCTTGCCGCAGCTCTGCACATGGCTGACCGCCCGTTGCAGCACCCGGTTGAACGCTACGGTCTGTGCCGGCTCGCTTTCGGTACTCTTCATCACCGGCATGCTGGTTTCAAAGAACCGCTCAAGCCGTTCCTTGAGGGTGCTGTTGTTGCCCCCGCACTTGTCGATGATGTGGCGGGCGAGATCATCGTGCAGCAGCCCGTAGAGCATATGCTCCACGGTGACATACTCGTGCCGGTGATTCTTTGCTTCCTTGATTGCCTTGATCAGGGCAAGTTCCAACTCTTTGCTCAGCATATCCTTTGTCCTCGATCAAAAGGCATCGTCCGCCAACGCCTGGGGAATCGATGCCTGAGCGGTACCGTGTTCAACTGTCTTGTTCCAGCGAGCAGCGAAGCGGGAACTGGTTCTTCTTGGCCATCCTGTGGACGATCTCCACCTTGGTTTCCCCGATTTCGCGCGTGTAAATCCCGGCGATGCCCACCCCTTGATGGTGGACGTTCAGCATGATCCTGGTGGCTTCCTCGGTATTCTTGTGAAAGACCGTCTGGAGGACCATGACCACGAAATCCATGGTGGTGTAGTCGTCGTTGTGCAACAACACCTTGTAAAGGGGGGGCTCCTGTTGGGCTTCCCGGTCGGTGGCCTCGACTTTTTCCTGAATGAACGAATCTTCCTTCGCCATACTTCCTTCGTCGTCTGAACAGGAGGAGAGAGATCGGCCCCCGGCTTGTGCCGTACAAGTAGCCGCCGCCCGAGCGCAAACGCTAACACCGCGAACGATCGCGCAACCGTCCGGGGCGACGACAATCTTTACTCGTATTGTAATGCCCGCTTTTGTTTTTGCAAGATCAGCCAGCAGGCTCGCCTCTCTTTTGCGCCGCGCGGGAAAGTAGCGTCATGATCAGGTGCTGGAGGATGATTTCCGGGGAAACGGGCGACCCCTTAAGCCGCAATTCGGCCGTGAGCAGATGATGAAGCCAGGCGGCGAGTACCGGCAGGGGAAAGCCGGATGCGGTTTTACATTGCATGTAGAGTGCGAAAGGATGCCCGCCCAGCTCCTTTTTCCACAGGGTGTGTTCCTTGAGGCGGGGCAGGCAGGTCTGCTGGAAGGCGGCGGCGGACATGGCGGGTTGGAACCCGGTCTCCGCCTGCTCGATCAACGACCGCAGCAGCAGCAGGCCGCGGACAAAGTTGCGCAAAGTGGCGACCACCGCCAGGGGGTGGATGCCGTTTTCCTGCAGCCGGTCGGCAATGGCCAGGGACTGTTCCAGGTCCCGGCGGGCCAGGGCGGAGGTCAACTCGAACAGGGCCTCCTGCCGGGTCCGGCCGACCAACAGGTCGAGATCGTCGCGGGTGACCTGGCCGCGGTCGCCGAGATAGGTGGTCACCTTGCGCAGCTCCATGATCGCGGCCACCGGGTGAAATCCGACCCGGTCGATCAGGAGGTCGATCAATGCCGGCGCCATGGTCTTGCCTTCTTCCGCCAAGGTCTGGCGGATCAGGTCCTGGAGCACCGCCTTCTGTTCCTTCTGGGCCTTGCCGCTGGAACCGGTTTCGACGCTGAGATCGATCACGGTCTGCTCGTCCTTGAGCAGTTTGAACAGTTTCTTCCGTTTGTCGATCTCCTCGGCCATGAGGATCAGCACGTTGCTCGCCGGAATGCCGGTGGCCAGCACTGCGGCCAGCAGGTCGCCCGGATCGGAACCGGGGGCGGCCGTGGAGCCGTTCGCATTGTCGAGGGCCAGATAGGCGCGGGTCCAACTCAAATCGCCGTCGGGTCGGGCAAAGCCGAAACATTGCTGCCATTCGGAGGCGGAGAGAGCGGCCGGATCGCTGTCGGCAGCCGCCGGGTCGAGGCCGCCGCTGGCCAAAAAGGCGCGCAGGCCGCGCTTGGCCTGTTCGGTCTTGGCCTCGGCATGGGCCTTGACCGCCCGGTCCCAAATGGATTTCGCAACCTGGCGGGAATGAAAGAGCCGGGTATCGGTCACCCGGTAGATCTGGCGGCCCGGCAGCAGGGTGAAGCTCCGGAGCTTGGCCAAGGTGGCCCCGAACTCCTCCTGGTCGCCGTCGATGGGGTGGACGGTCCCGCCGATGTCGCGCAGCAGCGTCTGCTCCAATTGCGCCATCGCCTCCCGGCAGAGGTACCGCTCGCCGAACAGTAAAAACACCCGCGAAGGCCGGTCGGCCAGCCCGGCCAGCAGCTCGGGCAAGTGTTCGCGGGTGTAGAGGGCCATGTTTGTCTCAGTTCCGGGAGCGGTCGAACCGATTGCGGCCGGCGGTGCCTGAGGCCTGCTGGGTTTCGTCCAGGATTTTGTGCAAGATGGCGGTCAAGGAGCCGGGCAGCAGGTAATCCTGGCCCCGGTCGCCCTGGAAAATGGAGGAGGTCTGCTGGGCCACGGTTTTCCAGGTGATGGTGGTGGGGTTGGAGGCGATGATCTCGAAAAACATCTTGTTGTACGGATCGTTGATCATGGCCAGGCCGGTGCCGATGGTGGCCAGGATATCCACCGAACCGGCAAACAGCCGGGTCAGGTTGGTGTAGACCTTGACCCCGCCGCAGGAACCGAGACTGAGAAACCGCTGTTTGCGACGCAGGTCGGCCTCGCTCACCTGGCCCTCCTCGATCAGTTTGGTCAACGGTTCGATGATCTGCTCGGAGCGCCAGTAGCTGTGGCCGCGCTGGGCCAGCATCTCGTCCCCGGACTGGATGAAACGCCGCAGCATCTCCATCTGGTTTTCCATGTCGGAGTAGACGAACTGGGTGTGGACGATGTTCACGCCGCCGACCTGCTTGACAAAGGCCACGGCAAAGTGGCGTTCGCGCATGGCCTGGAACAGCCTGGCCAGCCCGGCGCCGGTCATCTGTTGGATGTCCTGCTGCAGGGACGGGGTGAGCGAGGCCACGGTGTATTGCTGCGAGGGCACCAGCCGGTAGCCGCTGTTGAGCAGTAGGTTGGCGTTGGAAATAAAGGACTGGCGGCCGTCGTCGTCGGGATGGAACATGGAGACCGAGCCGAGCCGGCCGTCCCGCTTCCATTCGGCAAACGGCGTGACCTGATAGCGTTCGAGATTGACCGCGCCGCGGCGGACGATCAAGCGGCTGATAAGGGTGCGGTCCGCCGGGCCGAGCAGTTCCGGATAGGTTTGCAGGTAGTACTGCAAGACTACGGTCAACAGCTTGGCCGAGGCCGAGTCGTCGACCTCGGTGGCTTGGACCATCAAGGTGATCAGATGGGTGCGGGCCTCCGGAGTGAGCACCTTGAGCAGGTGGCTCAGGGTCGCGGAGAACAGCAGGATCGAATCCTCGTCCCGGAAGGCCGAGGCGGCGACCAGACTGATGATTTCCTTCTGCTTGCCGGTGTCGGACGGGAAGAAGACGGTCAGCTTGCCCTTTTGGGCGCAACTGGAGATGAAATCCGAAACCAGGCGGTTGCCCGGGTCGATCGATTTGAGGAAGGCGAGCAGATCGCCCTGGTTGCGGCTGGCGATGCGCGCCTGGAGCACCGGCACCATGATCTCGCGGAAGGAGGAGTCGTACAGCTCGCTGCCCTGCGCCATGACGGCATAGGCGTTGGCCACGGTCAGATCGCGGGCGGTCTGCATGCGGGCGGCCGAGGTGGCCTGCTTGAGCATGGAGATGGCCTGGCCCTTGCTCGCGCCGGCAAAGCCGCTGTAGCGCTCGCGGACCGACGGCGTCAGTTCGTTGAACTTGGCCTGGAGCTGCTGCATCGAATAGCTGTTGAGAGTGGAATCGGAGATTTCGTAGCCATTGGCATCGGTCACGGCGTGAAGATTGTTGATCTTCCAGACGATCTCCTCGCCGGCTTCGTACAGGGCTCCGAGCAGCACGGCTTTCTGCCGGCTGTCGAGCTTATCGTACTGGGCCTCCTGGATGTTGGTCGGCAGGGCAAAGTAACTGACCAGCCAGTTCCACGCCTCCCGCGGGGAGAGCGATTTGTTGGTGAACAGGCAGCGGGCGTTCCAGGCGTCGTCCTGGTACAGTTTCTGGAGCAGGCCCAGGCCGTCGATCATGGTCTCGGGGTCCATGCCCGGCACCTTGGCAAAGGTCTCCGCCGCCCTGGCTTGGTTGTTCTTCAGCCGCATGAGGGAAGGCATGCCCTTCTGCGCCAGATCCACCCGCATGCCCTTGATGGCGAAATAAGACTGGGCCGCCCGGTTGTTGTAGTCGTCCATGTTGTTGAGCAGGGAAATCATGGGCATGGCCGTGGTGGCGGTCACGCCCTGCATGCCGAGGTAGGCGCGGAACGAGCGGCTCGCCTCGAATCCCATCTCCTTGATGGTGGCAAGGCTGTTCATGGCCTGCTTGACGTCGACCGTGCTCAAGCCGGCGAAGGCCTCGAAGGTCTGCACCTGCTCGTAGGTGAAGCGCTCGCGGTTGAGCAGGTCGATGGCCGCGCGGGCGCCTTCGAAGGTCACGCCCTGCAGGCCGCAAATCTTGCGGAAGATGCGCTGGGCGTTATAGTTCATCCTTGGGATGGCGCTCCGGCCGTATTCGATCTGCTGGCTGGTCAAGCCGGGAATTTCCTGGTAGATCGCCATGGTCTGGTCGGCACTGGTGAGGTTGAGCTGGGCGCTGGCCTGGCTGGCGGCCGGGCTGGCGGCGCGCGCGGGCGCGTCCGGGTTGGCGGCCAGCAGGGCGAGGGCGGCCACCAGCGGCAGGAGGCGGAGGGCGCGTCGGTTGTTCCGGCGGAAAGTCATGTGAGCGTGCATAGTGTGATTTTGGGGTTGATGGATTCTGTCAGGTTGCGACAAGCGTTGCCCTTTCTGGCCCTGCTGCTGGCAATGGCGCTGTGGGGCAGTTCGTTTGTGGCGTTGAAGTACAGCTTTCAAAAAATGCATCCCCTCATGGTCATTTTCGGACGCATGGCGGTTGCATCGTTTTGCTTTGTTCCTTTGCTGGGAGCGCTGCCCCGCATGGGGCTGCGGCGTCGGCATCTCGTGCCGATCCTGTTGATGTGCGGCTGCGAGCCTTGCCTTTATTTCTCGTTCGAATCGGCGGCCTTGATCTACACCTCCGCGTCCCAGGCCGCGATGGTCACCGCTATGCTGCCGCTCCTCGTGGGTCTGTGCGCGGGGGTGTTTCTGGGCGAGCGGATCACCCGGAGGACCGTTTGCGGTTTCGTGATCGCCGCCGGCGGGGCGATCTGGCTCGGCCTGGGCGGCCGGGAGACCGCGCAGGCCCCCAACCCGCTGTTGGGCAACTTTTTCGAGTTCATGGCCATGGTGTGCGCGGCTGGCTATACTATTCTAATGAAACGGTTAAGTAAAGAACTCCATCCTTTTTTTCTCACCGGATTGCAGGCGGTTGGCGGTGCCCTGTTCTTCGCTCCGGTTCTGCTGTTGCCCACGGTGAGATCGGCTCCCTGGTCGGTGGACGGCTGGTTGGTGGTGCTCTATCTGGGGACCGTGGTCAGCGTCGGCGCCTACGGACTGTACAACTTCGGCATCAGCCGCATTCCGGCCAGCCAGGCCGCCGCCTTTGTCAACCTGATCCCGGTGTTTTCCCTTATCTTCGGCTTTCTCGTCCTTGAGGAACGATTGACCCCGTGGCAGTGGCTGGCCTGTGGCCTGGTCTTCACCGGGATTTTGCTGAGCCAGGAGGCCGGACGATGGCGCCTGGGAGGAAAAACGCCATGAACAAAACCTTGATCCTGCTCGGCATCGGCGTGCTCTGGCCCTGGCTGCGGACCCTGCCATTCGGCCGACTGCCCGGCGACATCCTCGTCGTCCGGGACAACGTCCGTTTTTTCTTTCCCATCACAACCTGCATCGTGGTCAGCCTGGTGCTGACCATCGTGCTCTGGCTGTTCCGAAAATGAATCCGATTGCGGACGAGGCGGCTTTCGCATCCGCCGTCGTGGACGAATGCGGTGAGGGCGGGGAGCCGGTCAGCGGCGGCTGGTGCCGGCGTTGCCGCACCTTTCATTTTTTACCCCTGGAGCCGGCCCGGACCGAATGCCTGCGCCTGATGTCCCTGTTGCGGACCCATCGGCGGCTCGACTGGCATTTGCCGCTGGCCATGGCCGATCCGCGTTGCTCGACCGGGCCTTTGTTCGGCGAGGCCGGCGGCAAGATGTTCGGGGTGCTGTGCTGCCGGGATGGCGAAGGCAGACAGGTGGTGCTGCGTGCTTTTTCCGGCCAGATCAACGGCTTGTGGCATGCGGCCGGCTGGGTGGAGCCCCTGGTCGATGTGGCCGCTCTGGACGCGTTGATGAGGGAGCCGGAACGAGCCATCAAGAATTTGGGGGCGAAGATGGCGTCGCTGCCCGGGGAATCGGACGACTATCGACGGCTGCGGCAGGAGAGAAGGGCGCTTTCCCGACAGTTGATGCGCGCGGTCCACGATCTCTACCGGCTGCGCAACTTTCGCGGCGAAACCCTGCCGCTGGCCGAGGCCTTTCTCGGTCCGGGAGCGCCGCCATCCGGCACCGGCGACTGCTGCGGGCCGAAATTGCTCGCGCATGCGGTGCGCCACGACCTGCGGCCCGAAGGCATGGCCGAGTTCTATTGGGGCGCCGGCAACGCCTCGGGCACCAAAACCCACGGTCGCCTGTATCCGGCCTGCGCCGCCAAATGCGGCAAGATCCTGGGGTTTCAGTTGTGCGGTTTGAAATGAGCGGACAGATGGGGCTGCGCATCCGATACCGGGATGCGGACATCGTGGTGGTCGACAAGCCGGGCGGCCTGCTGGCGGTGCCCGGGCGCGGGCCGGACAAGTTGGATTCGGTGGTCAGCCGCGTCCGGACGCTGCTGCCGGAGTGCATCGAGCAACCGGCGGTGCATCGCCTCGACATGGACACTTCCGGCCTGATGGTGCTGGGGCTGACCCGAGCGGCCCATGCGCACCTGTCCCGCCAGTTCGCGGAGCGGCGGGTGGAAAAACGGTATCTCGCCCAGCTCAATGGCACGGTGGCCGGCGAGGGCGGAGAAATAGCCCTGCGCTTCCGGCTCGACCCGGAAAATCGGCCCCACCAGGTGTACGATCCGGTCCAGGGCAAGCTGGGAATCAGCCGATGGCGGCAGCTGGAGTCGCAGCAGGGCCGGACCCTGGTGGTCTTCACGCCCCTGACCGGGCGGACACATCAACTCCGGCTGCACGCCAGCCACCCGTTGGGGTTGGGATGTCCGATCGTCGGCGATCGACTCTACGGCACGGGCCGGCCCGGCGAACAACTCCTCCTTCATTCCGCCCTGCTGTGCTTCGAGCACCCGGCGACCGGTCAATGGTTGGTTTTTTCCTCGCGACCTGTTTTCTCGACTGCCGGGCTGCCCGCGTGGGAAGCCGGCTGACGCGGCGGAGGACAGTGATTCTCCAGGCCGGTCAGGCGCAGGGACATGCCGGGTACCACCTGGTCCGGGTCGGTAATCCTGTCCCGGTTGAGTTGGTAGATCTGCTGCCAGGCCGTTTCATCGCAGAGCTCGTTCCTGGCGATTGAGCTGAGGGAATCGGTTCGGCGTACGGTGTAGAAGAGTTCGGCCGGCTGATCGTCGGTTGGTGGTGCTGCGGCTGGCAGGGGTGTCGCCGGAACCGGGAGAGGTTCGGCCGGTTCCGGTTGCGGTTGCGGTTCCGGTGCCTGGGGCGCCTGCGGGACATCCGCCGTGGCGGGAGGCGGTTCCAGCTGTTGCGGCTGGGGATCGTGGGCTGGCTTGTCCGGCGCGGGTGGCGGGTGGTGTGGTTTCGGCTGTTCCGTGGCGGCCGGGGGAGAGGTGTTCCCGGCGGCAATCGATGGAGGCGACCTATCTTGCGCGGGTGAAAGCGGCGACCCGGTTGCGGCGTGCGGCGCGGGAGCGGGTGGCGGCGTTGCCTCGGTCCGTTTTTTTTCGGGCTCCGATGGCTGCCGCATGGTCACGGCCAGCAGCAGGACCACGATTGCCACGCCTATTCGCACAACCGTCCAGATTGTCCGGGATTTCTTGCCGGTCTTGGCCGGCCCCTCGGAGCGGGAGTGTCGCAGCCGCTCGCCCCTGCGCTGCACCGCGCGGGTAAGGTCCAGGGCCTCGTCGATGCGGCCGAGGTGCTCGTTAATGCCGGGAAAATCGGCGGCAATCGGCAGCACCGATTCATACAGGGCTTTGGCCTCTTCGATCCTGCCCTCGCTTTCCACCGCCTTGGCCTGGGCCACCAGGGCTTCCGCCTGGGCCACCAGGGCTTCCGCCTGGGCCAGCCGCCGTTCGATTTCCGCGGTGCAGTCGCGCAGTTCTTCCCCGGTTGCGGAAAGTTCCTCCGGGATGAGCAGGGCCTTGGCCTCCACAACCCGGCCTGCCGCAAGCAAAGCCTCGATGGTTGCGACGATGGTGGTGTTCATGCGTCCCCCTTGCGTATACTGGTCGTGCAAGGAGCGTAGCTGGCGGCACCTCGTTTTGTCAAGGCAGCGAAGAGACAGGATAAAAAAAAGGGGCACCCGTGTGGGCGCCCCTTGAGATCGTCGTGGATCGACGAACCGATTCTTACTTGATGTGATCGGCGACCGCTGCTCTTTCGCTCTGCAGCTCGCCTTCGGTCTTCTTGATCATCTCGCGGCTGTAGTCGCTGATCTCCAGACCGGGGACGATCTTCCAGTCGCCGTTCTCGCAAACGATCGGGAAGGCGAAGATCAGATCCTCATCCACGCCGTAGGGGTTGCCCTTGCTGAATACGCCCATGCTGACCCACTGGCCGTTGCTGCCCAGGGCCCAGTTTCTCATGTGGTCAACCGCGGCGGAAGCTGCGGAAGCGGCGGAGGAAGCGCCACGGGCCTTGATGATGGCGGCGCCGCGCTGTTGGACGGTCGGGATGAAATCGTTCTTGTTCCACTCGTCGCTGACCAACGACTTGACTGCCTTGCCGTCGGCGGTTGCATAGCTGATGTCCGGATACTGGGTGGAGGAATGGTTACCCCAAACCACGACCTTTTCCACCTTGGTGGAGTGGGTGCCGGTTTTCTCGGCGATTTGCGACATGGCCCGGTTGTGGTCCAGACGCATCATGGCGGTCACGTGGCGTGGATTGAGTTTCGGGGCGTTCTTCATGCAGATCAGGGCGTTGGTGTTAGCCGGGTTGCCGACCACCAGGATCCTGACGTTGGGCTTGGCGTTATCGCTCAGAGCCTTGCCCTGGACGGTGAAGATGGCGCCGTTGGCGTTGAGCAGATCGGAGCGCTCCATGCCCGGACCGCGGGGACGGGAACCGACCAGCAGGGCGAAGTCGACGTCTTTGAAAGCAACATTGGGATCGTCGGTGGCGATAACGCCGGCAACCAGCGGGAAGGCGCAGTCGTTGAGCTCCATCAGCACGCCCTGCAGGGCGCCCATGGCCGGCGGGATCTCCAGCAGCTGGAGAATGACGGGCTGATCCGGGCCGAGCATGCTGCCGCTGGCGATACGGAAAATAAGGGAATAGCTGATCTGGCCGGCAGCTCCGGTTACTGCTACGCGTACGGGTGCTTTCATTTGTTGCTCCTTGTGGTTGAATCGAACAATTAGTAGACCAAAAAAATTGGCAATCTACCGTGACGTTACTCTTCGTTTCCTGGGTGCAGGATATCGATCAAGAAGTGGCACAACTGGTGCAGCAAGGTCTGGTGCTGGAGATGGAAACAGGACATGCTGGAATGGGCGGAACGACCGAGCGGAACGCCTCCGCAGGGCCGTTTCCGGGGAGGCGAAAGAACTGCGCTGCATTCTTGAACGCTCCGGCCAAAAAGACAAATCCCCTCTCAAATCCGCCGATATTGATACAAGTCAACGGGTAAAAAGTCAAGTGCTCTTTGCGGCCGGACCCGCCTGGGGCCCTGTCGATATTTTTCAGGAAATACGAGGGTAACGGTCGGCGATCACCACCATCAGGGTTTCGTAGGTGAACCCCCAGATAAACCCTTCCGTTGCCGGAATGCAGGGGTACAATATATCGGGGCTGCGCGGACTCATCGGCCTCTTGATGACGTTGTCGGTATCGCCGAGATAGTCCAGGTCCAGCCATTCGTGGCAGCTGATTTCCGCCTTCTGCAGCCGGATGGACGGATGCTCGGGCAGCTCGAACAGATAGGGCGTGACCGGCACCGGCCGGTTGAGATAATTCCCGGCCTGGCGAACCGGGTATTCTTTGACCAGGTCGCGGATGGAAAGCAGAATGCCGCACTCTTCGTAGGTTTCGCGGATGCAGGTGTCCAGCAGGGAGGAATCGGCGTGGTTGCGCCGCCCCCCGGGAAAGGCGTAGTGGCCCGACCAGGGGTCGTCCGGATTGGCCTTGCGCTTGAGCACCAGGACTTCGGGAACCGGCCCTTGGGCGATGATGGTGGCCACGGCCGCTTCGGTTTGGAATGCTGATTTCATGTTGTGCTTTATACCACATTATTGATCGTGCCGCCAGGGTTGGCTAAGGAAGGTATGTCTATACTATTATTTCGACGGACAATTTTGTCGAGCGTCGGTCCGGCCGCCGTGTCCGGCCATGGCCCCGGCGGTCGGTGTGCCGGCCGAGGGCGAACCGTGCATTCGAACGAAGAGGCGTGGTTATGATGGGGGAGCCGTATCGAGGATTTGAACAGGGGCCGATCCGGCCGCCCAGCGAAAGCGACAGCCTGCTCGTCAGGGTGACCCGCAACTGCCCCTGGAACCGCTGCACCTTTTGCGGCCTGTACAAGGGAGAGCGATTCAGCCGGCGGCCGGTGGCGCATGTTATGCGCGATATCGATGCGATCCGCCGGTGGGTAACTGTGCTGCGGCAACGATTGGCGGGTGGCGAAAACGGTTTGCCCGTGCTCGATTCGCAGTGGGAGGAAAACGATTGGCTGGCCCTGCACGCGGCCCGCAACTGGCTGGCCGCCGGTTGCCGGTCGGTCTTTCTCCAGGACTCGAACAGCCTGATCCTCCACCCCGATCAGTTGATCGCCATCCTCACCCACCTCGCCAATTCCTTTCCCGGCATCGAGCGGATCACCTCCTATGCCCGCTCCCAAACCGTCGCCCGGATCGCCGACGCCGATCTGGCCCGGATTGCCGCCGCCGGCCTCAACCGCATCCATATCGGCCTGGAATCGGGGTGCGATGCGGTGTTGGCCAGGGTGGACAAGGGGGCGGACCGGGCGACCCACATCAAGGCCGGCCACAAGGTGAAAGCGGCCGGGATCGAGCTGTCCGAGTATTTCATGCCTGGGCTGGGCGGGCGGGCCCTGTCACGGCAGCACGCCCTGGACAGCGCCGAGGCGCTCAATCGCATCGATCCCGATTTCATCCGCCTGCGTAGCCTGGCCTTGCCGGACGGCCTGATCCTGGCCCGCGAGCGCGCCGCCGGCCGCTTCGACCCGCTCAACGACCTGGAAATAGCCGATGAGCTGCTTCTTTTCCTGCAAGCGCTCAGCGGCATCACCAGCCGCATCAAGAGCGATCATATCCTCAATCTGTTCGAGGAGATCGATGGCGTGCTGCCCGCGGACCGCGACCGGATGATCGGCGTGGTCCACCGTTTTCTGGCCATGGACCCGGAGGAGCAGGAGCTCTACCGGATCGGGCGGCGGACCGGGCTGTTCCGGAAGCTGGACGATTGCCGGAATCCGTCGCTGCGGCGGCAGGCCCTGCGGTATGTCGAACAGTGGTCGGTCACGGCCGACAATGTCGACGCGGTCTGCGCCGAACTGGTCAAACGATTCATTTGAGCGGGCGACGCCACCTGCTTGCATCTCATCCTACTCTTTGTTATCATTATTTTTTCCTCTCCTCTTGGGGATGCTGGGAGTGGACGTGGCATTTTGTCGTGCGGGCCACAGACGCGTCTTGGGGAGTGAAGGCCGGTTAACTGTTTGCTGGGATGCGGAGGCGCCGGGAGGTGCCATGATTGACGGCAGGGGCATGAAAGAATGGATCGCGGCACTGTCCGCGAAATGGAAGAGAAGCATCGGCCCTGGGCGCCGGTGGGCGTGGTGCCGCCCGTACCTGCTGCTGCCGCTGTTTCTGGCCGTGGTGAGCGGCGTCTCTCCGGCTCTTGCCGCCGATGGCGACTCCCTGGAGGTCGTCCGCCTGCAGCTCAAATGGCGGCATCAGTTTCAGTTCGCCGGCTACTATGCCGCCCTGGAAAAAGGCTATTTCCGCGACGCCGGCTTGCAGGTCGAATTGCTGGAGGGCCGCCCCGAACTCGATATCGGCCGGCAGCTGCTCTCCGGCCAGGCCGAATTCGGGGTAATGTCGCCGGCCGTGCTGCTGGAACGCCGACAAGGGCGTTCCCTGGTGGTGCTGGCGGCCATTTTCCAGCACTCGGCGAACGTGATCCTGGCGGACAAGAAAAGTGGGGTGCAGGCGCCGCGCGATTTGGTGGGCAAGCGGGTGATGTTCGCCCGGGAGAGCGACCCCGAGCACCTGGCCATGCTGGCCAAGGAAGGGGTTGCCCTGCAGTCGCTGCGGATGCTTCCCCACACCTGGCAAGTGGACGGCCTGGTCGACGGCAGCGTGGACGCGCAAACAGCCTACCTGACCAACGAACCGCTCCGGTTGCGCAAACTCGGCGGCGAACCGGTCCTGATCAAGCCGACGCAATACGGCATCGATTTTTACGGCGATTGCCTGGTCACCAGCGAACACGAGATCCGGCAGCACCCGAAGCGGGTCGAGGCCTTTCGGTTGGCGGTCCTGCGCGGCTGGGTCTACGCCATGAACAACCCCGAGGAAATCGCCCGGTTGATCCTGAGCCGCTATTCGCAGGAAAAACCGCTGGAATCCCTGTTGTACGAGGCAGAGGCCATACGGGAGCTGATCAGGCCGCACCTGGTGGGGATCGGCTACATGAGCGCCGACCGCTGGCAGGCCATCGCCGACACCTACGCCCGCCTTGGGCTCATGCCGGCCGGCTACGGCCTCAAGGGGCTGATGTACGACGAGCTCCGGCAGGAGATGGAGGCGGAGCGGCAGGACATGATTCTCCTGGTCGCCGAAATGCTAGGCGGCGTTCTCCTGGTGGGATGCGGCATCGGCAGCATTCTGCTGCTGTTCAACAGCCGCCTGAGCCGGGAGGTCGAAAAGCGGACCGCGGACCTGGCCGCCAGCGAGCTGAGTTTCCGCACCTTTTTCGAGATGGCCAGCGTCGGGGTCGCCGAGATCGATACCTTGAGCGGCCGGTTCCACCGGATCAATGCACGATTTTGCGAACTCGTCGGCCACACGGAAGAGGAGATGCTGAACCGGAGCCTGGCGGAAATCACCCTGCCCGAGGATTGCGAGCGCAACCGGCATCTGCGGCGCGATCTGGTGGACGGAACGATCCCCGAGTTCACGATCGAAGAACGCTTGCTGCACCGAAACGGCCGGACGGTCTGGGTGATCGTCACGATCTCGCCCCTGTGGCACCCCGGTGAGCCGCACGGCCGCTGCCTGGCGGTGGTGCGCGACATCTCCAAGAGGAAGCTGGCCGAGGAGGAGCTGGTCTTTGCCGCCAAGGTGTTTGAGCATTCGATCGAGGGGATCATGGTCACCGACCAGAATGGAACGATCCTGCGGGTCAACCCGGCCTTCTCCCAGATCACCGGCTACAGTGCCGAGGAGGCGGTGGGCCGCACCCCCAGGCTGCTCAAGTCAAACCGGCACGAACCCTCCTTTTATCGGGCGATGTGGGAACAGCTGGGCCGCGACGGCCAGTGGAGCGGCGAGATCTGGAACCGGCGGCGGGACGGCGAGGTCTATCCGGAATGGCAGACCGTCAACGCGGTGCGCAACCCCCACGGGCAGGTCACCAACTATGTCTGCATTTTCCACGACATTTCCGAGCTGAAACGGCAGCAGGAGGCCCTGGAGCATCAGGCCCAGCACGATGCCCTCACCGGCCTGCCCAACCGGGTGCTGTTCAACGACCGGTTGCAGATGGCCCTGGCCCGCATGCGGCGCAAGGCAAGCCGGCTGGCCCTGATGTTCCTCGATCTCGACAACTTCAAGCATATCAACGACAGCTTCGGCCACACCGCCGGCGACAACCTGCTGATGACCATGTCCCGCCGCCTGAAAGGACAGTTGCGGGCCAGCGACACCCTGGCTCGGCAGGGCGGCGACGAATTTTTGATCCTGTTGCCGGAGATCGGCACCGCCGAGGATGCCGGCCTGATCGCCACCCGTCTGCTGGAATGCTTGCGGGTGCCTTTTTTCCACGAAAACATCGAATACTATGTCTCGGCCAGTATCGGGGTGACCATCGCCCCGGACGACGGCACCAATATCGACGATTTAATCAGGAATGCCGACATCGCCATGTACCGGGCGAAAAAACAGGGCCGCGACGCGTATCAGTTTTTCACCACGGAATTGGACTCCCACATGCTGCACCGCTTCTACCTGGAGTCCAACCTGCGCAGAAGCATCGAGCGGGAAGAGTTCGAACTGTACTATCAGCCCCAGGTCAGCGGCGCCACCGGGACGATTGTCGGCGCCGAGGCCCTGGTGCGTTGGCGGCATGATGGCGCGCTGGTTCCGCCGGCGGAATTCATTCCCTTGGCCGAGGAATCCGGGTTGATCCTGGCCCTGGGCGATTGGGTGCTCCGAACGGCGGCCCGGCAGGTGAAGGCCTGGCAGGATGCGGGATACGAACTGAACGTGTCGGTGAATGTCTCGTCCCGGCAGTTTGCCAGCCAGCAATTGCCGGTTGTGCTGCGGGACGTGCTGGCGGACACGGGGTTGAAGCCGGGCCGGATCTATTTCGAACTCACCGAATCTATCCTGATGGACGATGTCGGCCGGGCCCAACTGCTTTTGGAGGAATTGCGGCCGCTGGGCGGCAAATTTTACCTCGACGATTTCGGCACCGGTTATTCCTCCCTGTCCTACCTCAAGCGCCTTACGCTCGATGGCTTGAAGATCGACCGTTCTTTCATCCACGATCTCGAAGACGATGCCGGCAGCAGGGCCATTGCCGCGGCCATCGTTTCCCTGGCGGAAACCCTGGGGTTGACGGTGGTGGCCGAAGGGATCGAAACCGAGGCGCAGTTGGCCATCCTGCGCGGCATGAGCCAAAACATGCTCCTCCAGGGCTACCTGGCCAGCCCGCCGGTGCCGGTCGAACGGATGACCGCCTTGCTGGCGCGGGGCGAGGGGTTGCTGTGATGCGGTCGCAGGCCGCAAGGTGCGCATGAGAAGAGCGCGTGTATGGGGGGAAATGGCGGTCCGGCGTCTTGGGCTGCGGCTTCCGGCGTGGACGTTATTGGCGGCGCTATGCGGTCCGGTATCCGTTGTTCTGGCCGCTTCCCATGTCGGCGACGGGGCGGTCCGGGCGCTTGCCGCTTCGGGCCGGGTGAGTTCTGCCGCGACCTCGGTCCCTTTGCCGTATGTCACCGCCGCGCCTGCTGCCGCCGAAGCGGTTTTCGGAGCGGCGGCCCCGTTGCCGCCGCCGGGCACGCCGCTGGCGATCACCGACGAGCCGTTGATCGCCCTCCCGCCCGGCCAGGACGGACCGGAAGGCACGATGCGTTTCACCCCCAGGCAGGTGGTGGGTTTTGCCAAGAAGATCGAGAAGATCCTGGCCGACAAAGGAGCCCGCGTGGCTCTCCTGGCCCGCAAGGGCCGGCCGCAATCCGAAATGCCCGAGGGCATGGCATTTACCCACACCGCCTTTGCCGTCTATTCCGAGATCACCACCGCGGATGGCCGCAAGGTGCCGGGATACGCCTTGTACAATCTGTACCAACAAGAAAAACAGCGGGATGTCAGCGACCTGGTGGTGGACTATCCGGCCGGCTTCTTTGCCGGGGCGGCCGAGCTGGAGGCCGGCATCGTCATCCCCACCCCAGCCTTGCAGCAGCGGTTGTTGGCCGTGATCGCCTCACCGACATACGCCCGGCTGCATGACCCGCGTTATTCCGTGATTGCCAATCCCTTCACCCTCGGACGGCAGAACTGCACCGAGTTCGTCCTCGACGTCATCCAGGCCGCCATCTCCCGGACCGACGATATCAAAAAGATCAAAGCCCAGGAAAAAGCCTCGTTCGCGGCCCAGAAGGTCCGGGTCAATCTGCTCAAGCTGCTGTTCGGCTCGCTCTTCCGGGCCGAGGTCTCGATGTCGGACCAGCCCGGCGAACCGGTGACGGCCACCTTCGAGACCATCGGCCACTACCTGATGCGGCACGACAAGGGCGCGGAAGTGCTGACCGTGCGTCCGGACTGAAAAAAGTTTTTTCCGGGGCCGGTTCTCGTCCGCCGGTCAGTCGTCGAGGTAGGAGCAGCAGTAGTCGGTGAGCGCCTTGACGCGCAGCTTGAATTCGGCGTCCGCCGCCACCTCGAAAGCCTCGCCGCCCTTGACCGGCCGCCATGCTTGCTCGCCCGGCAGCAGCACCTCCAGTTCGCCGGACAAAATCTCCATCAATTCCCTGGCACCGGTGCCGAAGGTGTAGTCCCCCGGCATCATGATCCCCAAAGTCTTTTTCGAACCGTCGGCAAAAAGCACGGTCCGGCTGGTCACCTTGCCGTCGAAGTAGATGTTGGCCTCGCGGACCACGGTGACATCGTTCAATTCTGACATGCGTTCCCCTTGTTTGTTACGGTTGAGTGAGCGTTGTTGGCCGATTGGGCCCTGGAATTACATCTTTTGCTGGAACAGATGCCGGCTGATCAGGGTCAGCAGGATGGCGAACACCACGGCCGCGCCGCCCAGAAGCACGTTGTAGTACACCGGCGCCACCAGGGCGATGCGGATCATCAGGGTCGACAGGGCATAGCCGGAGTTGCGGAAGATCATCTTGGCCGAGGGATGGAAGCATTGGGAGACCAGGACGATGAGGATATCGGTGAGAATCAGCTGGGTATAGAACCCGTGGAGAAAATCCGGATGCTCGATCCCCAGCAGAGTCTGGTAGAGCGAATAGCAGCCCATGCCGACAAAGGAGACCAGCAGCAGCAGGGAAATCGCCTTTTTGGAGGCGACGAAGCTGTACAGGTCGATCTGGCGGCTGTCCTCCTCGCTCCGTTTCTGGATCTTGTAATAGACGCCGAGCAGGGCGAAAATCAGCAGGGCGCCGAAGCCGTTGGCCAGGATGTGCAGGATCTTGTCGACATTACCCTCGTATCCCAACGGTTCGGAGAAATAGGACAGTTCCTTGAAGGCGTTGCGGATGAGGATCAACGACAGGATCTCGAACTGCTTGCCGAGCGACCGGGAAAAGGAGCAGGGCAGGACGAAGATCAGGCTGATGACCTCGAGCACCAGGATGACGGTAAAGGCGGCATGGACCGCGTAGAAGTGGTTATTCGGCAGGATTTCGGTCAATCCCGGCGGCAGAAGGCCCCGACGGTTCAGCTCGATCGCGGCCAGGCTGCAGATGAACAGGAAAACGAGGGCAACCGAGATCTTCCGGTGCAGTCGTTCGTGGACGTAGAAATTCTGGAGCGGATCGAAAATATAGGTGATCCGGGCAAACAGCGAATTCATGGCGCGGGTTCCCATGGCAAAGGGGCACGATCAATCGGCCGCGAGGGCGCGGCGGAAAGTCCACCGCTTACCTCGCTCCCGGCGGGCGTGCAAGCAAAATTCCCTCGGTCCGAGCCGTTTTTACCGGCAGGAGTTCCCGTGCGGGCCCAAGGATGTCGGTGCCACCCCGTGTCGCCGCCTCCGCAAGCCACGGGGCCTGCTGAACCGGTTCATCGGGGGTGGAAAAACCGGAGCCGATTGGCGTTGGTGACCACGGTCACCGAGGAAAGCGCCATGGCGGCGCTGGCGTACATCGGCTCCAGCAGCCAGCCGGTGAAGGGATAGAACAGCCCGGCGGCCAGGGGAATGCCGATCACGTTGTAGATAAAGGCGCCGAACAGGTTTTGCTTGATGTTGCGGATGGTGGCCGCGGAAATGGCGATGGCGTCGGCCACCAGTAGCAGCGAGTCGCCGGTGAGGGTGATGTCGGCATGCTCGATGGCCACGTCGGTGCCGCTGCCGATGGCAAAACCGGTGTCGGCCTGGGCCAGGGCCGGGGCGTCGTTGACCCCGTCGCCCACCATGCCGACCTTGGCGCCCTGCAACTGCAGGTTTCGGATCACCTCCAGCTTCTGCTCCGGCAGGATCTCGCTGTGCGCCTCGCCAATCCCCACCTCCCGCGCCACGGCTTCGGCGGTGGCGCGGGCGTCGCCGCTGCACATCACCACCGCAATCCCCATGTGCTGCAGCCGCTTGACCGCGGCCGCCGAGTCCTGCCGCACCGGATCCTTGAGGATCAGAAGGCCCATCACCTCCAGGCTCCTGGCCAGCCAGACCGGGGTACCGCCCTGGGCGGCCTGGCGGTCGGCTTCGGCGCTCAGCGCGGCGGGCAGTTCGAGCCCCTCCTCGATCAGGAAATGATGGTTGCCGAGCAGATAGGTGGTGCCGTCGTGTTCCGCCCTGACCCCCCGGCCGGGAATGGCGGCGAAATCGTCGAGCCGGACCAGCGCCTCGCCGTATTCGAGATAGGCGTTCAGCACCGCCTCGGCCAGGGGATGCTCGGAACCGCCTTCCAGGCTGGCGGCCCACCGCAGCACCTCGCGCCGGTTGCCGCCGGTTGCCGGAAAAACGCCGGTCACCGTCGGTCGGCCTTCGGTGAGGGTGCCGGTCTTGTCCACCACCACGTGGGTCAGGGTGGCGGCGGTCTGCAGGGCGTCGGAGTTGCGGATCAGGACATTGCACTGGGCGGCCCGGCTGGTGCCGACCATGATGGCGATCGGCGTGGCCAAACCCAGGGCGCAGGGACAGGCGATGACCAGCACCGCGATGGCGGCGGTCAGGGCGTGCGCCAGACGCAGTTCGGTGGCAAATCCCAGCCAGGCGGCGAAGCTGAGCAGGCTGATCGCGATGACCACCGGCACGAACACCCCGGCGATGCGGTCGGCCAGGCGGCCGATGGGCGGCTTGCTCATCTGCGCGGTCTTGACCATGCGGATGATCCGGGCCAAAGTGGTGTCCTCGCCCAATCGGCTTACCTTGAGGACAAAGGCGCCGGAGCGGTTCATGGTGCCGCCGGTGACCGGGTCGCCGACGTCGCGGGCCACGGCCAGGGGTTCGCCGGTGAGCATCGATTCGTCGATGGTGGTCCGGCCCTCGACGATCTCGCCGTCGATGGGCACCTTTTCGCCGGGTTTGACCCGCACCCGGTCGCCGAGTCGAAGCAGCGACACCGGGATTTTCACCTGGCCGGCGGCCCTGAGTACCGTGGCGGTGCGGGCCCGGAGCCCGACCAGCGCGCCGATGGCCTCGCTGGTGGTCCGTTTGGCCCTGGTTTCCAGCACATGCCCCAGCTGGAGGAAGGCCAGGATCATCACCGAGGCGTCGAGATAGAGGTTGTCGCCGGCGCCGGGAATGAAGTGCGGATCGATAATCACCACCAGCGACGACAGCCAGGCCGCGCCGGTGCCCAGGGCCACCAGGGTGTCCATGTTGGCCGCGCCGTGGCGGGCCTGTTTCCAGGCGCCGACAAAGTAGTTGCGGCCGCTGTAGATCATGGTCACCAGACAGGCCAGGGCGGCGCCGGCCCAGAACAGACGGTTGTGCTGGGGGTGGGGAAACCAACCGGTCATGTGTCCGGCCATGATCGCAATGCCGATCAGCCCGGCCCAGAAGGCCCGCCACCAGGCACGGCGGATCTCCAGCCGGGTGGCTTCGGCCTGCTGGAGGCCGGGGTCGGTGAAGGATTCGGCCAGCTCGGCCTGGAAGCCGAGATCGGCCAGCCGCAGCAGCACGTCGGCCGGGTGCTGGTCGGTGGCAATCCGCAGCCGCTTGTTGTCGATCGCGATGTCGGCGGCAGGGTCTTGGGCCTGGATGATGTCGCGGATCTGTTCCAGATCGGCCGCTTCCGGCCAGGGATCGAGCAGCAGCAGGTACGAGTCGGCCGGGATGGGTCGTTGCCGCAGGGAGGCGCCGTAGCCTTGGTCGAGGATGGCCTGGACCGCTACCGCGGGCGAGCCGCCGCGCACCAGGGCCTTTTTCTCGATCAGGTTGACGGCCGCTTCGGTGACCCCGGGAACGGCGCGCAGGGCCGTCTCCACCCGCTGCACGCAACTGGCGCAATGCATGCCCAGGATATCGATGCCATAATCCTCGGCAACGGCTGAACCCGGGCCGTCGAGGAGCGAGGCCCCGTAGCCGGCGCCGATCACCTCCCGGACGACCGTATCCGGATCGCCGCCCTCGACCGCGGCGCTTTTGTCCACCAGGTTGACCGCGACGGCGCGGACCCCGTCCACCGCCCGGATGGCCGCCTCGACCCGGCCGACGCAGCTGGCGCAGTGCATGTCGTCCACCCGGAGGGTATAGGCGGCAGGGGCCGCGACCGCTGGCGTGGTGCCTGTGGCCGATGGCAGCGGGCAAGCGGGGGACGCGTCGGCATCGTCCGCCGACGCGGCCGGGTAACCGGCCTCGGCCACCGCCCGGATGATCGCCTGCGGCTCGCCGCCCTGGACCGTGAGCGTGCCGGCCTTGAGGTCGACCGTGGCGGCGGCCACCCCGGCCACAGTCCTGGCCGCGGCCTCCACCCGCCCTTGGCAGTGTTCGCAGGTCATGTCACCCACCGTGAAGCGGTGGACGGGTGGGCTGTTCGGGTCGGGGGCGGGGAAGGAGGCGGTCATGGCGGATCGGGCGGGTAGAGGAAACCCGGCGCGTTCGCCGCTGCCAGCGTCCGCGCCGGAAAGGCTTTAAGGTGACGAAACTATAAATCGCCCCGCAACGTTCATAAAGGCAGAATGTGCACTTCCTCCCGCAGGGGGTAGTTGCCTTCGATCAGCAGGCCATGGCGGCCGTCGATGGCGATCGAGGCGCCGAAGGCGATGCGGGTGCCGCCTATCTCGGCGTATTCCTCGGATTCGAAGACCTGCATCTCCCGGCAGCCGACCACGCAGGTCTTCTCCAGCCGGGTGGCCACCACCGAGGCGTGCGAGGTCTGGCCGCCGCGCGAGGTCACCAAACCATCGACCATGGAAATCTCGCGGATATCCTCGGGCACGGTGTCGCGGCGGATCAGGATCAGCCGGGTGTCCGGCTCCGCCTGGCGCAGATGGCGGATGTTGTCCTCGCTGAACACCGCCTTGCCCGACATGGCCGAGCCCGAAACGCCGATGCCCTTGGCCAGGATCGCCTTGTGGGCCAGGTCGGAATCGACGAAGACGTTGAGGTGTTCCTTTTTCTTGATGGTGATCATGTCCCTGGTCTGGAGAATGAACAGCTGCTCCGGCTCTGGGCCTTCGAAGGTGAATTCGATCTCCTGGGGATTCCATTCCTTTTCGTAGACCAGGTCGCGGCTGATCGAAAGCAGCCGTTCGTAGATCTTGGGAAAGAGGCGCTCCAGGCTCTTGTCCTCGTAGCGGCCGTCGATCTCCGCCTGCTCCACGGAAATCGGATTGCTGGTCACCAGGCCGGAAACGATGTCCTCGCCCTGGTCGCCGGTGGCGAAATCGCCCCACAGCGCCACCCGCCGCACCTTGCGGTAGGGGTGGGCGGTGAAGAGCACGCCGCTGCCCGCCTGGCCGCCGAGGTTGCCGAAGACCATGGTCTGGACGATGACCGCCGTGCCCCAATCGTCGGACACGCCCATCAGGTGGCGGTATTCCTGGGCCTTGGGGGTGTGCCAGGAATCGAAGACCGCGTCGACCCCGCCGATCAGCTGCTCCCACGGATCCTCGGGGATGTCGAAGCCGCGGTTGCGCACCGCCTGCTGGTAGTTGAGCGCCAGCTGCCGCATCTGCTCGGGCGAGAATTCGCGTTTGTAGTGGACCTGGTGCTCGCGCTTGTGGGCGTTCATCAATTCCTGGAAATCCTCGCGTTCCATGCCGTGGGCCATGCCCCAGGACTGGAGGAAGCGGCGGAAGTTGTCCCAGGCGAAATACTTCTTTTTGGGATGGAGGTTGGCGTATTCCTCAACCATCTCTTCGTTGGCGCCGACGTTGTGGATGGTGGACATGATGCCGGGCATGGAAATGGCCGAACCGGAGCGCACCGACAGCAACAGCGGCCGTTCCGAGGAGCCGAAGACCAGGCCGGTGAGCTGTTCGATCCCGGTCACCGCGGCCCGCACCCGCCACATGTACTCGTCGCGCGCCCGGGCGAACTTGCGGATCGCCCGGTAGCAGCGGAAGACCTCGGTGGTGATGATGAAGGCCGGCGGCACCGGCATGCCGTCCCCGGTGAGCACCACCAGGTTGAAGCCCTTGTTGCCCAGGTGGATCAGGTTGTGGGTGCGCAGGTTTTCGGCATGGAGGCTGCTGATCGCCTTTTCCGGGTTGTAGGTCATCAGCAAATCCAGGGTCTTTTCGTCCAGGATGTCCTTCTGGGCCTCCAGGGTGCCGATGACCTTGCCGATGAAGTTGTCCAGGTGCTGCAGGCCGAAGGTGGTGGAGATCAGGTCGCGGAAAAAGGTCTCCGACAGGCGGAGCACGGTTTCCGGCATGTTCTTCTCGTCCCAGGAGCCGTGGTACCGGGGCAGGAGGTTCTCCTTGCCGATCTGGGGCACGATGATCGACAGGTTGTTCTGGTGGATGTTGGTGTAGTAGGCGTAGATGATGTCCTTGACCCCCTCGGACAGCCCGCGCATGATGTCGAGGTGCTGGGTGTAGGAGAAGCGGCGGATGCCGATGGAGGTGGCCAGCAGGCTGATGTAGGTGTCCAGCCGGCGGCTGGAAATGCCGTCGATCTGGAGCGCCCGGGAAAAGAGCCGCAAACACTTGAGAATGCGGATGAAGGTCACCTGGGTGATGAAGCCCAGGTTGATCGTGGACGAGAGCTTTTCCAGGTAGACGTTAGCCAGGCTTTCCAGGCGGAAGGTCAGGCCGAGGGCGTCGAACTTGCGCTCGGAATAGCGGCCGTAGACCGAGGGGATATCCACCGCGATGTGGCGTTTGTAGTAGATCTCCTCCTTGGGCTCGAATTTTTCCTGGCTGAGGATGATCTTCTGCAAATGCTCCAGCTCGTCGAGCAGGGCTTCCAGGCAGTGGATGGGATCGTTCTCCTCGAGCACCTCGGGCAGGCGTGCCAGTTCGGGAAAGCCGGCGTTGGTGGCGTGGTGGAGCTGGCGTTGGATTTCGGGCAGGCTGAGGTTGTATTTGAGGTGGAGCAGCTTGTACATCCGCACCAGCAGCCCGAAGCGCCGCCGCTCCTGCTCGGAGATATCCTGCTGCCGGGCGAGGAATTGCTCACGTTCGTCGTCTGGCCAGGCCAGGATCTGGCCCATGTGGGAAAAACGCAATTCCTGCCTGATCCGGGCGGCCAGCTCATGCTGGTCGTCGACATAGGCGCCGCCGGCCTGCACCTGGCGCAGCACCTCCTCGGGCAGGTGTTCGGTGAGGCAGCTCTTGTCCAGGGTAATCCAGAACACGAAGATCGCCTCGATGAAGCCGACGATCAGGTTGTTGGATTCGACATGGGCCTGCTTGCGGAGAAAGTGGATGAGCGGGTCCTTGCGCTTGTGGATCTCGTCCAATTCGGTGGACACGTCGCGCAGTTCGCCCTCGGCGCCGATCTCGTTGAAGAAGACCGGCATCAACTTGGTGAACTGCTTGGCCAGGTTGTAGATCGGGCCGATGGGATGGTTGAGCAACTCGGTGATGTCGCGCTGGAACAGATCGGTATCGCGCACGCAGGTGCCCGACAGCCTGAGGTTGATGATCAGGGCCGAGAACAGGGTGGAACACCATTTGGGCTCCTGCTCGATCAGGTCGAGCCAGACCCGGATATTGGTGAGGTGGGCCGGATTGGCGATGGGCTGCCAGTCCTCGTCCACCCCTCGGACGTTGGCGTACTGGAAGCCGAAGCGCACCGCCTCCCAGAGAAAGGCCTCGACCAACCGCGAGTTGCCGCGCTTGAATACCTCGTTGCCGATCACCTGGATGCATTGGAGCGAGGTGTGCGGATAGCGGCGGACATTGGCCTTGAGCAGGTGGAAGGTGGTGACGAAGAACTGCTCGATCTCCTCGAAGCTCTGCTTGCGGATCAGCTGCACCAGGGAGCGGTTGATCTCGCGCAGGGTCGCCTCGTGGATCAGCGACAGGCCGGATGTTTCCATGATCCGGAACAAAAAGAGCAGCTTGCGGTTCTCGACGAAGTGGGCCGCTTCCTCGTTGTCCGAATCCGCGGCCACCATCATGGCCGGGATTTCCTTGTACAGCCGTACCATGTCCATGTGGGTGGGCAGGGTGAGCAGCACCTCCAGGGCCGCCTGGTAATCGGCGGTAAAATCCACCGTCTCCATGGTCCGGGCCGCCTCGCGGATGCTCCGGTGGGAAATGCCCAGCAGCAGCTCCTTGCCCTGCCAATGCCGGCAGTAGTCGCCGCATTGCCGCTCGAACCAGGGCAATGGGTCCTCCTCGCCAAGCCAGTACTCGTAGTTGCGGTGGAGGGTGGTCTGGAGCAGCAGGGCCAGGGCCTTGCAATCAAAAGGCTTTTCGGGTTGCTGCTTGCGCAGGTCGAGGATCTTCTGGGCGATTTTTCGCACCGGCTGATGCCCCTGGACCATGGCCATGATGACCTGCGGCTCGGTGTCGTCCAACTGCCGCAAGCGGGTGAAGAATTGGTTCAAGGCCTGCTCGAAGCTAAACAGGGTCGGGCTGTTCAGCGACAGAATCAGCTTGTCGGCGTAGGCGAGCATGGCCTCGAGGATGCGTTGGAGCAGTTGCTCGTTGCGGGCCGCGTCCTTGAGGGCGTCGAAAAAAATATCCATGAACAGGGTGAAGGCCTCGGGGCCTTGCTCATGGTCGCGGTAATGGTTGCAGTTTTTCACGGCAAAGGCCCGCAGTTCCGGGATGATCAGCTTCCAGTTGTGGTAGGGGTGGCTGATCTCGTAGAGCAGGGCGTCGAGCTTGCCCTGAATGCCCTGGAAACGGCTGACAATATCGCGCAGCAGGGTAAAGGCCGGGTCGATGGTTACCTCCGGGGTGGCGGTTTCCAGCAGGTTGGCCTTGAGGGCATCGGAGGACAGGGGCAGGGGGCGGGAATCGGGGGACATGGCGACCTCGTTATCAATAACCGGGGGAGATTGCATCACAATCCGCCTATTGTATAGTCGATCGCCGGGAAAGTCAGCAGGAGTTTGCAGGGCGATGCACCCGGCCTTTCGGGCCGCCTCCCGGTTCGTGCTTGAAATCGGCCGGAGGACTGCTAGTATAGGGTATCCGCGCCGACCGGTGCGGCCGGGAAAATCCACGGCGCCAAGCGGCCCGCCCATCCATTCCGAGTAATCGTCATGAACCGCTACACCCTCACCATCGCCCTTTTGTCCTGCAGCAACATTTTCATGACCTTCGCCTGGTATGGCCATCTCAAGAATCTGTCGCACAAGCCCTGGATCGTCGCCGCCCTGATCAGTTGGGGCATCGCCCTGCTCGAATACCTGCTCCAGGTGCCGGCCAACCGCATCGGCCATGGCGTCATGTCGGTGGGGCAGCTGAAGATCCTCCAGGAGGTGATCACCCTGTCGATCTTCGTGCCGTTCTCCGTTTTGTACCTCAAGGAGAAGCTGACCCTCGACTATCTCTGGGCCGGGCTCTGCCTGCTGGGCGCGGTGTTCTTCCTGTTCCGGGGCAAGCTGATGGGGTCCTGATTTTTCGTTCTTTTGGGAGGATGCACATGGAAACGACCGGTTTACCGCTAGGCTTCACCCTGGAATTGCCGGACTGGATGGAGGCCGAACTCCAGCCGCTGCCGGACGCGGTGCCCGATCTGGCGGCGCGGATGGCGTTGGTGCTGCGTCTGGCCCGGCTGAATACCGAACGGCAGAGCGGCGGCCCCTTTGCCGCCGGCGTGTTTGAACGGGATTCGGGCCGGATCGTCGCGGTGGGCGTCAACCGGGTGGTGCCGAGCGCCTGTTCCTCGGCCCACGCCGAGATCATGGCCCTGTCGCTTGCCCAGCAGAGGCTGGGCGTCTACGATCTCGGCGGACCGGGCCTGCCCGTCCACCAATTGGTGGTCAACTGGAGCCCCTGCGCCATGTGTTTCGGCGCGGTGCTCTGGTCCGGCATCCGCTCGCTGGCGATCGCCGGTTCCGATCCGGCCATGATGGCCATCACCGGCTTCGACGAGGGGTCGATGCCCCGCGATTGGCGGCAGGAGCTGGCCGGCCGGGGCATCGAGTTGATCGAGGGCGTACTGCGGGAGGAGTCCCTGGCGGATTTTCGGAGTTTTGCCGCCAGCGGCCAGGCGGTGTACAACGGACGGCAGGGGGCGTAGGCCGCTGCAATGCATAGCGCGGCCCTGGATTCGCGGCCTCCTGCACCCGAGCCGGAAGGGGCGATTAACGTTGCAACCCCACGGACCAGGCGACAAAGGCCAGCCAAACCGGGGCGACGAGCAACGCGTACCTGGCAATGGCGCGGCGGGAACAGCGACGGGCAATGGCCACCGCCAGCGAGGCTATTGGCAGGAGGATGGCGGTCTCGATCAGGAGATTGCGCCACAGGTAATAGTTGCTCAGCCTGAGTCGGCGGCGCTCGGAAGAATGCCGAAAGGCAGGGCGATGTCGGGATCGGGAAGCGGCCACAGCAGTGGCAGCGGATGCACGCCTACCAGCAGGTCGAGCAGGGGATGGGAACAACTTGCAAGCGCCATCGCCCAGAAGGGCGTGTTGGCGACATTGTTCCGGCGCAATGGCGCGGCGCACCACCAGGCCATCGACGACGTTGCCAGGCAGAACAGCAGGGTGTGGGTCAGCCGTGGCACGGTCTGATAGTGGAAGAGCCACAAGATGAAATAGTCGAAGTCCGGGCAGATCGCCAGCAGGACGAATACCGGCAGCGCCCGTGCCGCCCGCTGGTCCGCGGGGCGATTGCAGGACAGGTAGATAGAGGCGCCCGCAAGGGTGTGGCCGATGAGTGACGACATGCAATTCCCGAGACTTGTGGTCGGTGTATTCGATTTGGTCTGACAGTTGCCAATTTTTTATTCTGCCAATGTTTTTCCCCATGCTCAAGAGTTTCTATCGGTGCCGGTCCGCAGCCCCGCCCATGGCGCCAACGACGGAAAGGGGAGCGGGCAATCGACCGCGGGCATATCGTCGGCAGGTCTTGCCATGTTTTCCGGCAATTGCGTTGCTTGTTCTGATGGCCGCCACGGCCTCGTTGGCCGGGGAATGCGTTCTGCCGGACCCAGCCGCACTGGCGATGCAGTACGACTGGCACCGGCGCAACGAAAAGAACACCTGCCTGCGGCGCATCAACGATATTCCCGTCGATTACTTCATGCTGGCCCTTTCCTATTCGCCCCGGTTCTGCCGGGAAAGTGCCAGGGATTTCCGCACCGGCGCGGTCCGGCCGCACAATGCTTTCCAATGTGAGGGTGGCAACGCATTCGGCTGGGTGGTGCACGGGTTATGGGCCCAATCCCGTCACCCCGGGACCTGTCGGGACAACGGTAAGCCCGTGGCACTGCATCCGCGCTATTGCCGGGGGGATGAGGTCGGCCCGCTCGATCCTCGGGTGATTCGGCAATACCTGTGCGTGCTGCCCGGCGAATCGTTGCTGCAGGGTGAGTGGGAAAAGCACGGCACCTGCGGCGGGTTCGGTTCGGCTGCAGAGTATTTCGCCAAAACGCGGCAGTTGTACGAAGCGCTGGTCCTGCCGAAGGAGGACGTCCGGCCGCCTCGCTTGTTCCGGGTCCTGAAGCAGGCCAATCCGGGGCTCAAGGAGGTTCGTATCGGGTATGCGTCCGGTGAAATCCGGATTTGCTACGACCGGAAGTGGCAGTATATCGACTGTCCTTGAGGGATGCGCCCGGCGGGATCCTTCGCCTGCCTGCCGGATCATCTGAAAAACCGTAAAAAAAGCCGCGGCCCAGAAGCAGGCCGCGGCTTTTGTCGCGCAACGCCGGTGCAAGCCGGCGCGTTTCGATGGCGGTCTTTCAACCGCCGAATTCGTAGTCGAAGAATTCCATCCTCGCGTCGCTGTAGCGTTCGCTGAGTTCGGCCATCCTTTTTTCGATCGATGCCCGCTCCGGCTTCCAGGCCAGGGGGCATTCCGTCCGCAGTTTTTCGATCCTGTCCTCCAATTCGGTCAAGACGATCTGCAGGCCGTTGATCTCTTCGAAGATTCCTTCCTTTCTGCCGGTGGACAGGGGTTCGATCTTGCCGAGCACGTCCATGAGCTTGGCTTTCCAGGTCGAGAGTTCCAAGTCGACATTGTTGCAATAATCCTTGATTTCCATGGCGAATACCTCGCTTGGTTCATGTGGGAAAAAGAAAAAGCAGTCAATGATTGTCCGCGCGATATCTTGGTATGGTCATCCGTTGCATGCACCTCCATACACGAGGTTTCCTGTCGACATGGCCGTCGGGCGGCCCGGCGCTCCCTGCCCGTCACGAGATCTCAGGGAATCACGCCGCAGGCCACCCGCGCGCCTCCGCCTCCCAGCGGAGCCGGATGGTCGGCATGGTTGTCGCCGCCCGCATGAATCATCAGCGAGCGTCCTTTTACATCGTTCATCTTCAGCCGAGGAGCCAAGACCGGGTTGGTGGCCGCGCCGTTGGCATCAACATACAAGGCCGGCAGATCGCCGAGATGGCCGTCGCCCCACGGAGTGCCGTGCTTCTTGGTGCCGGCCGGGTCGTAGTGGCCGCCGGCGGCCAGGGCAGGTACCATCTTGCCGTCCTTCTCCTTGGGCTCGCAGCTGGCGTTCTCATGGACATGAAAACCGTGCAGACCCGGAGGCAGGCCGTTGAGCGAGGGCGTGAACAGCAGGCCATAGGGCGTTTCGCTGATCACGACCTTGCCGACGGCCGGTCCGGCTCCCTTTTCCTCGGCCATGCTCATGGGCACGGTGATGTCCGCCGCCTTGGCGGTGCCGGCGAGAACGAGCAGGGTCAGGGCTGCGGCCAGGGTGTGTTGATGTTTCATTGCGTCTCCTCCTGTGTTGTGGTTGCGGTTAGACAGCCTGGATACATGCATTCAGCGGTTTGCAGACCTCGTAGCCCCGCGTGCCGCTAAACGGGTTGAAGACCAGCGTCGGACACGGGGCACCCTTGATGACCTGGTCCGCGACGCTGCCCAGCAGTATTTTCTCGATTCCCTTGGCGCCGTGGGTGGCAATGACGATGAGATCGACCCGGTGCTCGCGGGCATAGGCGAGAATGGCCTCGGTCGCCTCGCCGTCGACCACCGCCCCGTCGATATTGGCTGCCTGGTCCTTGATCAGATCGAGAAAGGCGGCCATTTTCCCTTCTCCCTCGGCCCGGAATTCCGCTTCCAGCCTGCCGAGGGTGTCGGGCAGATAATCGTTCAGATCCGGGAGATGGGGCAGGGCATGGAGGAAGGTGATTTTCTCGGCTCCGAGCTGGTTGGCCACGGCCAGGGCCACCTCGGTCAGGGTTTGCGAATGCTCGCGCAGATCGATGGGGACAAGAATGTGGCGGATGTTCAACATGGCGCACCTCCTGGTCGGGTTTGAGCCGCCGCCTGGACGCAAAAAAGATCGGGCAGGCATTGGCGATCGAATCGCAGGACAGTTTTTTCTGCGGCAACGGTGCGGTTCGCACCGCTGTAGTTGATAGATAATCTCGGTAAAACTGATAGTCAATCCCATTTAGGAGGCGTCGGCCGTAGACTACGAATCGCTTCGGAAGCGGTAGCCCACGCCCGACTCGGTGAGGATGTAGCGCGGCCGCGAGGCGTCGGCCTCGATTTTGCGGCGGAGATTGCTGATGTTGACCCGCAGGACGTGCGGTTGTTCCAGGTAGGCCGTCCCCCAAATTTGCTTGAGCACCTGGCGGTGGGTGAGCACCTTGCCGGCGTTGGTGGCCAGCAGGCGCAGCAGTTCGTACTCGGTGGGCGTCAGGGCCACGGTGGCGCCACGCACCGTGACCAGCCGCCGGGCCAGATCGATTTCCAGCTCGGCGATGCGGATCACCGGCTCCGGCGCCTGTTGCAGCGAGCGGCGCAGCATCACCCGGATGCGCGCCAGCAGTTCGCCCACGCCAAAAGGCTTGGTCAGGTAGTCGTCGGCGCCGGCGTCCAGGGCCCGGACCTTGTCGGCCTCGCGGTCCCGCACCGACAGGACGATGATCGGCACCTGCGACCACTGCCGCAACCGGGCGATCACCTCCACCCCGTCCATGTCCGGCAGCCCCAGGTCGAGCAGGACGATCTCCGGCTTGGCCGCGACCGCGGCCGCCAGGGCGGCGTGTCCGTTTTCGGCCAGGACCGGGGCAAAACAATCGTCGGCCAGCGCGGTTTGCAGAAAGCGCCGGATCGCCGGTTCGTCGTCGACGATCAGGATGCGGCAGGGGTGTCCCTTGCTCGATGATTCGTTCATGGCTGCACGGGGAGGCGGCAGACGACGCGCAATCCGCCGCCGGCGCGGTTGACGGCATAAATGGAGCCCTGGTGGGCTTCGACGATGCCCTTGCAAATGGACAGGCCCAAGCCTGTTCCGCCTACGCCTTCCGGCACCGGAAGGCGATAGAATTTTTCAAACATCCGCGATAGATGCTGTTCTTCCACGCCCGGTCCCCGGTCCCGCACCTCCAGCAGCAGGTGCTCGCCGTCGAGGCGGGCGGCGATCTCCAGGGAGCTGTCCGCCGACGAGTATTTCAGGCCGTTGTCGATCAGGTTGACCAGCACTTGGGTCATCAGCACCATGTCCATTTCGACCAGGGGCAGGTTTTCGGCCAACTGGACGCTCACGTCCCGGTCGGCGAGCTTTCGGTCGAGGATGGTCAGGGCGCTGCCGATCAAGTCCTGAACATCGCAAGGTTCGCGGTTGATCCGCAACTCGCCGGCCTCCAGGCGGGTCATGTCGAGCAGATTGCCGACGAACCGGTTCAACCGCTCGGCCTCGTCCCAGGCGCAGCGCAGCAAGTCGCGTTTTTTCGGCTCGGACAGGGAGGGCGACTCGCCGTGCAGGCTGCTCAGGGCGCCGATGATGGTAACCAGCGGGGTCCTGAGATCGTGGGAAACCGAGTTGAGCAGGGCCCGTTCCAGGCTTTCCCTGGCCGCCAGCACCTGGGCCTGCTCCGCCTGGCGGGCCAGGTCGACCCGTTCCATGGCCAGGGAGATCTGGGCGGCAAAGGCATCGAGCAGCCGGCGGTGGTGGGGGGAGAAAAAATCCGCGGTCGCGGCCAGCGACACCCCCAGCACCCCGAAGGTCCGGCTGGCGGTGCACAGCGGCAGGTACAGGAGCTGGGCCGAGCGGAGGGTTTCGGTGCCGCTGCCGGCCGGCCGTCGGTTGCGAAAGGCCCAATCGGCCACGGCCATCTCCTTGGCGTCGAGGGCCATCCCCTCGCTGGCGGCGGCGATCCGCACCCGTTCGCTCGCCTCCGGGTCGGGGACGAGCACGGCCAGGCGCGCCTCCAGGGCTTCGCCGACATTCTTCCGCACCGCCTCCAGGATGGAGGCCATGTCGATGGCCACCGCCAGGTCGCGGCTCAAATAGTACAGGCTCTCGGTCTGGAGTTCGCGCTCCCGCAGGGCCTCGGCCCGCATCTTGGTTTCGGCCATCAGGGTGCTGATCACCAGGCCGACGGTGAACAGGCCGAAGAAGGTGATCAGGTATTCGGTATCGGCGACGGTGAGACTCCATTGGGGCGACACGAAGAAGAAGTCGAAGGCCAGCACCCCGAACAGGGCGGTGAGAATGGCCGATTTCCGGCCGAAACGCACCGCCGCCAGGACCACCGCCAGCAGGTAGCCCATGACCTGGTTGGTCGGGGAGATATCGCGCCAGAATAAAAAGGGCAGGGCGGTAATGACCGCCACCAGGGCCAGGCTGACCAGGTAATCGGTCCAGGATCCGAGGCCGGGACGGGGGCGGCTCCTGGTGCCGGCGGCCGGCGGTGCCGGTTGAAAGCTGACCACATGGATATGGATCGAGCCGCTCAACCGGATGAGCCGGTCGACGATCGGCGGCCGCAGCATCTCCCGCCAGCGGGGCTTGGCGGGCTTGCCGACCACGATCCGGGTGACGTTGTGGCGCACGGCGTAGTCGATGATCGCCCCGGGCACCGACGGGGCGGTGATGGTCGCCACCTCGGCGCCGAGGCTTTCGGCCAGGCGGAGATCGCGCCAGACCCGCTGCCGGTTTTCCTGCTGTTCCTTGGCCAGCCGCGGGGTTTCGACGTAGACCGTGAACCATTGCGCCTTGAGTTCGTCGGCCAGGCGCCTGGTGGCGCGGATCAGGCGTTCGCTGTACGGACTGCCGCCGGCGCAGACCAGGAGCCGTTCGGCCACCGGCCAGGGACCGGCGATGGCGCGGGTCTCCATGTAGGTTCGCATGTCGTCGTCCACCCGGGATGCGGTCTTGCGCAGGGCCAGTTCGCGCAGGGCCAGCAGGTTGCCGGGCCGGAAGAACTGCCGGATGGCCAAGGAAGCCTGCTCCGGCACATAGACCTTGCCCTGGCGCAGCCGCTGCAGCAGGGCCTCGGGCGGAATGTCCACCAGCATGACCTCGGTTGCCTGGTCCAGCAGGCTGTCGGGCACGGTTTCCCGGATCGGGACGCCGGTGATCTGGGTGACGATGTCGCTGGCGCTCTCGAAGTGCTGGATATTGACCGTGGTGTAGACGTCGATGCCCGCGGCAAGCAGTTCCTCGATGTCCTGCCAGCGTTTTTCATGGCGGCATCCGGGCGCGTTGGTGTGGGCCAATTCATCGACCAGGGCCAGCTCCGGCCGGCGGGCTAGGGCGGCATCGAGATCGAGTTCGGCCAGCTCCACCCCTTGGTGCGGATAACGGGCCTTGGGCAGCGTTTCCATCCCCTCCAGCAGGGCTTCGGTGGCCTCCCGCCCGTGGGCCTCGACATAGGCGGCCACCACCTCGCGTCCCTCGGCCAGGCGCTGGCGGGCCGTCTCCAGCATGGCGTAGGTCTTGCCGACCCCGGCGGCATAGCCCAGGAAGATGGTCAGATGGCCGCGCCGGTGTTGCCGCTCCTCCGCCTGGGCCGCCCGGAGCATGGCTTCCGGGGAAGGCCGCTGTCGGTCATGGCCGGGATGCATGGGACAACCTGGCGGGCCGTGCGCCGGCAGGGGATGGGCGGGGCGGAACGAACGCGATTGTTGGCGCCATGGTCGGTTATTTGGTGGCCTTGAAGGTCTGGTCGTCGACCGCTTCCGTCAATGCGGCCAGGCCGTCCTCGCATCGGGCCAGGACGATCCGTTTCTTGCCCATTGAGAGCCCCAGAGATTTGATGTTGCTGTTCTGCCGCGAGAGTTGGATCGTTTTGGCGGTCAGGCCGGTGAATTCGGCAAAGGCGGCTTGCGCCCGGGCAAGCGCCCCGCGATTCTCGTTGCCGGGGTTCGCTTCCAGGGTCGCAAGCGCGTGCCGCGCCACCTTTTCCTCGGCCTGCATCCGGGCCTCGAGCCGGTCCATCTTGTCATCGTCCGCCTCGACGATATGGGGGGCGTGGAGGGTGAAGATCTTGAGCGCGGCGATCAAGGCCTGGGAAGTCTGCTCGGCGACGCGGTACTCCTCCGGGCCGCCCGCGGCCGAGGCGCGAATTGCAGCCAATGCCCGCTCGAATCGTTCCAGGCTCGCCTCTCCCTGCTCGCGGGAAAGGAAGGCGGCCTTGATATTGGTGTTGGCGACCGCGAGTTGCAGGATGTCCCGGTCGAGCGCGCCCAACTCCGTCCAGCAGGCCGCGAATGCCTCAAGCAGCTTTTTTTCGTTGGGCATGGGGGTGGCCTCGACCAGGGAGCGGAGGGCGGCGAGTTCCCGCTCCAAGGTGGCGGCGGCTGTCCGCGATTGTTCCGCATAGCCCTCGGATTCGGCGGACAGGACCATCACCGCGTTCCGCTCCATTTCGGCGGATTGCCGCAGATTCGCACCCATCTGGGCCAGCAGCCGCCTCTGGGCGAGTATGTTTTCGTAGACCGTGGCGGTGGACGGGGTGTTGGCGCCGAACCTGGCGAAAACGATAAACACGATGCATGCCAGGGCCAGCCCGCAGCCCATCACCAGGGCCCTTTGTTCCTTGTCGTGCATGAAACGCATAGTCTCACCTCGTTGTCGGCGACGCCGTTTGCATGGATTCGCCGGCTACAATACCACAAGACCGGCCAATGGGCAGTAACAAGCCTCCAAGGTTCATGGCGCCGCCGCATCCAGGGCCAGGTTGACCGCCAGGACATTGACGCGCGGCTCCCCCAGCATCCCGAACTGGCGCGGTTCCAGGTGGGCGGCGACGATGGCGGCCACCCGTTCTTCCCGCATGCCCCGCGCCCGGGCGACGCGCCGGATTTGGGCGGTGGCGGCATGCGGGGAAATGTGGGGATCGAGACCGCTGCCCGAGGCCTGCAGCAGGTCGGCGGCAATGGAACCGCGCATGCCGGCCTCCTGCAGCCGGCGCAGCCGGGCGGCGATCGTCTCGCCGTAGGCCGAACCGGCGGGGTTGAGATTGGCGCCGCCCGAAGCCAGGGGATTGTAGGGAAATCCGCCGGTGGCCGAGGGGCGCGACCACAGGTATTTCGCCTCGGAAAAGGGCTGGCCGATCAGGAGGGAGCCGGCTGGCTTGCCCTTGGGGCCGGCGATCAGGCTGCCGTTGGCCTGGACCGGGAAAAACGCCTGGGCCAGGCCGGTGACCAGCGCCGGATACAGGCCGCCGCAGACGAGGGTGAAGGCCAGCAGCAGCAACAGGGCCGGTTTGAGTTCTTTCATGGCGCGACCGTCCCTTGCAAAAAATGGAGCAGGAGCCCGAGCCCCAGGTCGATGGCCTTGATGCCGACAAAGGGGGCGACCATGCCGCCGACCCCGTAGAGCAGCAGGTTGCGGATCAGGAGCCGTTCCGCCGGCATGGGCTTGAAACCGGTGCCCTTGAGCGCCAGCGGCACCAACAGCGGGATGATGAGGGCGTTGAAGATGACCGCCGACAGGATGGCGCTGCGGGGGCTGGCCAGCCCCATGACGTTCAAGGCCCCCAATTGCGGATAGATGGCCGCGAGCGAGGCCGGGACGATGGCGAAATACTTGGCGATGTCGTTGGCGATGCTGAAGGTGGTCAGGTTGCCGCGGGTCATGAGGATTTGCTTGCCGATCTCGACGATGTCGAGCAGCTTGGTGGGGTTGCTGTCCAGATCGATGATGTTGGCGGCCTCGCGGGCCGCCTGGGTGCCGGTGTTCATGGCCACGGCCACGTCGGCCTGGGCCAGGGCCGGGGCATCGTTGGTGCCGTCGCCGGTCATGGCCACCATCAATCCCGCTTCCTGGTGCTCCTTGATCAGGCGCAGCTTGTCCTCGGGCCTGGCCTCGGCCAGGAAGTCGTCGACCTCGGCCTCGGCGGCGATGGCGGCGGCGGTGAGCGGATTGTCGCCGGTGATCATCACCGTCTTGATCCCCATGCTTCCGAGCTTGCGAAACCGTTCCTGGATGCCGCTCTTGACGATGTCCTTGAGGTTGACCGCGCCCAGGATTTCCGGCCCCCGGCAGACCACCAGGGGCGTTGCGCCGGCATGGGCGATGGCCGCCACCTTGTTGTCCAGATCCCTGGGCACGCTCCCCCCCAGCCCGCCGGCAAAGGCGACCACCGCATCGGCCGCGCCCTTGCGGTAGGGCATGCCGTCGAGGTCGAGGCCGGAAAGCCGGGTGGCGGCGCTGAAGGGAACGACCGTGGCGCCCTCGGGCGTCCCGCTTGCGGCCAGGCCGAAGCACTGTTGGGCCAGACCGACCACACTGCGGCCCTCCGGGGTCTCGTCGGCCAGCGAGGCCATCAGGGCCGCCCTGGCCACTTCCTCCTCGGCCTGGCCAGCCATCGGGACAAAGGCGACCGCCTCCCGGTTGCCATGGGTGATGGTGCCGGTCTTGTCGAGCAGCAGCACGTTGACATCGCCAGCCGCCTCGATGGCGCGGCCGGAAAGGGCGATGACGTTCTTCCGGAACAGGCGGTCCATGCCGGCGATGCCGATGGCGGGCAGCAGGGCGGCGATGGTGGTGGGTGCCAGGCAGACGAACAGGGCCGCCAGCACGGTCAACGTCACCGGCCTGCCCTGGCCGGAGGCCGCGGCGCTGTAGGCCGAGAGTGGACCGAGGTTGACGCAGACGAGCAAAAAGACCAGGGTCAGGGAAATCAACAGCACTTCCAGGGCCGTTTCGTTGGGGGTCTTGCGGCGCTGGGCACCCTCGATCAGGGTGATCATCCGGTCGAGAAAGGTCTCGCCGGGGTTGACGGTGATCCTGACCACAATGGTGTTGGCAATAACCGTGGTGCCGCCGGTGACCGCGCTGCGGTCGCCTCCCGATTCGCGGACCACCGGGGCGGATTCGCCGGTGACCGGCGCTTCGTTGACCAGGGCGGCGCCGGCCGTCACCTCGCCGTCGCCGGCGATCAGCTCGCCCGGCTCCACCAGGATGTAGTCGCCCCGGCGGAGTGCTTCGGCACCGACCACGGTGTAGGCGTCGACCCGGTCCGGGGCGGCGAGCCGTTTGGCGGTGACGGCGGTGCGGGCTTGGCGCAGGCTGGCCGCCCTGGCCTTGCCGCGTCCTTCGGCCAGGGCTTCGGCAAAGGTGGAAAAGAGCACGGTCAGCCAGAGCCAGGCCGAGACGGTGCCGGTGAACCAGGCCGGCTCGGCGGCGGTGCCGATCAGCGAGTACCCGAAGGCGGCCAGGGTGGCGGCGGAGGCGATTTCCACCGCCAGCATCACCGGGTTGCGCCAGAGCAGGCGCGGGTCGAGCTTTTTCAACGATTCGGCCAATGCGTCGAGCAGCAGGCCGGGGGCAAAAATCGAGGCGGATGCGGGCTGGCGATGTGCCATGATCAACGGCCTCCGACCGTGGTCAGGTGGTCGGCGATCGGACCCAGGGCCAGGGCCGGAAAAAAGGACAAGGCGCCGACAATGAGGATCACCAGGACCAGCCAGAGGGCAAAGGGCGCCTTGTCGGTGGGCAGGGTGCCCAGACTGGGCGGCACGTACTTCTTGGCGGCCAGGGAGCCGGCCATGGCCAGCATCGCCACCGCCGGCACGAAACGGCCGATCAGCATCGCCACCGCCCCGAGCAGGGCGTAGAAATCAAGCCCGGCGTTGAGGCCGGCAAAGGCGCTGCCGTTGTTGTTGGCCATGGAGGCAAAGGCATAGAGGATTTCGGACAGGCCATGGGCGCCGCCATTGGCCGTGGCGGCCACCGCCGAGGGGGTGGCCATGGCGAGGGCGGAAAAGGCCAGCACCACTATCCCGGCGGCCAGCACGACGACCATTGCCATCCACATTTCCAGCACCTCGATTTTCTTGCCCAGATATTCGGGCGTGCGTCCGATCATCAGCCCGGCGATGAAGACGGCGATCACGGCAAAGGCCAGCATGGTGGACAGCCCGGCCCCGACCCCGCCGAACGCGACCTCCCCCAGCAGCATCAGGCTCAGGGGGACCAGGCCGCCAAGCGGGGTGAGCGAGTCGTGCATGGCCGCCACCGCGCCACAGGAGGTGGCGGTGGTGGCCGCCTCGAACAGGCTGGTTGCGGCCAGGCCGAAACGAATCTCCTTACCTTCCATATTGCCGCCCGCGATCCCCGCCCGGGCCAGGGGCGCGGTGCCGGCAACCTCGGCCCGGTAGAGCAGCAAAAACGCCGTCGCCAGCAACAGGAGCATGATGGTCAACAGGGTCCAGCCCTGGCGGGAGTTGCCGACCATGAGGCCGAAGGTATGGGTGAAGGCGGCCGGAATCAGCAGCATCAGCAGGATTTCCAGGAAATGGGAGAGCGGGGTCGGGTTTTCGAAGGGATGGGTCGAGTTGGCGTTGAAAAACCCGCCGCCATTGGTGCCCAGCATCTTGATCGCCTCCTGGGAGGCGACCGGCCCCATGGGCAGGATGGCCTCGGTGACGGTCGCCTGGCCGAGCGGGGTGTCGACCGCCGAGGGCTGGAGCAGGGGGACGGAGCGGTAGGGGGCGAAATTCTGGATCACCCCCTGGGAGACCAGCGCCAGGGCGGCCAGCAGGGAGATCGGCAGCAGGATGTAGAGCACGCCGCGGCTCACGTCGACCCAGAAATTGCCGATCAGGGCGGTCCGTCGCCGGGCGAAGCCCCGAATCAGGGCGATGGCCACGGCCATGCCGCTGGCGGCGGCCACGAAATTCTGCACCGTCAGCCCCGCCATCTGGATGAAGTAGCTGGCGGCGGTCTCACCGCCGTAGGCCTGCCAGTTGGTATTGGTGACGAAGCTGGCCGCGGTGTTGAACGCCAGCTGCCAGGTGAAGGGGGGCAGGTTGCGCGGATTCAGGGGCAGCAGATGCTGGAGGCACAGCAGGGTGAACAGCATTGCCAGGCCCGCCAGGTTGAACAGCAGCATGGCCACCGCATACTGTTGCCAGCCCATTTCCTCGTCCGCATCCACCCCGCCCACCCGGTACAGCAACTGCTCGCAGGGGATGAGCAGGGGCGACAGCAGGGTCCGCTGGCCCCCGTACACCTTGGCCATGTAGGCGCCGAGCGGCTTGATTGCCAACAACAGGACGCCGAACAAAAGACCTGTCTGCAGCCACGCCAAAAGATCCATCCGCATTCTCCCGAACTTTTGCCACGAATGCCGGCCGGCCCGCGCCGTGCCGATCATGAACAGGATCGTGACGATCTTTTTACCACCTTCGGCATCAAGATGGGATCAATACGCCAAGGAAATCCGTCAAGAAACCGTCAAAGCTCCACCTGGCTGCCCAGCTCGATCACCCGGTCCGGCGGCAGCTTGAAAAACGAGGTCACGTTCCAGGCGTTGCGCGACATGTAGATGAACAGCAGTTTGCGCCACCGGGCCATGGGGGCCGTGCCGGTGGCGGTCATGGTTTCCCGGCCCAGGTAAAAGGAAGTGGAATAGATGTCCACCGGCAGGCCTTGAGCCGCAAGCAATTCCAGAATTTCCGGCATGTTCGGGCTTTCTATGAAACCGTAGGCCGCGGTGATCCGGTAAAAACCCTGGCCGAGATTTTGGATGCGCACTCGCTCCGCCGGCGCCACTGCCGGGGTTTCGGTCGACAGCACCGACAGCAGCAGGATGCGCTCGTGCAGGGCCTCGTTGTGCTTGAAATGGTGCAGCAGGGTGTGGGGGATGCCCTCCGCCGAGATGGACATGAACACGGCGGTGCCAGGGGTCCGCTGGGGCTTGTAGCCGGCGATATCCTTGAGGAAAACCCCGGTCGGGATCTGCATCAGGCTGTAATGCTTGGCCAGGATGGCCCGGCCGTCGCGCCAGGTGACCATGGCGCACAGGATGGCGGCGGCGATGCCCAGGGTGATCCAGCCGCCGTCGGCGATCTTGAGCAGGTTCGCCCCCAGAAAGGAACAGTCGAGCACAAGGAAGAGCGCCAACAGGATGCCGGCGCGCCAGGGCGGCCAGTGCCAGCGAAGCCGGGCCACCTGGAAAAAGATGAAGGAGGTGATGGCCATGGTGGCGGTGACGGCGATGCCGTAGGCGGCCGCCAGCCGGGTCGATTCCTCGAAGGCCAGCACCAGCGACAGGCAGGCCAGCATCAGCATCCAGTTGACCGCGGGCATGTAGATCTGGCCCTTGGTGTGCTCGGAGGTGTGGACGATGTGCATGCGGGGGGTGAAGCCCAGTTGCATGGCCTGCTGGGTCAGCGAGTAGACCCCGGAAATCATGGCCTGCGAGGCGATGATGGTGGCGGTGGTGGCCAGCGCCACCATGGGGTAGAGCAGCGGCTTGGGCACCAGGGCGTAGAAGGGGTTGACGCCCGTCAACTCGGGATGTTGGAGCAAGAGCGCTCCCTGGCCGTAATAGTTGAGCACCAGGCCCGGTAGCACGCCGCAGTACCAGGAGAGGCGGATGGGCAGCCGGCCGAAATGGCCCATGTCGGCGTAGAGGGCCTCGCCGCCGGTGATGCAGAGGACCACCGCGCCCAGCACCAGGAAGCCGTGCAGGCCGTTGTGCAGGAAAAAGGCGGCGGCATGCCGAGGATCGAGGGCGGCGAGGATCTGGGGATTGGCGGCGATGGCACGGACGCCGAGAGCGCCGAGCACCAGAAACCAGACCACCATCACCGGGCCGAAAAGACGGCCGATCCGCGCGGTGCCGCGCCACTGGAACAGGAATAGCGCCACCAGCACCAGGCAGGTGAGCGGGACCACGTACGGCGCGGCCGCGTCGGTGGCCATGTTGAGGCCCTCGATGGCCGACAGCACCGAAATGGCCGGGGTGATGACGCCGTCGCCGTAGAGCAGGGCCGCGCCCAAGGCGGCGAGCAGGGTGAGCATCCGCCAGCGGGCGCCGTTCAACTCCGGGTTCCTGAGCATGGAGAGCAGCGAAAAAATGCCGCCCTCTCCGTTGTTGTCGGCCCGCATGATGAACACCACGTATTTCAGGCCGACCACCAGCATCAGCGACCAGAAGATCAGGGAAAGAATGCCGAAAATGTTGGCGGTGGTCGGCTCGACCCCGTGGACCCCGGCAAAGCATTCCTTGATGGTGTACAGGGGGCTGGTGCCGATGTCGCCGTAAATGATCCCGAGGGCGGAGATCGCCAGCAGGGGGAGGGCTTGACCGGCGGCCCGGGGCGCGGTGTGCTCCGGAGGCGTGGCCGGGGAGCATGCCGCCTGGGCGGCGGTGTCGTTTGCTGAGGGTGCCATGCGCAATCCTGGGGGAAGCTTGCAATACAAGGGAAACTCGGCCCGATCGGGGGTTGGGCGGCGCGGTGCCGGAATGGGTGGAATCGATGTGCCCGGCAAGAGGCCGTCACAAGGGCAAGCGGGTCTTCCTAGAGAAAAGAGCTTACCACGCTCGAGGTCAAGAAAGTGTCAAGATCGCGGGGAAGGGCATCAAGATTGTGTCAAAGGCGGGACAAGCCATAGCTGGGGCCACGGTGCGGTCCGGTGTGGACCGGAAGACCGCGGAGAGGGGCAAAAGAGGGCCGGCGGGGCGGAGTTGGCCGGCCCCTTCCGCGATCGCATGCGGTCCGGAAGCAGGCCGCGATCAATAGGCCGGCGGCGAGACGCAGGAGCCGATGGCGTATTCCTTGATCGGCCGGCCGTAACGATCGAGCACCGGCCTGCCGGCGCCGTCGAGCACGGTCCGCTCCCAGCGGCACATGCCCGGCGGGGCCTGGGGCGCGGCCGGAGCGGGAAGGCGCGGCACCAGCGGGGCCGGGTCGAAGGCGGCCACGAACGGCGAGGAGAGAAACGACGAGAGCGGGTTGCCGCCCCGTCCGTCCTGGTCGGAGTAGTAGGCGTCGGAGTGGCTCCATCCCGTGGCCGGTGCCAGCAGGCACAGGGCCAGGGCGATGCCTGATATCGTCTTGGCCCTGTGCCTCATGCCGTTTGGGAACATTGAACGGATCATCGCGTAACCTCCCTAAGATTCAAGGAATCTGTCGATCTCCTCTCGTCGCTCGACGTGGATTCGACCTCTTTATGCTGGCACCGGGCACCGTCTCCAGGCTCAATGACTGGGCTCCGGATTCGATCGGCCCCGTTTGCTTCCTCCTGGTCGCTTGCGGCCGGTTGCCGGTGGTCGCATCCTCACCGGTCGGCGCGGTCCGCCCCGATGTGCAGGGGCAGCCACAAGGTCTCCGGGGCGGCAAAACTGTGCTCCATTTCGGCGAAAAACCGGCCGACATGCAGGCCATCCACGAAGCCATGGTGGAATTTGGCGCTGATGGGGATGCTGCCGTTTTTCATCTTGCCCCAGGCAAGGATCGGCACGGCCTGGCCGAAGTTGTACTCGGCCTGCGATATGGAGGTGAAATGAAGCCAGGGGAGGCAGCTGGCGCATAAAAAATCCTCGCCGTGGTCTTTCATGGGCGCAGGCGCATCCTTGTGCGCGGCCGCCACTTTCGGAACGGTTTCCTGGGCGAAGGCGGCAAAGGTCGGCGTGTATTCGCACCAGATTTGGCGAAACAGTTCCTGCTCGGTCATGATGGGCGTCATGACCGCAATGCGCTCGAACTCCACGATATTGCCGGCCACGATGCGCTGTCGCATCTGGGGCACGGTGTTTGCCGCGCGCAGGATGGCATAAAGCGCCAGCAGGAAGAACGAGACGCCCCGATCCTTGGCGCAGGCATGCAGGTTGGCCGCCTCCAACTGGACGCCGATGTTGAAGCAGGGGTTGTCGAACCTATGGAAAAATTCAAAATGATCCCTGCGGGGCCAGTCGGCCTTGTCGATAATGCGATACCCATTCATGCGCGGCTTATCCTTTGCTGGGAAGAGGCTGCTCCGCCGAACCCGGGCAACCGGCCCAGCTCTTCCCGCCGATTTTCCATCGCCTTCCAGCCGGCCGCCGCGGGTGGACAACAAATACCGATTGCGTGCATCATCACCCTCGTTCTTCCGTCGCCTTCTCCCGCAAGGCTTCATAAAGTTGCGCCGGGCCAAGCAGAATATGCTTCAAGCCGTCGCGTATGCGCTCCGAGTTCAGCGCCTGGGTACTCATGGTCGTGTGGGCTTCGTAGGCATCCATGATGGCTTCGAGCAAGGCCCGGGTCAGATCCGGCGAATTGGAAAATTGCTCCTTGCTGTTATTGGCCGCCTGATTTCTCAGGAGCTGATTTTCCAGTAATTTCCCTTTGATAACGCCGTTCACGTAAATGAGTTGGTCGTCATCGGTCAGTTCTCCTTCGAACAGGCTGTTGACTCGTTCGATGATTTCTTCCAGCAGGGCCTTCTGCTTCTCCTGAACCGAGCCGGTGCCGGTTTCACCGACAGGCGGAAGCTTGGGAGCGTCCCCCTCGCCAAGCACAAGTTGCTTCGTGCCGCTGGATTTCAGATTGTAATGGGTCAAAGTGACCTTGGACAAATCCACGCTGTCCCGCTCCCGGCCAAAGTCCAGCAAGGGCAGTAGACGCCGGTAAAAAATGTGGCGTTTTTCAATGGCGGTATTGCCGTAGTCGAAAATTTGCGACAGGAAGGAATAGAGCCGGTTAAACGAGCCGAGATCGCCCTTGAACAGGGTAAGCGCATCCATGGTTTCCTTTTCCCTGGCGGCTTCTTCCGTCCTGCCTTGCTCAACGGCCGTCCTGTAGGCATCGAGCGCGGCCTTATAGAGCTTGAGCAGTCTGTCCGCCACCGGGAAAATGGCGGCGGCCAGGTCGCGCTGCTTGGCCCTGGGGTTCATCTCAGCCTGAACCACGCGCTCAACCTCGTACTCGTCATAATAGCCGGTGGCGTCCAGCTTGGCCCGCAGGTCAAAAACGCGGTTGGGGTCGGTTTCGCTCTCAAGTTCGGCGGTTTCATAGTAGGTTTTGAACGCGGTGAGCACTTCCACCTCGTTATTGACGAAATCGAGAATGTAGGTGGTGTCCTTGCCGGGATAGGCCCTGTTCAGGCGCGAAAGCGTCTGCACGGCCTGAAGGCCGGAAAGCTTCTTGTCCACGTACATGCCGCATAAGAGCGGTTGGTCAAAACCGGTCTGGAATTTGTTGGCCACAAGGAGAATGTGGTACTCCGGCCCGGCAAAGGCGTCGCGGATATCGCGGCCATTCAAGCCGGGATTCAGCAATTTGCTGTGTTCCGAAACCGCTTCCGGGAAAGATTCCGCATCGAATACCTCGCCAGAGAAAGCCACTAACGCGCCAAGAGCATAGCCCATGTCTTTGATGTAGGCCCGGAGGGCCTTTTGCCAGCGCACGGCTTCCTTGCGACTGCTGACCACAACCATGGCCTTGGCGTCGCCGCGCAAAAGCGGCTGCACATGTTCGCGGTAATGCTCCACGACGATTTTGACTTTCTGGGCGATATTGTACGGGTGCAGGCGAACCCAGCGCATAATGTGCTTCACGGCTTCGCTTTGCTCAACTTTCTGCTCATCCCACTCTTGCCCGTTATGCGCCAAGCGGAAAGCCAGCCTGTAGCCGGTGTAGTTTTTGAGCACATCCAGAATGAAGTTCTCTTCAATGGCCTGGCGCATGGAGTAGACATGAAAGGCTTTCGGCACGGCGTCCGGGCGGGGCTTTCTGCCGAAGAGCTGGAGCGTTTTTCCTTTGGGCGTGGCGGTAAAGGCCACATAGGTGATGGTGTCTGTCGCCGCGCGGGCTTCCATCTGGGAGGCAAGGATATCTTCCGCGCTCACAGTGCCGCCGTCGGCAATATCGGCCAATTCTTCGGCGGAAAGCACCTGCCGGAGCTTGGCCGAGGCCTCGCCGGTCTGCGAACTATGCGCTTCATCCGCGATAACGGCGAAACGCTTGCCTTCCGTGGCCGAAAGGCTTTGCACCATTTCCAGGGCAAAGGGAAAGGTCTGAATGGTGCAGACGATAATTTTCTTGCCCGATTTCAGGGCGTCGCTCAGTTGCGAGCTTTTGCTGCCGTGCTCCGAAGTGATGGTTTCCACCACGCCAGCCGTACGCTCAAAGTCGAAAATCGCTTCCTGCAACTGTTTGTCCAGCACCTGTCGGTCGGAAACGACCACAACGGAATCGAACATTTTTTCTGAATTTGCATCATGCAAATCAGCCAGAAAATGGGCCGTCCAGGCGATGGAATTGGTTTTCCCGCTCCCTGCGGAGTGCTGGATAAGAAACCTGCCCCCTGGCCCTTCCGCTTGCACCTGAGCGACGATTTTACGGGTGGCGTCGAGCTGATGATAGCGGGGAAAGATAACCGTGGTCAGATTCTTCTTATTATCGCGCTTGCCGATGAGGTAGCGGCCCAAAATTTCCAGCCAGCTCTCACGCTGCCAGACTTCTTCCCACAAATACGACGTAGTGAAACCTTTCGGATTGGGCGGATTGCCCGCCGCGCCGCGATTTCCTTTGTTGAAGGGCAAAAAACGGGTGCTGGAGCCGGTAAGCCGCGTGGTCATCATCACTTCCGTCTGGCTGACGGCAAAATGCACCAACGCCCCACCGGGAAAGGACAAAAGCGGCTCCGTCTGCCCGCCTTTGGGCGCGGGATGACGGTCAAACCGATACTGGTCAACGGCGTCGGCAACGCATTGGGTAAAGTCGGACTTCAATTCCGCCGTGGCCACGGGGATGCCGTTCAAAAAAAGCACCAGGTCTATGGCGTCCTGGGAATTGTTCACTGAGTGATGCACCTGGCGCACCACCCGCAGGCGGTTGGCCTGATACCGGGCAAGGATGGAAGCGTTCAGAGAGTGAGCCGGTTTGAACTGCGCCATGGCGAGAACGTGTTTGACGCCAAGCACATCCACGCCGCGCCGCAACACGTCGATAGCGCCCCGGTCATTGAGGCTTTTGCGGAGGCGCTCGGCCAGCACCTTCTGGACGTTGGCTCCGTGCGTTTTGCACAAGCCCTGCCAGGCTTCCGGCTGGGAAGCCTCAATCCAGGCCTGCACATCCGGCAAATACAAGGCGGATTCGCGCGCGTAGTTCTGCGCGTCGCCCTCCTGATACAGCCAGTCGTGCGCGGCAAGGTGCTCGCAAATTTCACGCTCAAAGTGCAGTTCGTTGTGCAGGCTCATGGTCAATTCTCCTGATAGGCCCGCTCGATGAGGGGTTTTGCTTTGGCAAAGTCATCCTTGTTGCGGATGTAAATTTCAAGGTCGCCGGTACCCCAGTGGCCTGTTTTGCTCACATCACGGGAAAAATCTTTCTCAAGCTGTACGGTGGCGGGGTCAAGCTTGACCCATAGCTTAAGGCCGCTTTTCATGGGCAACAGACACACAAAATTCTTCAAACGGGAAAATGCAAGATAAAGTCGTAATTCCTTGGCATTAATGTCATCACCAAGGGACATGATGAAAGAATACAGCTCATCGTAGAGGAGTCGTAGCTCCGAGGGCATGGCGGCAAAATGCTCGGCAAAAGTATTCGTGTCGTTTTGAGCCTTTTTGCCGGAGTTTTCCTCCTGACCCACCTCATCATCGAAAGGAACAGGAGCGACTGTGGATTGACGAGAGCCGCCCCGTTCTTGCACAGGGTTCAGCCATTCCAGCAGAAGCAAATCGTCGGAGAAATACTTGTAGCGGATCAGCTCGATATTGCGGCCAATCTGGGCCACGGCGTGCTCGTCGTACTTGGTGAAATCACCGGCAACGCAAAGCACGCGGGTGCCGCCCCACTCAAGGGCATCAGCCTCTTCCTTGCCGAAGCGTTCCATAACCAGCAGTTTGAATTCCGCCTGATGGTCGAGCAGCCAATCCAGGTAGTACAGGCCCTGATTGATGACGTTTTCATTGGTCTGGCGCTTGTATTCGATGATGACCGGGCAGCAATTTTCGTCCAGCCCGAGGGAGTCGATACGCCCGCGATGGTTCTTGCCGGTGCTGTATTCATGCGCGACAAACCGGATGCCCAGAAAGCATTCCATGTGCTTTTCCATCAGGTCGTGCAGTTCGCGCTCCACCAGAGCGGAACGCCCGCCCAGCTCTTCGGCCTTGTCTTTGGCGAAGCGGAACAATTTTATGTCGCTCATACGGCCTCCTGCAAGGGGATATCGCGTACGTCTATCTTGCCGGTGACGGCGGCGGAAATGATGGCGCTGCGGCGCTCTTTCAGAAGCGCGATAGCTTTTTCGGCCTCGGTGATAAGGGCGTCGATTTTGGCGGTTTCGGCGTCGAGATAGGCGACGATAGCTTGCTGTTCGGGCAAAGGGGGAATAAGAACAAACCAATCTTTAATATGTCCTTGCGATATCTTAGCCATTGTCATGCTAGACCCTCTTGCGTCTGCTTTAATCTGAGAGCGGCAGAAGTTGCTCCGCAAAAGGTAAGAAATAGAATGTGCATCTACTCCAGAATTGAGATGAACACGATATATCAAATCAGACATCATAAGGTTGTATTGCAAGTCATTTGAAACGACACAGCAATCACCAACTAGATCAGGAGTATTTGCTCTTGTCAAAAGCAAATCTCCAGAAAATATCTTATATACCTCGACAGGTAAGACATCGTCCAACAAGGCCTTATTCTCGTTTTGAACAAAGCGCCCAAACTTCACGGCACTAATTTTCAATACTCCCCAGTCGCCATTTTGACAGGGCTCAGAAGAGGCATTGGGGCTCCACCCTTGCTCAATACGAGCAATGATTCTGCGAAAATTGAATACAGCCCATCCTTCCGGCACTTTCCCCAGCCACTCCACGCCGGAATCCTTCATCGGCGCATCAGGGTTAAGTCCTTTGGTGACGGCATGGGAAATGACGGCCTGCCGCTTTTCTTGCAACAGCGTGACGAGCTTTTCCTGCTCCGTGACAAGGGCGTCGATTTGGGCGGTTTCGCGGTCGAGGAACTCAATTATACTTACAATTTCATCCTCTGTAGGAAGCGCAATATTTGTATGCAAGACATCATATGACGACAAATGTTTAACGGTAGTAGAGAAAGTTACATCATTTATTAACTTCAAAGGTATGGGAAGGAGAAAATAAAAGAATCTCGTTAATTCTTTTGTCTTTCCAATTACTGCACACATTCGTTGGTTTAATTTAGCAATCCCTCTGGTCCAATAATTAACATTAAAGTCACCATCCATCCCAATCAGTATATCATCGTTAGATATATAGGAACTTTCTGGACAACTTTCTTCTGTATATATTTTTTCATCATCACTCAGTAAATCACGAATGCGCAAAAGTCGATCTGAGGGGATGCCTTCATGGCTAAATTGTGCAGATTTAAATGGAAAACCGTTTCGCAAGAGCCCTATAGAATAAAGTGGCCTTACCTCCCACCCCTCCGGCACCTCACCCAGCCACTCCACGCCGCTATCTTTATATTTCGAATACGCCGGGTAGTTCATACGCCCAGCCCCTTGAGCATCTTCATGATATTGGCGGAAACCTGTGCCAAATCCGCGTCTATCTCTTCCAGCGCTCTGGGCGGCTCAAACACGTAGAAATGCCGGTTGAAGGGAATTTCATAGCCCACTTTGGTCTTTTCGTGGTCTACCCAGGCATCCGGTACATGGGGCAGCACTTCGCGCTTAAAGTACGCCTCCACATCCTCGCAAAGCGGCACATTCTCCGTATCGCGCAACCTGGTATCCGGCTGCGGCTTGCCTTTCTGCTTGCCCTTGGTGCCGAGCACCACCTCGCCGCTTTCGTCCTTCTGCGGGCGTTCCACTGTAATCGTGCGGTAGCCGAAGCTCTCGTTGGGCAGAATGCGACTGAGCGGCGCAATACGCACCCTGTGTCCCAAAATCCATTCCGAAGCCTGGGGCGGCTCATGCCCTTCACGCACGATAACGCGGGAAAGTTCTCTGCCGCCCTCGTCGAAAACCGTGGCCAGCCGGGCCTCTTCAAAGCGGCCAAAAAGCTGCGTTATCTGTTCGATGTGCTCATCAGACAGTTCCTTGCGCTTGCTGCCCAAGGATTTACGCATTTTTTGCCAGAAGCTTGATGCGTCGATGAGCTGCACCTTGCCCCGGCGCTTGGCCTGTTTTTTGTTGGAAAGCAGCCAGATGTAGGTGGCAATGCCGGTGTTGTAGAACATATCCGTGGGCAGGCCGATAATGCCTTCCACCAGGTCGTTTTCCAACAGATACTTACGGATTTCGCTTTCCCCGGAACCGGCTCCGCCCGTAAAAAGAGGCGAGCCGTTCAGGACGATGCCGATGCGCCCGCCGCCGTCTTCCTTCAGGCGCAGCTTGCTGACCAGATGCAGCAAAAAGAGCATGGAACCGTCCGACACGCGGGGCAGCCCCGGCCCGAAGCGCCCGGAAAAGCCCTTTTCCTCGTACTCCTTACGGACGGCCTTTTCCACCTTCTTCCATTCCACCCCGTAAGGCGGATTGGAGAGCATGTAGTCAAAGCGTTTGCCGGAATGGCCGTCGTCGGAAAGGGTGTTTCCGGCCACGATGTTGGCAACCTCCTGCCCTTTGATGAGCATGTCGGCCTTGCAGATGGCATACGATTCGTCGTTCAGCTCCTGGCCGTACATGGTCAGGCGGGCGTTGGGGTTGTGCTCCAAAAGGTGATCTTCCGCCAAAGACAACATGCCGCCGGTTCCGGCTGCCGGGTCGTAAATGGTGCGCACAACGGCCTTGCCGCTGGTGAGCACTTCGTCATCCTCGATAAAGAGCAGATTGACCATGAGGCGGATGGCGTCGCGGGGGGTGAAGTGCTCCCCTGCGGTTTCGTTGGAAAGCTCGGAAAATTTGCGGATAAGCTCTTCAAAGGCCAGGCCCATCTGCTGGTTGCTGACCCGCTTGGGGTGCAAGTCCACATTGGCGAATTTTTCCGTCACCAGGTACAGCAGATTGCTGTTTTGCAGCCTGTCCACCTGAGTGAAGAAATTGAAGCGCTCGAAAATGTCTTTGGCATTGGCGGAAAAACCCTGGATGTAGTCGTAGAGGTTTTCCCGGATGTGGTCTTGGTCGCCAAGCAGCTTTTTAAAGTCCAACTCGGAGGTGTTGTAAAAGCTCTGCTTTGAAGCCCGCAGCAGGAAAGGTTCGGCATTGATGTCGCCGCCTTTCTTGGCGGCAAATTCTTTCAGCACGGCTTCTTTTGTGTCCGCGAGCACGCAATCCAGACGGCGCAGCACCGTAAACGGCAGAATGACTCGGCCATACTCCGATTGTTTGTAATCTCCCCTGAGCAGGTCGGCCACAGACCAGATAAACGACGACAGCGCCTGATGATTCATTATATTCTCTAGTTGTTTTAGGCGGTTGGATAAAGTGAGCCGGCAACGGATGCGAACGATTGGTCTTCCTGGCCGCGCCTGCGGACAGCGGCTTGGCGGGTCCGGTTTCGTTGTCCGGAAAATCCGGGGAAGCCGCAAGCAAAACGGCAGTCTGAAACGATGCGTACAGTTGCCGTAAACCAGGTCCAATGCCAAGGAAAAAGTGGCCGCCGCCGGGGCGGAGATTGGCCAAAGGGAGAAAGCGCGTCCACCGGGTGGGGCCAAAGCCGTTGTGGGTGGCAGCCCGTGGCAAACGACAAGGAGCGACAGAAACGCCAAGATCGTTTGCGACTCATTGCGCCGGTTCCGGGGAGTCGGTCGGCGCGGTTGCCGGTCGGTCGGTCGGCGTTTCGTCCGCGGGCAGTTCCTCGCGCACGATCCTGACCGTGAAGGGTGTCGGGGCGTCGAGATGGACATCGCGCTGCGGAAAGGCCATGCACAGGCCGGCCTGGCGGAATTTGTCGTCGATGGCCAGGTGCAGGGCGCTCTTGATCCGCACCCGGTTGTCCACCGAACCGATGAAGCAGCGCAGGTTCAGCAGCAGGGCGTTGTCGCCGAAGCTGTCGAAGGTCACCATCGCCCTCGGTTCGTCCAGGACCTGCGGATGCTGTTCGGCCGCCTCCTGCATGAGTTGCATGGCCCGGCGCACGTCGTTGCCGTAGGCCAGGCCCACCGGAATCATGATCCGGGTGACGGGATCGGACAGCGACCAGTTGAGCAGATGGCCGGAAATGAATTCCTTGTTGGGCACCAGCAGCTCTTTCCGGTCGAAATCCCGGATGGTGGTGGCCCGGATGCGGATGCGGGTGACCACCCCGTCGGTGCCGCCGACCGTGACCACGTCGCCGACCCGAATGGGCCGCTCGAACAGGAGGATCAGGCCGCTGATGAAGTTGGCGACGATCTCCTGAAGGCCGAAACCGATACCCACGCCCAGGGCGGCCACCAGCCATTGGATCTGCTCCCATCTGAATCCCAGGGTGTCGGCCACCAGCAGCGAACCGATGCCGGCGATGGCGTACCGGGACAAGGTGGTGGCGGTGTAGCGGCTGCCGGGATTGAGCTCGAGCTGCTGGAGCAGAACGATATTCAGCAGGGCGGGTAGGTGCCGGGAGGCGGTCAGGGTGAGAAAGCCGATGAAAAGGGACAGGCCGGCATCCGCCAGGGTGACGTCCACCAGGGTTTTCTGGCCGTCGACGGTGGCCGAGTATTTCCAGAGCACGAGGTTGTCGAAGATGCGCAAGGCCGGCAGCACGTCCGCCCAGACCAGCCACAGGCCGAGGCCGCCGCCCAGGATCGCCATCACATTGAGCAGTTTCCGGCTGTTGGCGCTCAATTCGACCAGATCGACCTCATGCTCGACCGTTTGCCCGGCCTGTTGCCCGGCGGCGGCCGGCTGTCCCGCCCCCTGGCCGGAGGCCGGGGCTTGCCGGAGCGTCAGGTTGCTGCGCAGGGCCAGTTTGCGGCTCGACTGCATCAGCCATTGCTCGATCAGCTGGTGGGTGACGACGGTGCCGACGAGTACCCAGAAGCTGTTGAACAAGCAGCTCATCAGGGAGCCGACGGCCACCACGAAACCGGCGATGACCACCGCGCCGAACACCACGGGCAGCAGCATGGTCACCAGAAAGAAGAGCAGGTAGAAGCGCGAGGCCAGGCGGTGGGCGTGGCTGGTCAGCGCGTTTTGCCACACCCCTGTCCTGGGGTGGAAGATCCGGAACAGCGCGAACGCCAGGCCGCAGATGGCCACGATGAAGAGCACCCGGCCCAGGATGAAGCTGTTGCCGCTGTGATAGTTGGCCGCAAAGGCCATCTGAGTCAGCAAGACCGCGGGCAGGAAACCGTGGAGCAGAATCACGGTGCCCCGCAGCAAGACCTCGACCACGGCTTGGGGCCAGCGGAAGAAACGGATCGCCAAACCATGGGGCAACAGGAGCAGGCGAAACCAGGCCAGCAGGAACAGGCGGTGGGAGGTGTCGATCAGTCCGGCCGCCACGCCCCGGGAAAAATCGGTGGATGCCGGCAGGGTGTGCGCCCCCCAGCCCAGGGCCTGGAGCAAGAGCGGCAGGGGCAGGGCGAGCAGCACGGTCAGCAGGAGGGCCTGCAAGGGTAAAAAGAAGCTATAGGTGATCGGGTTGACTGCCTCGTCGATCAGGGCCTGGAGGCGGTGCCGCAGGCGCCTTCTGCCGGCGTGGATCGCGATGCCGAGCAGGAGCGCCGCCACCAGCAGCGGCGAGGAAGCGAGTTGGGCCGACAGCATCCTGCCGGTTGCCAGCCACTGGCCGGTTTCGCAAAAGGCAGCGGTCTCGGCCAGCAGATGCGAAAAATCGCTCAAACGCATCGGCGGAGTGCTGCGGACCCAAAGCAGGCGTTCGGCCAGGAATGCGCGGAACGAGCTCACCAGGCCGTCCAGCTGGCGGTAGAGGGCATCCGATTCGGCCCGCAGTCCCAAAACGGTTTGATTGAGCTCCATCAGTTGTTTCAGCAACTCGCCACGGCTGGCCAGCAGGTGCTTCAGCTCTTCCGCGCCCGTCTCCGACAGGGCCGCACTCGGCTGCGGGTCGGCGCCGTTTTGTTCCAGTTGCCTGCGTTCCTCTGCATACTGCACCTGGAACAGTCCCACCTCGGCAATGGCCGCCTCGTTGTCGGCCATTTTCTTGCGCAGGGCGTTCTGGTCCGGGAGCGAGCGCCGCTGTTCCTCCAGCACCAAGCCCACCGCCTGATTCCAGCCCGCCAGTTCGTATTTCAGCTTGGTGGCCTTGAAGCGCTCATCCATTGTCTTGAACTGTTTGCCGAGCGCTTCCTTTTCGGCGGTGACCTGCTCCAGGGAGGCGGTCAGGCGCTTGAGCGCCTCGCCCAAGGTGGCGTTGACCGCCGCCGCCTGCTTGAGGGCGGGGGCGCTGTCGGAGAGCTGTCGGACCGCCTCCTCGGCCTGGCCGGCGCTCTTGGCCGCCTCATCCTGCCGTTGCCGGTTTACCAGGCTTTCCAACTGTTGGGCCAGGGCATTCGCCTGTTCCCGCCGGGTTATCGCCTCTTCGAGTTGGGCGGTGGTGAGGTCCACCTGCACCGGCATGCTCACCGACTCCTGCTGCAGCATTTTCGTCTCGCTGTGCAGTAGGCTCAATTGGCTTTGCCGCAGCCAGACCATCGCTTCCGCCAGTTGGGGCGCGGCCTGGGCAGTGGGCTGCTTGGAAGCGGAGAGGAGCGTTTGCTCCGCCTTTTTCAATTCGGTCAGCCGCTGGCTGATCTGGATCGGACGATTGTTTTGTGCGGCGAGCTGCCGGGTCAGGGTACTCACTTGCGCATCCAGGGTCGCGGCCTGGGATTTGGCCTTGAGCAGGTCCTGCTCGGTTTCCTGCGCCGACTTGCCGGCCGCGGCGGCGTTTTCCTGGCCCGGCAACGGGGTAGCGTGCGCCAGTCGCTCCCGCTCGGCGCGAATCTTACGTGTCTCCGCCGGAACCGTCTCGATGTCGCGGACATACCGGTCGGCCTGGGCGTTGTTCGCCGTCGCTGTTTCCAGGTTGTCCAGGCTTTGCCGGTACAGTTCGAGCAGTTTGTTCCGAATGCTTTCCTCTAGTCCTTTCATTTGCCCGGACTCGCTGATCTTGGCTTTCAGGAATTCCGGGGTGAGTGCCGTGGCGGGCGACGACGGCTCGGCGGCCCCGGCCGACCTGGGAGCGAGGACGCCGGCGCCGAGGAAAAGCGGCAGGAGCAGGAGGATCGGGGCGATGTTGCGGAAGATGAGACGGAAGAAGACGGTGTGCATCGGCTGGCCTCGGAGGATCGAAAGGTGGGCGGCTGGACCGGTCGGGCCGCGATGTCAGTCAATCTACGCAGGCCTTGGCCGGGCCGCAACGGAAAAGACGCGCCGGACGCCGCCCGTGTCCGCCTGCAAGGGAGAAAAATAAAATTGGCGGCACGGGGTGGCACCGGCCGCGTCGTCCGGCTGGCGGTTAGGGCGCATCGGGAGCGCAACCTGCCGGAGGCATTGGCAAAAGAGAATGCGGCTTGCGGTTGCGTCCTTGACTTTCGCGGCGTTTTTCTTCACTATAGTTTCATGAAAAAGAGAACGAAAACAGTGGATAATACAATCCTGGTCGTCGACGACAACCCGCTGGTCACCACCCTGATCGCCGAGGTGTTGGGCCACGCCGGATATGCGGTGGTCGTGGCCGCCAGCGGCCAGGAGGCCCTGGCGCGGCTGGAAACGCTCGTTCCGGACCTGATCCTCCTGGATATCGAGATGCCGGGCCTGTCCGGCATCGAGACCTGCCGGATCATCAAGAAGGACGCCCGCACCGCCGACACCCCTGTTTTTTTCGTCACCGCCAGCAGCTACAAGGAGGACATCGTCGCCGGTTTTGCCGCGGGCGGACAGGATTACATCGTCAAACCATCGACCAGGGAGGAGTTGCTGGCCCGGGTCAGAACCCATCTGTCCCTGTGCAAGACCCAGCAGGAATTGAAAGCGAGCCGCGCCCGCTACCGCAAACTCTCGTTTCTCGACGATCTGACCGGCCTGTACAACACCCGCTACCTTTATAAGACCCTGCAGCGCTACCTGGACAAGTATCCGGACCGGGCGGTCACCGCCTCGTTTCTCGACATCGATGCGTTCAAACAGGTGGTCGACCGCCATGGCCATCTCAACGGCAGCCGGGCCATTGCCGAGTTGGCCGGCGTGATCAAGCCGTTGCTGCCGAGGGGATGCTACGGCGTCAGCTACGGCGGCGACGAGTTCGTCCTGATTCTGCCCGGCCGCGACGTTTCGACGGGCAGCCGGCTGGTCCGCAGGATCCGCGAGGCGATTGCCGCCTGCCGTTTCCTGACGGCCCACGGACTCGATCTCGGCTTGACCGTCAGCTGCGGGGTGGCCGCCTATCCGGAAAACGCCCGCACCATGGTCGACCTGCTGGGAACGGCCGACCATGCCCTGTTCGACGCCAAGCGGCTGGGGAAAAACCGGGTGGTCGCCTACGGCGAGCTGCAGGCGGACGGCGGCTTGGCCCTGCTTCCGCCCAACCACCATCGCGCCGTTGCCCCGGCGTCGGACGTCCCGCCCCCGGCCGGAGCGGGCGATCTGCCGGCGCCCTCGCCCACGGGCGAGGAACCGTCCCGGACCGGGACTCAACCCCGCCGGCTTCATCACGCCGTGAAATAGTCCGGCGCGTTTGCCGGCCGTGGCAACGAAATCGTCGCGCCCGCCGGAAGCGCCCGCCGGCAACACGGTCGAGGCGGTCAGAACCCCGGCGCTCTCCTCGTTGCCCGATTTTTCAGGGAATGCTGCGTTTTTTTCATGCCGGGGCTTTTTTTTGGCCCGATTCCGGCTATCATGGGTACACACGGACCCAGTACCGATCCTTTTTTCCCGACGGACCCAGACCATGCAAAAAGGTGTTTTTCTCGGCTTGTCGACCGCTGATATCGTCTACTATGTGCCTCACTATCTTCAGCGCAACCAGAAACTCAAGGCCGAACGGCAGTTGGCCTATGCCGGCGGCCCGGCGGCCAATTCCGCCGTCACCTTCGCCTCCTTCGGCAACGAGGCCACGCTGATCTCCGGCCTCGGCCAGCACCCCCTGGCCGACCTGGCCAAGGCCGATCTGGCCGACCACAAGGTGCGCCTGATCGACAGTACCGACCAGCCCCGCCGGCCGCCGATCCTGTCCGCCATCATCGTCGATTTGTCCAACGGCGAGCGCAGCGTGGTCTATTCCAACACCGATTTGCGCAAGCTCCGCCGCGACTGCGTCAACGAAACCACCCTGGAGTACGCCGACATCCTCATGCTCGACGGCTTCTACCTGCCGCAGGCGATGGAGTTGGCCGCCATGGCCAAGCCGAAGCGGATACCGGTGATCCTGGACGGAGGCAGTTGGAAGGAGGGGCTGGAAAACCTGCTGCCCCTGGTCGATTACGCCATCTGTTCCGCCGCCTTCTTTCCACCGGGCTGCACCACTCCCGACAGCGTCTTCGCCTACCTCCGCGGCCATGGCATCGAGCACATGGCCATCACCAGGGACGGCGATCCGGTCCTGGCCCAGACCGGCGGCCAACTGCGCGAGGTGCCGGTGATGCCGGTCAAGGTCATGGACACCTTGGGCGCCGGCGACATCTTTCATGGCGCGTTCTGCCATTACATCCTGGAAAACGATTTCATCCTCAGTCTCGAGCGGGCCGGGGAAGTGGCCAGCCTGTCCTGCGCCTCGCTGGGCACCCGCGCCTGGATCGAGCAGGAGAAATTCATCTGAGCGACGCGGGTTTCGCCATGGTGGACTGGGGATGTATGTATAAGTATGAAGATGAAGGCATTATGCCAATAAGAACTAGAGGAACCCTGCTGTCTATATCAAGAGCAAAAAAAGAAGATTTACATGATATTCTTGAATTGCAATATATGGCATACCAAAGCGAGGCAGCTCTTCTGGATAATTATGAAATACCACCACTAAAACAAACATTTGAAGATATTAAATCTGAATTTTCAAAATCTATATTTTTGAAAGTGACCGATGAAAACAATAAGATAGTTGGCTCCGTACGTGGACGCATAACAGAAGGTGCGTTATTTATTGGAAAATTAATCGTTGATCCTGACTTGCAAGGTGAAGGTATAGGGAAAAAATTACTTCAAGAAATTGAAAGAATTGGTGAATGTAACCGCTGTGAACTTTTCACTAGTTCAAAAAGCATTCGAAATATTGGATTATATGAAAATGTAGGCTATTTAATATTCAAGGAAGAGCAAGTTTCTGATGGCTTAAGTTTTATTTACCTCCAGAAAACCAAAAAAGATTAACAAGAGAATGGCAGCCTGTTGTGTTTTGCAGATTTTTGCCTCATCTGTGAGATTCACACTCTTCTGAGGTGTGCTCTCCGTTCCCTCCGGTTATTTCTGAAATAGCCAAAACTGGCGTTGCTTTTTGCATCCGATGGTATTCCTGAAAATCCCGCCCGCCTGTTGGTATTCGGGTTGGTAAACGCATCCCTTCCGAATAAATTATTCCCAACTCAAGTTTCGGGGTTGGCATGACCGAGGAAAAATCGACAGGCAACCTTTTGAAATAATGTCGTTTTAACGTGAAAAGCCTTTTGCTTTCCGATACATTGGATTTGCGAAAATACCTAATGATATCAAAAAGAAAAGGCT
>NZ_JAVBRQ010000022.1:0-33962 GCF_031547805.1 Desulfobulbus sp.
GGCGCATTCATGGTTCAATCGATTTCGCAAATTGATACCACGATACGAGAAGACGGACCTCTCGTACATTGCACTCAACACCTTGGCGGCCGCTATGATTGTCTTGAACAAAATCATGGCTATTTATAGATAAGCACTAAGTCGCCATGCTCGCCCTGTCTTGTCGGATGGGGCGGGCATGTTCCTTTTCAAGGGATGGATTGCTTGCGTGACAACTCACTCTGACACCATGCTCAGGCGATCCGCCTCCTCTTTTTCCGTACCAAGCCTTTGCACACGCTTGTTCTCCCTGCTTAGAAAACCTGCCGTTTGGTGTCTCCTGCTGTTCTTGGTCGTGCCCGGTTCACAGGTACAAACCAAGGAGTCTTTTGTCATCAGCGAGCAGATCATGCGCCGGATGGCCCAGCGATTCGGGACCGACGCCCGCACGCGCCTGCTCGCCTGGCAAAACCTGATACAAACCACCGAGGGAAGCGATCGAGGCAAGCTGGAACGAGTCAATCGTTTCCTGAACACCATGCAGTTCGTCGACGATGCCATTCACTGGAAGCAAACCGATTACTGGGCGACGCCCATCGAATTCGTCGCCAGCAACGGCGGCGACTGCGAGGATTTCGCCATTGCCAAATTTTTTACCCTTATCACGCTCGGCATCCCCGAAGACCGCCTGACCTTGACCTACGTCAAGGCCCTGCGCCTCAATCAAGCTCACATGGTTCTAACCTATTATCCGACGCCGGGCGCGGAGCCGCTGGTTCTCGACAATCTGGTCGAGGCCATTTTGCCCTCTTCGCAGCGGACCGATTTGTTGCCGGTCTACAGCATGAACGGCTCGGGGCTTTGGCTGGCGAAACAACGCGGCAAGGGACAGCTGGTCGGCGGCAGCGACCGGCTCAAGCGCTGGAATGACCTGCTGGACAGAATGTCCGACGAAACGGAACTGGACAAGGAAAAAACCCCATGACACTTTACCGACAATTGCTGCTCTTCACCCTGCTCATCTTGGTTTGCCTGGGGATTGGCCTCTGGGTCGGCGACCACAGACGCACCCGGGACTTCCTCACCGACCAGTTGGAGTCCCATGCCCAGGACACCGCGACTTCGCTCGGCCTCTCGTTGAGCACCTTGGCCAAGGGAACGGACGTCCCGGCCATGGAAGCGATGGTCAACGCACTTTTTGATCGTGGCTTTTACCAGCGCATCCTGCTGCGGGACATCGAGGGAAAAGTATTGATCGACCGGCACGCCGACATGTCCATCGAAGGGGTGCCGGACTGGTTCATCCGTCTGACCCCGCTCCAAGCCCCGCAGGCCGAGGCCCTGATCATGCATGGCTGGCAGCAGTGCGGCTCGGTCATGATCGAAAGCCATCCGGGCTACGCCTACAAGGCCTTGTGGAAATCCGCCCTGGCGGCGACCCAATGGTGCGCGGCCGCGGCCATGGCCGTGGCCTTGCTGGGCGGCTTTGGCCTACGCCGGCTCCTCCGCCCCCTGCACCGGGTTGAGGAACAGGCCCAGGCCCTGTGCAACCGGAAATTCATCATCCAGGATCAGCTGCCCCGCACCAGGGAGTTGAGGCGGGTCGTCCTGGCCATGAACCGGATGACCGAACGCATCCGGGCTCTGTTCGACGAACAGACGGCCATTGCCGAGACCCTGCGGCAACGGGCCTACCAGGACACGCTGACCGGTTTGGGCAACAGGCGCTTTCTGGAGGCGCAGGCCAAAACCAAGCTTACGGGCAGGACGACGCCGGTCAGGGGTGCCCTGCTCCTCATCCATATTCGCAATCTGCAGGCGATCAACCAGCAGCAAGGATATACGGCCGGCGACCAGTTGATCAAGGAGGCGGCGGCAAGCATCAAGCACGCCTGCGCCGCACTGGTCGAAGTCGAAGTCATCGCGGCCCGGCTGAGTGGCGGCGACTTCGCCCTGCTGCTGCCCAACGCGGACATTGCCATGGCCGAACAATTGGCCGACACCATCCTTGCCGAACTGTGCCCGCCGGATGCCCAACAGGCCGGCCAGCCGCTGCCCGTTGTCTGCGGCGGCGCAGTCCACAACCAAGAAATCGCGTTAGGTGCCTTGCTTTCCCAGGCCGACACCGCCCTGGCCAGTGCCCGTTACCGGAACGACAATCGCGCAGTCATTGTCCCACCATCTGGGGAGATGGCGCCAGCCGTCACCGGCAGAAGTGAACGGCAGACCTTGCTGGAGGATTTTCTCGCCCGAGGTTCGGTCGTTCTGTACAGTCAACCGGTGGTCAGCCGCGACGATCGAAACCTGATCGTGCACCATGAGCTGCTTGCCCGGATGCCCGACGACCAGGGCAACCATCTGTCAATCGCTAGGTTCCTACCTCTGGCCAAGCAATCGGGACTGATGCCGGCCCTTGATCGCCTGATCCTGGAACAGATCTTCAGCCTGCCCCCTGACCAGTTTACGCCACGACGGATCACGATCAACCTCTCGCCGCTTTCGCTGGCCGACAGCGGCTTCGTTGCCTGGTTTTCCTCGCATCTGCGCCGTTGCGCCGAAGCCGGCCTGGCAATCCAGGTTGAATTTCCCGAATTCCGCGCGGTGCGGTACCTGTATCTGATCAAGCCCTTTGCCCAGGAAATCAGGTCCATGGGGCACGCTTTCGGCATCGACCATTTCGGCCAGGCCTTTTCTCACTTCGGCTATCTCAAATCCCTGCTGCCCGATTATGTCAAAATCGATCGGGCCATCACCAATGAATTGCAGAATGCCGGCGACGACAGCCATTTCTTTGTCAGCGCGCTGTGCACCGTGGCCCACAGTCTCGATATCAAGGTGGTGGTGGAGGGGGTTGAAACCGAGCAGCAATGGCAGACCGTCACCGGCCTGCCCATCGACGCCGTTCAGGGTTTCCTGATCCGGCGGCCCGAACTTGTACTGCGGAAGTAGGGGAAGAAATCAGAGGATATCGTCGACCATCAGTTGTGGGTCCGCCATCTGGGCGCGCATCTGTTTACGGCCAAGGATCTTGTCCCGCGCCTGCGGCGGCAGTTCGGTGATCAGGATCAGGTTCTTGGCCACCAGGACATCGATCAGGTCCTCGAGCACCCGTACCATGGTGGCGTCCGAGGCCATCAGCTGCAAGTCCAGCGTCTCCATGCCGCCGTTGGACCGGAGAAAGGCCAGGACCTCTGCGTCAAGCAAAGAGGCGGGTTCCAGGCCCGTTTTTCCCTCCCCATCTCTGTGAATGGCGGCAATGGCCCCCTGTGCATCCCGTTCTATATATAACATTGGCTGCTCCGATGAACCTCTTGGTGCGTTGGATTTTCTTGTGATACAATCAGCATACCATAGACATTGATCGATCCACAACCGGACTGTGCACCACATTATGAATGCAACGGAAAGCCCCCAGCAACAAGAAAGCTGGCGTATCGACCTCGAGCCCGACGCAGTTGACGACCCCCTCACCGACTGTTTGCTCCAACTCGGCAAATTATACGATTTACCGGTCTCCCGCACCGGACTGCGCGCCGGCCTGCCCCTGGTGGACAACCGGCTCACCGTGGAGCTCTTCGGCCGCGCGGCGGACCGGGCCGGCCTGGCAGCCCGATTGATCAAGCGCCCTCTTGCCAAGATGTCCAATTTCGAACTGCCCACCGTGCTCCTTCTCAACGGTGGCCAGGCCTGCCTGTTGACGAGCATCGAGCACGAACAACAACGGGCGGTCGTGATGCTGCCGCAAGCAGGGCTTGGCGAGACCGAGTTGCTGTTAAGCGAACTCGAGCGGCACTACAGCGGATTCTCCTTCTTCGTCCGGCCCAAGTTCCGCAAGGACCGGCAGCTCGACCAGCGGCAGCAGCTGCTGGCCAAGGACAGCCACTGGTTCTGGGGCGCGGTCTTTTCGTCCTGGCGGATTTACCGGGACGTCCTCTTGGCCTCGCTGCTGATCAATATCTTCAGTCTGGCCAGCCCCTTCTTCACCATGAACGTCTACGATCGGGTCATTCCCAATCTGGCCTTCGAAACCCTGTGGGTTCTCGGTATCGGCATCGGCGTGGTGTACATCTTCAACCTGATCCTGAAGGGACTCCGGGGATATTTCATCGATGAGGCCGGCAGAAAGACCAACCTGCGGGTCTCGTCGGCCCTCTTGGAACACGTGCTCGGACTGCGGCTGGAAGTACGGCCGAAATCGGTGGGAGCGTTTGCCAAAAAACTGCAACAGTTTGAATCAATTCGAGATTTCATCACTTCGTTTTCGATCACCGCCATCATCGACCTGCCCTTCATGTTCCTGGGTTTGCTCGCCGTCTGGTATTTGGGCGGCCCGATCGTCTTGATCCACTTAAGCGCCGTGCTGCTGATGGGCTTGTTCGCCTGGGCCATGCAAAAGCCGCTCAAGCACGCCGTGGAACAATCCCTGCAGGCTTCGGCCCAGAAAAATTCGATTCTGATCGAGGGACTTGCCGGCATCGAAACCGTCAAGATGCTGGGCGCCGAGAGCCAGATCCAGCGCGCCTGGGAAGAAACGGTCAGCTTCATTGCCACCTGGAGCAGCCGCTCCCGGATCTTTTCCTCCTCGGTCACCCATTTCGCCGACTTCGTCATGAACCTGACCACGGTGGCGACAATCATCGCGGGCGTGTACCGGATAGCCGCCGGCGAGCTGACCCAGGGTGGCATCATCGCCCTGCTCATTCTCTCCCGCCAGGCCATAGCACCGATGTCCCAGGCGGTCAATCTGGCCACCCGCTACCACCAGGCCAAAGCTGCCCTGATGGAGCTGGAAGCGGTGATGGCCCTGCCCGTGGAGCGGCCGCCGGACCGTGCCTTCCTGCTTCGCCGCGAATGCCGGGGCAAGGTCGCCTTCGAGCAGGTCAGCTTTCAATATCCCGAACAGTCCGGCCTGGCGCTGAACAATATCGCTTTGACCATCGAACCGGGAGAGCGGGTCGCGATCATCGGCGCCATCGGCTCGGGCAAGACCACCTTGGGCAAACTGCTGCTCGGCCTCTACGAACCGACCGCCGGCATGGTGACCCTCGACGACACCGACATCCGCCAGATCGATCCGGCCGAACTGCGCCGTTTCATTGGGTATGTCCCCCAGGATATCACCCTGTTTAGGGGCACCATCCGAGACAACATAGTTCTTGGCTCGCCGGAAATGGAGGACGACCGCATCCTCCAGGCCGCGCGGCTTTCAGGAGTAAGCGAATTCGTCGGCCGGCACGCCAAGGGATTCGACTTGGAAATCGGCGAACAGGGCCGAGGTCTTTCGGGCGGCCAGCGGCAAAGCGTCGCCATGGCCCGGGCCCTGCTGCACGATCCGCCCATCCTCGTTTTCGACGAGCCAAGCAGTTCCATGGACAACCGCAGCGAAACGCGGCTCAAGCAAAATCTCGCCCAACTGCTGCCCGGCAAAACCCTGATTCTGATCACCCATCGCGGCTCGCTGCTCGACCTGGTCGACCGGATCATTCTCATCAACAATGGCGTGGTAGTGGCCGACGGGCCCCGCGAACAGGTCATGACCGCGATCAAAAGCGGACAGATTCATCTTTAGACGTACACAACCATGAGCGAGCATCAAGCAAACAACGAGCGCCCTCCGGTCTCTTCCGGTTTTTTCCGCCGCCTGTCGGAACCCGACCCCGATCTCGTCACCGATATCCGGTCGACCCTGCTGCTGCAAGACCCTCGGGGCGGACGGCTGATCGTCTGGCTGGCCGGCCTCTTTTTTCTGTTTTTCACCCTCTGGGCCGCCTTTTCCCAAATCGACGAGGTCACGCGGGGTGACGGCAAGGTCATCCCGTCCCAGCAGATTCAGATAGTGCAAAACCTGGAAGGCGGCATTCTCGCCAAGCTGCTGGTCAGGGTCGGCGACGTCGTCGACAAGGATCAACTGCTGCTTGAGATCGACAAAACCAGGTTTTCGGCACCCTACCAGGAAAGCCGGATCAGCCTCCTGGCGCTGAAAGCCCAGATCGCCAGACTGGAAGCCGAAACCCAGGACAAGCCGTTTACCGCGCCCGAAGAAGTGGCCAAGGAAAAACCGGAAATCGGGGCTCGCGAACAAAAGCTGTACAATTCGCGGAAGGAACAGCTGGCCGCCAAGCTGCAGATCCTGCAGGAACAGTTGAACCAGCGCAAACAGGAATTGGCCGAGCTGCGTTCCAAGCAGGATGAGTTGACCCGGACTTCCGGGCTGTTGCAGCGGGAATTGGCCATGACCAGGCCGCTGATCGCGCAAGGTGCGGTCTCCGAAGTCGAAGTGTTGCGGCTTCAGCGCCAATCCAGCGAGATGACCGGCAACATCGAGGCGACCCGGATCGCGATTCCCAAGGTGGAGTCGAAGATTGCCGAGGCCAAGAAAGCCATGGAGAACGAGCAGCTCGCTTTTTCCAATTCGGCCCGGTCCGATCTGAACGAGGCCTATTCCAAACTCGAAAGCATCAGCGCCAACGCCGAAGCCCTGATGGATCGCCTGCAGCGCACCGCTGTCCGTTCTCCGGTGCACGGCACCATCAACCAGATCAAGGTCAACACGGTAGGCGGCACCATCCAGCCGGGCATGGATTTGGTCGAGATCGTGCCCCTAGAAGACACCCTGCTGGTCGAGGCACGCATCAAACCGGCCGACATCGCCTTTCTGCGGCCCAACCAGCATGCCATGGTTAAGTTTACCGCCTACGACTTCACCATTTACGGCGGTCTGGAAGCGAACCTGGAGCACATCAGCGCCGATTCGATCACCGACAAACAGGGCAACGATTTCTATCTGGTCCGCCTGCGCACCAAGCAAAACCATCTAGGTGGCAAGGACAAACCCTTGCCAATCATTCCGGGCATGGTGGTCTCGGTGGATATTCTCACCGGCAAAAAGAGTATTCTCTCCTACCTGCTCAAACCTGTACTCCGCGCCAAATACACGGCCCTGAGGGAACGCTGACATGAACCTGATTCTCTGCTGCGGCAATATCAGCCTGCGGGAACGCTGGGCCGCCACCCTTCGCACCCTCTTCACCGTCTACCAGACCAGCACCTTGCAGGATCTGCGCATCCTGGTCGGCCAGGGGGTTTCCTTCGACCTGTTGTTTGTCCATCGCGCGCTCATCGATCGGGAAATAGTGGCCTACATCCGGGAACGGCAGCCGGCTTGCAAACTCTTCATCTTGTCCGACCGGCCGGACGACGCCGAGGGACTGGGCTTTCTCCGCCAGGGGGTGGTCGGCTATGCCAACAGCTACATCAATTCGGAGCGGCTCCTGGAAGCGGCACGGGCGATCGCATCGGGATCGGTCTGGATCAACCAGCAGTTGATGCAGCGATTGATCGCCGAATCGGCCCACGCCGCGCCGCCGGAGAATGGGGAGGAAAGCACGGACAACCCAGGCCGGCAGCTTGCCAACCTGTCGAACCGGGAGTATCAGATTGCCGGCCTGGTGGCGGAAGGATTGGCCAACCTGGAGATCGCCGAACAGTTGGGAATTACCGAGAGAACGGTCAAAGCCCATCTCGGCGCCATTTACACCAAGACCGCCATCCGCAGCCGCCTGGGCCTGGCCCTGCTGTTCAACAAAAAAAAACCGGCCTGAACCAATCTTTCTGGTCCAGGCCGGTGCGTTTTACAGACCCGATGGGCAATGTGCCCGATTAATGATGTCCGACCGAACCGACAAGGTGATCAAGCCCTCCCTGATCGTGCATTTCATTGCCACCGCCTTCCGAACCGCCAAAGGCCCCGTGTGCCCCGCCGCTACCGGCATGGTCGTGTCCCGAGCCCTCGTGGATCGCATCGCCGCCATCTCGATGCAAGTCCTCAGCCGCCGCAGTGCTTAACAAGCCCGCCTTGTGTTCGGTCGTGTCGGAGCTGCCGGCACTTTTGATGGTCACATCGAAGGGATCCGTTTTGGCCGTGTCGCCGTCGCCATCGGTGGCAGTCACGGTGTAGGACAAGTTCGGATCGTGGTCGAGCTGATCGACGGTGAGACTTTTGACCTGGTAGGCGCTACCCTTAGCGGCTTTGTTGGTGTCGAAAACAATTGTATCAAAGCCACTCGATTTCAGACTAAAATCAACTTCTCCGTTTGCGCTACCCGTTATCGTCCCCTCTTCGACCAGCACACCGTTCAAATAGGTGGCGTAATGTGCCGTTTCCGGGATAAATGTATCCCCGTTCTGTATCTGCCCCAACCCTGTGAGCGTGAAATGGACCGATTCCACGCTCTGGGTATTCCCATTCCCATCCTGGAATTCCATGGACAGGAAGTCACCGGTACCGATGGTGTGATCGCCCTTGCCGCTATCGACCCCGAGTCCCTTGCTATCCCATTGCACATTGGCCGGGTTCCCATTGCAGGTTCCGGTGACATGCACCTGCATGTCGTTCGTGATATCGAAGTCAACAGAAGCGGTGCCGCCGGTGGTATCGTTTGAAAATACTGTGGTTGCCTGGAGCGGATCGAGAACGTGATCCCCCATGGTTACCTTGTACGTACCGGAGCCGGGATCGAGACTTACCGAAAAGACCGAATCATGGGTTCCATCGATAACGGCATGGATCCCCCCGGCACCGTCACTCTCATAGACCAGCGCTTTGCCGCCGGAGGTCAGGGCATGGCCATGATTATCGACAACTGTTTTGCCGACAAGGCTGTCACCTTTGATATCCCCCAACTGGAGCGCCGAGTTGTCGGCCGGGCCGTCATAGCCAAAATTGACGTCAAAATGGCCTGTTGTCGACGCATCGGGCGTGTTGGCCAAGCTGGCTTTCTCACTCCCCTCCGACAGCCCGATCATGGGCCCATCGTCAAGGACCGTGACTGTGAAATCCTTGCTGATGCTATCGCCGTCGCCATCCGTCGCCACCGCCGTGATCTTGATATCCAGGGGATCGTTCGGATCCGACGAGTTGGGATGGTCCAGCGCCTTGAGCTGGGTGAAAGTGTAGGTCCCGTCACCATTGACGTGCAGTGTCCAGGCATCGTCCGCCCCGGTCAGCGTCTGGTTTAAGGCATCCCACGTTGCCCCGTCCGCGCTCAAGGTCAGGCTGCTGCCGGTCTGATCCGCGCCAAAGTTGAACTCCAGCTTTCCATCCACGGTATGGCTGGGACCGGTCTCATCCACCGTTTGATCGTCAACATCCAGTCTTGGTCCATCGTCGTAGACCGTGACCGTGAAATCCTTGCTGATACTGTCGCCGTCGCCGTCCGTCACCGCCGCCGTGATCTTGATATCCAAAGGATCGTTCGGATCGTCAGTGTTGGGATGGTCCATCGCCTTGAGCTGGGTGAAGGTGTAGGTCCCGTCATCGTTCACATGCAGCGTCCAGGCATTATCCGCCCCGGTCAGCGTCTTGGCATCGGCATCCCACGTCGCCCCTTCGGCACTCAAGGTCAGGCTGCTGCCGGCCCGATCCGCGCCAAAGTTGAAGTTCAGAGTTCCATTCACTTCATGGCCTTGGCCCACACCATTGCTCTCATCCACACTCTGGTTACCCACGTCTAGGGTCGGCCCGTCGTCGAGAATGTGGATCACGACGCTGCCGCCATCCGCCCGGTTGCCGTTCGAATCGATTGCACCAAAGGAAAATTGATCGCCGACCTGATCCGCCGTGCCGGTGGCACCCTTGCCCGGATGGTCGAGTGTATTGCCGTCCAAGGTATAGGTCCAAGTGCCGTCGCCGTTGATGGTCAAATCGCCGTACTTCCCTTCCACCGTCAACGAAGTATTGGAACCGTCGATGGTAATGGTTTGTCCATTGCCGAAATCGAGCGTACCGGGGCCACCGTCACCAAAATGTACTCCCAGGTCCGCCAGGGTGCCTCCCTGGATTTGGCTGCCGGCAACTGGATGAGTCCCGAAAGGCAAATTTGCCTCATCGAAGGTCAATTCCGCATGGCCGACAAGGGGGATCGAAGGCTCAATGACAGGTACTTCGCCAGAAATTGCCGGAGATTCCTCCGGTCGCCCGCCTGGAGGAGGATCCAAAAAATTGAGTCCGACACCGATGGTTTCGGCACCCGAATCGGGCATTACTTCCATATGATCGGATTCAAAAACGACGACCTGTCGGCCGCCGCCCCTGGCTCCCGGAGCCCCGCCGGTACCGGTACCTGCCGCAGGCGCGGGCAAATCGGTGGTGGGATCTATGGTTCCATCTTGAAGGGCGGCCTGGATATCCGTGACCTGGGCTACGGCATCCGCACCCCCTCCCGCATGGCCACCGCCATAGACGTCCTCGTCCAGCTGGACGTCCGACATCCGCCCCAGGTCGAGGTGACCCTGCTGGTCGGCAAGTGCGATGGAAATGCTGCCGTCAGGCCCGGTGACTATCCGCTCATGGGCATAGACGGGACTGTTCGGAGTCAGAATCCGCTCGACGCCGGTGGGAGAAACGGCCTTGACCGTGCCGTATACGATGAAAGCCTTGCCTATGGTTTGTGTGTTTGCTGGAGCCATGCGCCCCTCCTTTGACAATGAAGAAACACTGAAATTGGTTTGATTTGCCTCTACCGTATACCAGAAAAAAAGAATCCACCATTGTACCAAGGTACTATTGTTCCTTTTTTCGGATGGCGTATGATACAGTCAACATCAGAAAGCACATTGACCGGGACGGAAAGGCCCCGGCCCTTTTTATCAGACACCCGCTCTAAAGGAGACACCATGAACAAGCACGCATACTCAATCGCCCTGTTTGCCGCCTCGGCCTTCTTCCTGGTCGCAGCCAATGCCCAAGCAGTGTACATCCCGGACAACTACCATGGTGACGGTACCGTGGCTCAAGACTTGTCTCCTGGCACAAACCCGGACGTTTACGATCTCGATAATCAAGGATACGATGTTGCCGGCATGGACGTGAAAGTGGAGGGAAGCAAATTGACCGTGGTGTTGAATGGAAACTATTTCAAAACCTGGGGTAATTCCTCCGAAAACGAGATCTTTCAACCTGGACCACTTTTCCTGAGCACCGATGGCTGGAATCCAACCGGAACGGCTACCGACTTCTACGCCAGCGACAACAAGAACAATGGGGAGAAGTGGGAATATGCGGTAACCTTGAACAATCTCATGAGCAACGGGGCCCCTGAGATGGGTGGCACAACAAGCCTCTACAGCACAACAGACGGCACAATTACATCCGGATCGCTGCGGACCATGCAGGAAGCGTGGTTCACCCCAGAAAACAAGGAAGATGCATTGGCCACAGGCAGTTGGCTGCTCGATCCATCGCAGTCCACTCTCACGATTACGATTGACCTGAGCAAGACCGGCTGGGACGGAATCCAGGATCTGGGCCTCCATTGGACCATGGCCTGCGGCAACGACGTTATCGAGGGCGCCTACTCCCCCACCACTCCGGCCCCTGTTCCCGAACCAGCAACCGTGCTGCTGTTCGGTGCCGGCCTGATCGGATTGGCCGGATGTGCCCGCCGCCGGAACAGATAAGCGTTCTTTTTCCCCAAACACGAACGACCGCTTCCCTTGTTGGGAGGCGGTCGTTTTTTTATTTCTGCGCCAAGACGCTCCGACAAGGGGCCTTCCCGCCACCGCCCCAGGAAGCGGTTTCGCTTCCAACTGGATCGTGGTATGGTGCCCCACGTCATCCGTCCGTTGTCTCCGATCGGAAAAATCGACGACTGGCGTGCCGACCATGCGATCTCAACGACCGCCCGCAACAATGCCTCCGGCCCGGTTCATGGCACCTGTCCGGTCCCCCGATAGTCTTCCAGCGCGAGGTTACCCGTGAAAAGAACCTTTTACCTGCTATCACGACCCTTTGTCTGGCTCTGGAAATTTCTCAGTTCCGGCCTGGCGGTCCTCTCCAACCTGATCTTTCTCGCTCTGGTCGCCCTGGCGGTCACCGCGATCCTGTACACGCCCGAAGTCCGGGTGCCCATGCACAGCGCCCTGCTTCTGGCGCCCGAAGGGGACATCGTCGAGCAACGGTCGCCCATGGACCCCATCACCAAAATACTGAACCGGCTGGCCGACAACTCCCTGCGCGAGGAAACCTTTCTTCAGGACATTCTCGACACCATCCATGCCGCCGGCGACGATCGACGGATCAAGTTGCTGGTCCTCAACACCAACCGCATGGGCACCGCCAGCCTCGACCAGATCCGGACAATCGGCGCCGCTCTCGACACCTTCAAGCACACCGGCAAAAAAGTGATCGCCGTGGGCGACAACTTCAATCAGGCCCAATACTACTTGGCATCCTGGGCGGACAAGATCTACCTCCATCCCATGGGCGCGGTCAACATTCGCGGATTTTCGGTGTTCCGGTTCTATGCGCGCGAGTTGATCGACAAGCTGGCGATCAATTTCCATGTCTTCCGGGTCGGCACCTTCAAATCGGCGGTGGAACCGCTCCTGCGCGACGACATGTCGACCGAGGAAAAGGAGAACACCGGCCTGTGGCTCGGCAAACTCTGGGATATCTACTGCGAAGATGTCGTCAAGCACCGCAAGCTGGAGCGGCAGGTGTTCCTTGACAACGTCAATCAAACCGTCGCCCAACTGGGCTCCGTGGGGGGCGACCGCGCCCGGCTGGCCCTGGCCACCGGCCTGGTGGACGGCCTGAAGAATCATCGGGAAATGGAAGAATTGCTCATCCAGGAAGTTGGCCCGGCACCGGGCAAGGAGGGCTTTAATTCCATCGGTTTTCAGGAATATCTCGACACGGTCACCCCCTCCTACACCGACAGCCGGGAGAAAAAGGAGCTGATCGGGATCATCACCGTCTCCGGCAACATTCTCCCGGGCAAGGGGGCGGCCGGCCAGATCGGCGCCGACGACCTGGTCAAGCGTATCCGCAAGGCCCGCCAGGATGCGCGGGTCAAGGCCATTGTCCTGCGGATCGCCACCGGCGGCGGCAGCGCGTTCGCCTCCGAACTGATCCGCGAGGAACTGGCGGCGGCGAGAAAGGACGGAAAAATCGTCGTGGTGTCGATGGGGGCCATGGCCGCCTCGGGCGGTTACTGGCTGGCGGCCGATGCGGATGCGATCGTGGCCGCGCCGACCACCCTCACCGGCTCGATCGGTATTTTCGGCGCCATTCCCTCGGTGGACAAAACCCTGGCCAAAATCGGCCTGCACAGTGACGGCATCGGCACCACCGACATCGCCCACTTCGGCAACCTGACCCGACCCATGAGCGATGCCGAGGCTTCGACCATGCAAATGGATGTCGAACGCGGATATCGCCAATTCATCGACATTGTAGCGAAAGGAAGGCGCATGTCCGCCGAGCAGGTGGAAAAACTCGCCGAAGGGCGGGTGTGGGACGGTGCCACCGCCCTCAAGTTGGGCCTGGTCGACCGACTCGGCGACCTGCACGACGCGGTGGACGAGGCTGCCAAGCGGGCTAAAATCCCGGCGGAAAACGGCTATTACCTCGAATTGGCGCCGGACAACTATCTGGAGCGCTTCAAACGGGCCGAACAGCCGATCGAGGCCCTGATGGCCCGGCTCTGGCCCGCCGCCCTGATTCCGGACTCGCTGCGCCGGCCGATGGTCGAGCAACTCGATGTCTTCGTGCCCGGCAACAATGACCCGGAAGGCATCTATTGCCACAGCCTGCTGCCGCTCTCGGCCCTCTCCTTCCAATAGGGCGGGGCGGGCGCCGGCCGGCGTGAAGAACTATCCCTTGAGCACGGCCAGGGGCTGGAGCTCGACCGCGATCTCGATCAGATCGAGCTGATTGGCGATCACCTCGCCAATGTTCTTGTAGGCGCCGGGCGCCTCCTCGAGATCGTTGCGATGGCTCAACGAATGGAGGACATTGCTCTTTTCGAGCTTGGCGATCTCCTCGCGCAGGTCGAGCACTCGCTGGGCCTGCTTGCGGCCGAGCACCCGCCCGGCCCCGTGCGAACAGGACATGAACGACTGCGGATTGCCCAGTCCCCGCACGATGTAGCTGCGGCTGCCCTGGCAGCCTGGAATGATGCCGTATTCGCCGGCAAAGGCCCGGGTGGCGCCCTTGCGATGCACCCAGACCGGCCTGGAAAAATGGGTCTCGCCCGCGGCATGGTTGTGGGCGACGTCCAGGGGCGGATCGAATCGGTCGCAGCCGGTCGTCTCGGCCACGATTTCCTGTAGCACGGCCATCATCTCGCCCCGGTTGGCCCGGGCAAAGGCGACACAGTATTCCATCTCCCGCAGATACCGCTGCCCCACCGACGATGCCAGCGGCAGCAGCGCCAGCTGCCACTCCTTCGGCACGGAACTCCTGCCGGCCTTCTGGGCCAGTTGGACGGCGAGATCGTTGTAATGGCCGGCGACCTTGTAGCCGAGATTGCGGCTGCCCGAATGGATCATCAGCCAAATCCGCCCATCGTTGCCTCTCTGAATTTCGATGAAATGGTTGCCGCCGCCCAAGGTGCCGATCTGGTGGCGGGCGCTGCCGAACTCGGCGGTCACCACCGGCAGGTCCCGTTCCGTGGTGCCGGGATCCGGCATGGCCTCAAACGGACGCGGTTTGCGATGATGCTTGAATCCCAGAGGAACGGCGGCGCGCAGGGCGGCAAGGATTCGCTTGAGCTGCGGGATGCTCACCTCGGCCAGGCCGGTGCGGACCGCCTGCATGCCACAGCCGATATCGACCCCGACCGCGTTGGGAATGACCGCGTCGACGGTGGCCAACACCCCGCCGATCGGCATGCCGTAGCCCACATGGGCATCGGCCATGATCGCCACGTGGTGGAAGGCGCACTCCAGGTTGGCCAGATGGCGGGCCTGGACCATGGCCTCTTCCTCCAATGCATCCGTCCACAGCAACAGCGGTATTTTTTCCGTGTTGATCGCCCGTTTCACAGTGTCCCCTTGCTCTCTGTGCCCGCTGATATATAGTGCCCACACCGTTTGCGCCGGACCTGCGCTTTCCAGCCCGGCATCCCTTGAACACCACCCGGCACCTTTTCCATGATCACTCAGGAAACCCTGACCCACCTCTGGCTGCACCTGGGCTGGCCCCTGCTGCGCCTGCTGATCTACCTGGCCATCGGCCTGCTGGCGGCCCTGTTCATTGAATCGCTCAACTGGACCAGGAAGCTGGCAGTCATCGCCAGGCCGCTGACCCGATTCGGCCATCTCTCGCCTTTGACCGGCGCTTCCTTCTCGGTCTGTTTCTTTTCGGGCATGGCCGCCAACACCATGCTGGCCGAAGGCTATGCCAACCGGCAGTTGAGCCGCAAGGAACTGATCCTGGCCAATCTGTTCAACAGCCTGCCCAGCAATTTCCTGCACCTGCCCACCACCTTCTTCATCGCCGCGCCGATCATCAAGAGCGCCGCCTTCGTCTACATCGGCCTGACCGTGGGCGCGGCCATCCTCCGAACCCTGTTCGTCACCCTGCTGGGCCGGATGCTGCTGCCCGCCAACAACGGAGAAATAGCCGCCACCGAGCTGCCGCCACCACCGGAACATCCGTTCCGCGCCGCCCTCCAGAACACCATGAAGCGGTTCAAGCGGCGCATCCGCAAGATTGTCGGCTACACCGTGCCGATCTACATCCTCTTCTACGCCCTCACCGAGGCCGGTTTTTTCACCGCCGCCGAACGATTCATGGGACAGCATCTTGCCTGGCTGTCCTGGCTGTCGCCCCAGGCCCTGTCGATCCTCACCTTCCAGATGGCCGCCGAATTCACCGCCGGCCTGGCCGCCGCCGGCTCGCTGCTGGCCAGTGGCTCGATGCGCGCGGAGGAAATCGTGCTGGTCCTGTTGATCGGCAACATCCTCTCTTCGCCGATCCGCGCCATCCGCCACCAGTATCCCTACTATGCGGGCATCTTCAAACCGGTCTTGGCCGCGGAACTGATCCTGTTCAGCCAGGGATTCCGGGCCTTGAGCATAGCGCTGATCGCATTTTTATATTATTTTTTAGTGATGTAGCAACCCGGTCGGCACGACGGGCACCAACCCGGCAAACCTTGCAAGGAGACGATATGGAAAAAACCATACTGGTCGCGATCGACGGTTCGGTGTACAGCGGCAACAGCCTGGAATATCTTGCCAATCTCTTCGGTTCCGACTCCAGCCTTTCCCTGCACCTCTTCGGCGTGGTGCCCAGCGGCGGTGGCGGCAAGGAGTGGATGTTCGATGTCGACCCCCTGCGCAGCCAATCCGCGGAAACGGACCAGCGGGCCAGCCGTGCCCGCAAGCAGCTGCGGGACGCCGAGGACCGACTGGTCCGGGGCGGCATTTCCCGGGAGCGGATTGCAACCAAAGTGAGGATTGCCACCAGCGTCAGCGGCGCGATCCGCGACGAGGCCAAACACGGCAATTACGACAGCGTGGTCATCGGCCGGCGTGGTTTGGGATCCATGGGCAACGTGTTTTTCGGCAGCATCTCGGGCGAGCTGGTCGAAAAATGCCACAATGTGCCGCTCTGGATCGTGGACGGCCGTGTCAGCGCCGAGCGGTTTCTGCTCGCCGTCCACAGCCGTCCCTCCTCGCTGCTGGCCGCCGATCACCTGGCCTACATGCTCAAGAACCGCCCCGGCGCCGAAATCTGCCTCTACCACTCCAACTCGGTCTTCGGCGCCCAACAGGCGGCCACGGCCGAGGAATTCCATCTCCAGTGGGGCAAGGAATGGTGCGACAAGTACCTCGACCTGGACAACTTTCTCTTTTACGCCCACTGCCAGCTCCTGGTCGAGGGCGGCATCTCCCGAAGCCGGATCAGGCAGCTGCCGGCGCAGATGCATCTCGACGTGGGCAGCGATCTGCTGCGGCAGGCCAAGCAGCACGGTTGCGGCACCATCGTCATTGGCCGGCGGCGGCGCGACCTCGCCAAGGGCCAGCTCAAGGGCGTTTCCGACAAGACCCTGAAGCAAGCCCAGGATCTCGCCGTGTGGCTGGCCGGGTAGCCTCCCCCGGCCGCTCCAACTATTGCTTCGTCGCTGGCGGCCCGGCTGGACCGGCAGCCGCCATCGGAGCGACGATCACCGTGGCGGCCCGTTCTGGAGCCAGATATTGCCTGGCCAGTTCGGTCAACTGATCCGCCTTGATGGCCGCGAATCCCTCCAAAATGGTGAGCGGCCATTGCAGTTGCTGCGGATGGCGGCTGGACAAATTGAGCACCGATTCCATCCAGTAGCGGTTGTTCCGCTTGATATCCTTGATCGAGGTCAGGGTGGGCTCCAGAGCCCGATGCAGTTCGTCCTCGCCGACCCCCTTGCCGACCAGGCCCGCAGCCACGGCCTTGATCGCCCGGGCGAGCGATTCCGCCTGATCCGGAGCGACGATCAGGCTGCTTTTCATCAGGCCGAAGCCGATGCTGGCCCGGCTGGGCTGGCTGGTCACCTGGGGTGAATAGGTGGCCCCCAATTCTTCCCTGATCTTTATTCGCAGCCGGTCGTCGAACACCGAGGCCAGCAGGTTGAGCCGCCGGGTGCGGTCGATATCCCAGAAATCGGCGGTTTGCCAGGCCACGATCAACAGTGCCCGGTCGATGGTGCTGGCCGCCTGCAAATGCCGCTCTTCACCGGCGGGAAACACGATCGGCTGAACCGGCTTCGCTTCCGGTGCCTGCCGTTTTTCCGCGCCGAAATATTTCCGGACCAGCCTGATCACCTCGGCGGGATCGATATCGCCCACCACATTGATTTCCAGGGGATCGTGGGCCAGGACAGGTGTCAGCCAGCCGCTGATCCGGGCCAGGTCGATCTTCTCCACCTCGCCCCAATCCGGCAGTCCGTATTCCGGACTGCCGCCGGCCAAAAACCGCTCGCCCTGGATCTGGGCAACGCCTTCCGCCGTCCCGGCCAGTTGATCGTACATCCGGTGCAGGTTTTCCCGGCTGCGGCGGAAATCCTCGGGCCGGAAGGCGGGATCAAGCAAGCGGTGCCGGAGCAGCTGCAGCAAGGTCTCGAATTCATTTCGCAAGCTGCTGCCATTAAAAGAAAAACTCTCGGGTCCCACCGCAAAATCGAGGGTAACGTTGGTTCCGGCCAAGGCTTGATTCAACTGTTCGCGGGTCAGACGGCCGATGCCGCTCTCGCGCATCAGGGCCTCGGCAGACAAGGCCATGCCCGCGGCCGGTTCATCCTGCCTGCCGTTGCCGAACTGCACCGAGAGCATCACCTGATTTGCCTGAAAATCCGTGGCCTTGATGTTAAGAAGCACGCCGTTGGCCAACGATACCGTCTCCACCCCGATTTCCTTGTGGCTCACCTGCCCGACATGTTCGTTCTCCGCAACGGTGGGCAGAGGCAAATAAGGAAAAGGGGCGCGCCGGGCCTCGACCCAGGCCGGAAGATCCTTGGCTTGGTTGGCCCGGTACAGCTCGCGCACCTGTTCCTGCAGTTGGGCGGCGGTCAGGCCCGACTCCAGGACGCCGGCCAGATGAATCTGGCGGTGCTGACCGTCCCACAACTGATGCAGGGCTCCATTGACCTCGACCAGAGTCAGCTTGTCGAGTACCGGTCCATAAAATGCCATTTCCTGAGCCGGACTCAGGAGCACCTCGTCGTCGCCCAGTTTCCGGATGATGTCATCGGCAAGCTGGCGGCTGTCGCGGGAGGCGGCGGTCTGTACCTCCTTTTCGAGCATGGCCTTGACCTCCTGCTTGCCCCGCGCCAATTCATCCGCGGTGAACCCATCCTTCAGGGCTTGGGCAAGGGTCGTCTGCAACAGGGTCAGCGCTTCCCGCCAGGTTCCGGTTTCGGTCCGGGCGGTCAGGGTGGCGTAGTTGTATTGCCGGAGAAAAAGGCCGGCATGGGCACGGGGCTGCGCCAGCGGACTGCTGGGCTGCTGTTCGAGTTGTTCCAGCCGGTTGTCGAGCAGGATCGAAACCAGGTATTGCCGCATCTGCTCGATTTCCCAAGCCTGGGAATCGGTACGCGGCTTGATGTTGCCCACCGTGGTCAAGGCCACGTTGGTGGCGCCCAATTCCGGCTCGGGCAGGACCTGGATGTCGAGGCCCGACTCCTTGACCTTGCCCATCTCCGGGCACTGGATCGTGGCCTCCGCCGCCTTCAGGCCGGCAAAGGCCGTCTCCAGCAGCTTGGCGGTTTCCTGCGGTTGCATGTCGCCGACCACCACCACGACCATGTTGTCGGGCCGGTACCAACTGTCATAGAAAGCGCGGAGCCGGCGACTGTCCGCCGTATTGAGCACCTCTTCCACCCCGATGGGGTCGCGCCGGGCCACGAGCGTGCCAGCGAAGTCGAACTCCATCTGTTTTTTTGCGACCCGGGCGGCGGCGGAATCGCGGCTGCGTTTCTCCGACAAGATGACGCCCCGCTCCCGGTTGACCTCTGTTTCCAGCAACAAGGCTCCTCTGGCGTAATCGGCCAGCACTTTGAATCCATCCGCCAGCACGGCGGCGTCCGCCGAGGGCAGCAGGAGATTGTAGACCGTTTCGTCAAAACCGGTGTGGGCGTTGGTGTCGCCACCGAATCCCATGCCAAGGGATTGAAAATACTTGATCAAGGTACCGGGAGGGTAATGGGTGGTGCCGTTGAAGAGCATATGCTCCAGGAAATGGGCCAATCCCCTCTGCTCGTCGGTCTCGTTGAGCGATCCGGCCCGAACCAGAAGATAGAGGGCCACCCGGTTCTTGGGCTCGCTGTTGGGCATGAGCACATATTTCAGGCCATTGTCCAGCCGGCCGAACACCAGCGACGGGTCCGGCCGCAAATCGCTGCCGTCCTGGGGCCAGCCGTCTGTCAGGCAGGATGGCCGCGCCGGACGAGTATCGGCATCGGCGGCTCTGGCCCGATCCACGGGCAAAACGGTCAGGAACGCCGCCAAAAGGAGCATCGCCAGCCGTGACGAAAACAAAATCAAGGATTGCTGCATTGTCGAACCTCACGCTTTGGTGTACACAACGGTAAAAGGTGTTCAAACTATAGTGTGCGACCGGGGGGTAAACAAGGTGATTATTGCCGGCAAACGGGCCTTGGTGCTAGGAGCGACGCGCGGCATCGGCCGGGCCGTCGCCCGCAATCTGGCCAGCCAGGGGGTGCGTCTGATTCTACCCTGGCTCGACTGGCCCGAATCGGTGGCGGAACTGCGGCAGGAATTCGGCGGCGGCCGGGACGGGCACCTGCTGGTGCGGACCGACCTGCGGCTGACAAGCGAGGTGGCGGAACTGATGGCCGCCATCGACGAACGATTCGGCCGGCTGGAAATCGTGGTCAACAACATCGAACGCGGCGGCATGCCGATTTTGCATGGCGGCTACGGCCGGGAAGTCAACCGCGACCAGTGGCGGCTGGAAATGGAAACCACCCTGCACGCCAAGTGGCTGGTCTTCGACCAGGCCCTGCCCTTGCTGCGCCGCAGCGAAGCGGCGGCGGTGGTCAACATTTCCTCGATCGCCGGCATGGTCGGCCGGTCCGGTCCGGCGGGCCTCCTGTTCAACGACGGCTACGCCGCCGCCAACCGGGGGGTGAGTTCCCTGACCGAAACTTGGGCCAGAATCGGCGCCCCCACCATCCGGGTCAACGAACTCATGCTGGGACTGATCGACTCCCGGCATGGGCCGGGCACCCGGGGCTGGGACCTGCTCGCCGAGGAACAGCGGCGCGATCTGCTCCGTCATACTCTGCTGCGGCGAACCGGCACGCCCGAGGAAGTGGCGCGGGCCGTGCTGTTTTTGATCCGGGATGCCGATTTTCTGACCGGCTCGGTGCTGCGCCTCGACGGCGGCTATGCGGTGGGGGGGGAAGCGCCCGGGGTCATGCCCGACGGGGCTTTGTGAGTTGCAAGGGCGGCGATTGTCAGCCTTCCAACACCCAATCGGGAAGGTGGTGCATGATGTACTCGGTCACCTTTTCCTTGGAGGCCGGATCGCTCTTCTGGACGCCGGCATCGCGCATCACCTCGTCGAAGTCGTACCAACAGAGTTCCTTGTCCTGGTGGCTGTACACGGTCAAAATCCGGTGGTCAGGATCGTCGATATCCTCTTCTTCCTGAATGGCAGCCACCAATCGGACAGCTTCCTCATAGGGAAGGAAACGAATTTCATCTTCGCTCATCGGACACTCCATGCACCGGCCCGGCAGGGGACGGGGACAACGCGCGGGAACAAGGCGAGTTGCGCGGAGTCAACGCGCCTTGCACGGCAAAACAGGAAATCAGACCGGTTTGACGACAGCCCCGGAACGGATGCAGCGGGTGCAGACGTTGGCATGCACGGTGCCGCCGTTGCGGGTCTGCATGCGAACTCTTTGCAGATTGGGCAACCAACGGCGACGGGTCTTGTTATTGGCGTGGCTGACGTTGTTCCCCGTGGCAGGGCCTTTGCCGCAGATTTCACAAATACGGGCCATGATCGTTTCTCCTCTGGTAAATCGTTTAACAATAACCGCGAATAATAGCCCCACGCCCTGAAAAAGCAAGTTCTTTTCGCGTCCGCCCCGGAGAATTTGCTGGAGGCGGCCCCATTCCGCGCACGGTGCCGACCGCGCGGTTTCGGCACAAGCGAAGGCCCCGGCACGCCGCCTTGCCGCCATGGCGACAAATACGTATAACCCGGCAATAATGATGAAGAATTTTTCTTCGTTCAGCGGTTGGTTTTTGGTATAATCGGCCTTACAATCAACCACGCGTCCCTAAACCGCCCCCGTGCCGCACTTCACGGCAGAGCAGGTGCGCGGCGACAACCGGGCCAAAGCCGACGATGTACCGCCCTACGCACCGCAAGGAACCGCCGCATGAGACATGCCGCCATTTTGTTTTACGAACTGCTCTCATGGCGGTCGGTCCTTGACATTCTCCTGATTGCCGCAGGCTTGTTTTTCCTCTACCGGACCCTGCTTCGGCTCGGCACTTGGAAAATCATGGCCGGCATCCTCATGGCCCTGGTGGTCTTCATCCTGGCCAACGCCCTCCAGCTCAAGGGCATCGAGTGGATTTACCATAACGTCAGCAACGTGGCCGTTCTCGGCCTGATTATCATCTTCCAGCCCGAATTGCGTAAAGTGCTGGAAAAGGCGGTCTCGGTGCCGCCGCATCGATACAAGGGCGCGGACACCCCGCTGCACGGCCTTGTCGGCGATGCCCTGATCAAGCTGGCCCAGGAGCGGTGCGGCGCCATTGTCGTCTTTCCCGGCAGGGAGCCGCTCAGCGACAAGATCTCGGGCGGCTACCAACTCAACGCCGTCCCCAGCCTGCCGCTCATCCTCAGCATTTTCGACTCCAACTCGCCGGGACACGACGGCGCCGTGATCATCGAAAACGGCAAGCTGACCCAATTCGGGGTCCGGCTGCCCATGTCGCAGTCGACCCGGCTGTCCGAGGAATACGGCACCCGCCATCACGCCGCCATGGGCCTGGCCGAGCAGACCGACGCCATGGCCCTGGTCGTTTCCGAAGAGCGGGGGCAGGCCTCTGTCTTCGTCAACGGCGAGATGCACCCGGTGCGCACCGCCGAACAAATCACCCGCGCCATTGCCACCCATCAGCGGGAGATGGGCTTCTTCAACCGGGACAACGCCCCGAAAATCCGCAAGCGAACCATCTTCCAATGCGTCGCCAGCCTGATCATCGCCGTTGTTTTCTGGTCTTCCCTGGCCATTTCGCAGCGGGAAGTGGTCGAGCGCGTCCTGCCGGTGAATATCGACTACACCTCCCCTGCCGATGACCTGGTGTTGGTCGGCGACAAGCCCAACGAGGTCAAACTGTATCTTTCCGGCCCCAAATCGGAAATGGACAACCTGGCCAGCAATCCTCCCAGCGTCAAGATCGATTTATCCAAAATGGCCAAGGGCAGCCAAACCATCATCATCACCAGCGAAAATCTGCGACTGCCCAAGGCGGTCACCCTGCTCGACACCTCTCCCCAGCAACTCAAGCTCACCCTGGCCGCCGTGGTTCAGAAAAATGTGGCGATCACCCCACAGATCATCGGCAAGCTTCCCGGCAACTTGAAGATCAAGAAAATCACCGTGACCCCGGAAACGGTCCTGGTCACTATTCCGGTCGTCAGGGAAGAGCGGGGCACCGAAGAAGTGTTGACCACCCCGATCTACCTGGAGTCGATCTCCACCGACAGCAAGCTGTTCTGCAAGGTAATCGCCCGCCCCTCGATCCAGCCGGTCACCAAACGCTGGCCCGACGTCGAAGTCTTCATCGAACTGAAATAATCGATAGCCCGGCACTTGGCCGGGCCAAACCATGCCGGCCTTGGCCCGGATTCATTGCCCCTTGCCCTGCCCCTCCCCCCTCCCGAAGTCCGCGCGCACGCGACATTTTTGAGTATATATTTAAAAAAATATACCACAAATGTAAATATATCCGTGCCAACAGCACGGTGACCAGCAAGGTCTACCATCGCAACAATGCAATAATAAAGAAGTTTTTTTAAAAAATAACGGAAAATACAGAAAAGGCACAATACGTGCTTTAAAATGGCATCGCGCATCACTGTTCACGCCTCGGACATCAGAACCGTTTCTGTCATTGAAATACCGGTGCGATGAGGAGCCGTTACAACAACTATGTTAAAAAGGAGAGAATATGAAACGATTGTTTTCCGTGGCAGCCCTCGGCGCCCTTACCATGCCCATCACCGCACCCCAGGCCGAAGCGGCAACCGCCACCGCCGCCCTTGACGCCAACAGTGCCTATGTCTGGCGGGGTTTGACCGCGAACCACGGCTTTGTCCTGCAGCCGAGCATCGACGTTGCCGCGGAAAACGGATTCGGCGTCAATGTATGGGCCAACTTCGACGTCGACGACTACAACGGCACGGTCGAGGAAAACAGATTTTCCGAAGTCGACCTGACCGCCTCCTATATGTTCAAATTGGGCAAGGTGGACACCAGCGTCGGCGTCATTGCCTATACCTTTCCCACCACGCATCCCGACGCCCTCAACGGCGAGCCCAAGGACCTGAACAACACCAGCGAAATTTTCTTGGGCTTGGGCTACGACTTGGGCCACGGTTTCAGCTTATCCGGGAAAATGTATTACGATTTCGACCAGGTAGACGACTTCTACTTCACGGCAGGACTGGGATACGCCTACGCACTCAACGATAAAACCACCCTCAACTTAAGCGGCCTGATCAGCTTTGCCGGCGAAGACTTCAGCGAATATTACGCAGCCGGCACGGACAGCGGTTTCTTCAACTACACCCTCACCGCCTCGGTAAAATACATGGCAACCGAGGCCCTTGGCATCGGCGCCAACATCAATTTCTCCGACTCCATGGATGACGACGTCCTGCCGGAAGAAACCGTGCACACCAATGTCTTCGGCGGTATCAGCCTTACCTACGCCTTCTGACCTGCCCCCGCATTTCCTTCCTCGCTTCCGTCCCCTTCCCCTCTTCCCGGCCAGACGCAAGGCCCCGAGAGGCGGGGATTCCCGTTCGTTCGCGCGGTTAAAGCCGCGCGCAAGCCTTCGGCTCAGCACTGGAAACGTGGCTCCGGGCCGGGGCTGCGACTGGAAGCGAGTGGGTGAAAAAGGCTTGAGCCATCTATTCCCGCAGGATCATCGTCCGTCGTTGCGGATCGTCGAGCAAGACGCGGCCGGTGCGCAGACACTCGAAGATATGGTCGAAGACCACCCCGCCCCGGCCCGGGGTCCGCCCGCTACGGAAGTAGCTGTGCCCCTTGGCCGCGTCATAGTCGGTGTTGACCTCGTCGCAGTCGACGGCAAAGACATTGCTCGGTGCCAGGCGCATATCTTCCGGGCCACTGTGGCCGAGCCGGCGGGAAGCGATCTTGTTTTTGAAATTGGCGGCCTTGCTGCTGCGCAGGGCCAGGTCGTCGGAGGCGAAGTAGACCACCACGTTGCGCGAGGCATCGCAAATCAACTGTCCCTTCTTTCCGCGATGGAGCGACTCGTTCTCGATGTCCGCCGCCACCAGGAAGGTGTTGCGGAACAGCAGGGGCACGCCGCTGGCCAAATCGTACTTGTTCCAGGCGGCCAGGGTTTCGCGTAGCACCCTGTTCCCCATGGAATGGGCCAGGACATTGATCCGCTTCAGACAGGGGGCGGCGTCTTGCCCATTCAATTCGGTGTTGCGCCACTCGACGAACCGCTGCAGGGCGCGGGCAAAGGAAATCGCGCTGGCATCGGCCGCCTTCTGGTCGTCCCAGTAATCCCCGACCAGGCCGAGATCGTTGTCGCACGGCCAAATCACCGGCACAACCAACACCTCCCGGTTGCTTTTGCCGTCGCAGAGCCGCTGCAATTCGCCGGCCGCCCCGAAGACGTCCTCCGGCAGGTTGGAGTAGCCGTGGATATAGAACAACAATTGCCGATAGGGACTCCTCTTCAACTCGAGCATGAATTGATCGCGACCGACGGTGGCGATGGCGCCGTCCGCTTCCCGTCGACAGGCGAACACCACGTTGCCGGGGGCATTGTTGCGGGGATCGAAGACAAAGGCTCGGCCGGGTTCGAGTTGCAAGACACCCTCGGGGTACCGGTTGGTCAGAAACAGCAGGGCATCGTTTCGCGCGGCCTCGGGTGCCGCGGTGTCCTCCTGGCAAGCCGCCGGCGCGACGGCCATCGCCGCCATGTCCCCGGCTGGCGGCGGCAGCTCCGGGGCAGTGGTTTCCGCTGAAAGCCACAGCCGCATCTCGGCCTCACGCCTGCGCTTCAAGCCCGCCAGCTCCTTACCGCCGGCCTTGGTCCACCGCATGAACTGATCGGGCACCTGATCGATATTCCCTTCGTTCAAGAGCCGCAGCAGGGTCGATTTTTCCAGGGCGCCGATCCCCACATTGTAGGCAAAGCTGACCAGGGCGCAGAAGCGGGTAGCGGCAAGCGGCACCTTGACCAGCCGCTCCACCCCGGCGGCAAAGCGGCGGACATCGTCGGCCAGCAACACCTCGGCCTCGGCCATGGTGATGCCGTCGGGGTAAACCGCCCGGGCCAGCTCCTTGTTGCCCGTACCCTTGAGCATCCTGCCGTGGGGATCGGTCACCACGTGACCCCAGCCGATGGTCCAGCACCCGGCGGGACAGAGGTAGGGATCGAGATTGACCGTGGCCGGATCGCCGTCCAGAATGCCTTCGAATGACTTGATCAGTTCCACTGCCTGCCGAAGATCTCGTGCCATTGCGCTCTCCGATGTCAAAGGGTGACGTGAAAGGCAGGCAGCGGACTCGTGGCCGCAGCGGCCTCGCCATCGTGAAAAATGAACGGGCCGGTTCTGACCCGCTTACACAATCGGGAAAATCGGAAGAATTGGGATCGCCGGACCCGGCTTCCCGCAACGCAGTATTTGCTGTTTGCCGGGGAAAGGCAAGAGAGGAAAAATGAAGAGAAAATGAAGAGAAAGACTATCCAATCGGGAGGATGAAACAGCGGCACTCAGGCCCTGGTTCGGCGAGAACGAGCGTTCTTGCCGCGTTTGCCGCGGCTGTGGGTGCGGTCACGAATCCGAGCCCAGGCGCAGCTCCAGGGTCAGGGATGAACCGGGGCGGCAGCCGGCCGAGGTTTTGCCCGCCTCCCGCTTGATCCGCACGGTCGAGCGGCGCAGCCATTGCCGGACTTCCTCGCGGCTGACCACTTCCCGCAGCGTGCCGCCGCAGCCCGACCGGATGCTTGCCGATCCCGCGGAGGAACCGAAATCGATCACCGGTCCGTCGACTCGCAACACCATGCCCCGGCCGTCACCGGTTGCGCTGACCACGCCGTCGATCCTGCCGGGATATTCCTCGCCGTCGGCGATCTGCCACAGGTCGAGGGGTTGCCAGTGGGTGCATGCCGGCGGGGAACCGGCAAACTTGGCGCAACTCCGTCCCTTGAACTGCTCCACGTCGATTTCGGTGGACAGGGTCTGGATGGCATAGTCCTCGCGACCATCGGGACCGCTGACAATCAGATTGCCGACAAAGGTTTCCCGGATGGTATAGCTGAGTTCCTGCCTGGGTTTGCCGTACAGGGTCGAGATCGTGCCGCCTTCGATCGTGATCGATCCGGCCAGGGGGATGGCGCGCATCGCCTGGTTCGTCCGCCCCTTGCCGGCCAGGCCGGGGATGGCCTTGCCCTGGTTGATCAAATCCCGGCGGCGCTTGTTTTCCTCTTCCGGCGTCGGCGCCAGTTCCGCTGCCGCCGGCGCCAGAACGCCCGCTTTGGGGGCGGCCTCCCCGCTCTTGCCGGCAGCCTGGGCCGCGCAGACCCGGTCCGCTTGCGCGGCCAGGCGGTCCAGCTCGGCCCTGGCCCCCACCACGGCTTCCTTAGTCTTGGCCTTCCTGATGGTCAGCTTGAGCCGATCCATGCGGGAGCGTATCTCCCGGCAGGTCAGGGGCGCGGCAATCGACACGGAAGCCGCCACCAGCAACACCAGAGCCACCAACGCCAACCAGCGGCCCAGCGGAGGCGACATCGCGCCTCGCTCCCGCCCGCGGCGGGCAATGGACCGCAGTGCGTTCACGTTGGCCGCACCGGACCGGTCACCACCACGCCCGCCTCGATCAACCGTTGGAGTTCTTCTTCCGCCAGGCCGGCCAGATGCAGGATATCGGCCGCCCCTTCGCCCACTGCCGGCGGCTGCAGGCGCAGGTCAAAGGTCCGGTTGTCGAGCCGCAGCGGCAGCTTGGGCAGGCCGACGTGGCCGCCATCGGGCATGGCGGTTTCGGCCAGCCCGCCCGAGGCGTGCAGGTGCGGATCGGCCCAGAGATCGATCGGCCGGTTCACCGGGGCAAAGGGAATGCCCGCCCGTTCGGCCAGGGCCATCAATTCGGCCTTGGTCAATCGAAGCAAGCGTTGCTGCAGCGCGGGATGCAGCCAGGGTCTGGCCTCGATCCGTCCCTGGTTGGTGGCAAGCCGCGCGTCTTCGGTCCAATCGAGGTAGTTGAAGGCTGTGCAGAAGCGTTGCCAATGCCGGTCCGAAGTCAGGCCGATGAAGACCTGCTGGCCGTCACCGGTGGCAAACAATTCGTACACGGACCAAGTGCGCTCGCGTTCCGGCATCGGTGGCGGCGCCTGGCCGGACACCGCCGCCCCGGCCATATGCTGCCCCATGAGAAAGGCCACCGATTCGAACAGCGAGGCCTGCACCACCTGGCCCCGGCCGGTCTGCCGCCGCTGGAGCAGGGCGGCGAGGATGCCGATCGCACCGAAACCGCCGCTGAGAATATCGGTGACCGAGGCGCCGGCCCGCATCGGCTTGCCGCTCGGTCCGGTCATGTAAGCCAAGCCGGCCATCATCTGTACCACTTCGTCCAAGGCCGGGCGATGGGCATAGGGACCGGGCATGAATCCCTTCAGGGCGCAGAAGATCAGGCCGGGATTGCGCCGCCGGCAGACATCGACGCCGATGCCCAGCCGGTCGACCGTGCCGGGGGCGAAATTCTCGATCAACACATCGGCCTGTTCCACCAGCCGGAGAAACAGCGCCCGGCCCCGCTCATCTTTCAAATCGATGGCCAAGCTCTTTTTATTGCGGTTGAAACAGGTGAAGAAACCGGCGCCGAACCCTTGCAGCCTGCGGGTGTCGTCGCCCTGGTCGGGCCGTTCGACCTTATAGACCTCGGCCCCCAGATCGGCCAGGATCAAACCGCAGGCCGGGCCCATGATATTGTGCCCCAGTTCCAGCACGCGAATGCCGGCCAGCGGCAACGGCATATTTTGCGGCGGTTCCTGCTGTGTGCTTTCCATGTCGGATCCGTGGGAGTGCCGACCGGTTGAAAAAAAACGCCCCCGCCTTGCGCCGGGCCGATTCGGGCCGGCCGGAAGGAGGGAGCGAGGCGGTGCCGGGTCGGGCGGCGTTCACCTTCGGACCACTATACCACCGGCAAAAAAATATGCCGCCAGCAAATAGCCGATCCCGGCGCGAACAATGCAGTGCAAACGGAAAAAGGGTTAAGCAAACGAGAGATCTCTCTGCGTTCGAGACGGCAATGTGGCCAGCCTTATCCTTGTTTCGAACGTTCTTTGCTTGTCGTTTCGACGAGCGCAGCGGGAAGAAATATCAAGAAATTTCAGCAGAATACCATCCAGGGTGAAATCGGCTGAATTTGAGTGGGAATCGGTAAAAATGGCCCGCCACTGCGGCCCACGGACTAGGCCCCGTCGTCCCCCTGCCACACCGCAAAGCAATTGCCCCCCTTGGCCTTGGCCTGGTACATGGCCTTGTCGGCATAGCTCAGCAGCTGTTCCTCATCCGAGGCATGGTCGGGATACAGGGCGATGCCGATGCTCGCCGAAACGGTGACCCGATGGCCGTCGATCCAAAACGGCTGCTCCACCGCCTGACGGACCTTTTCCGCCACCACCACGCCGGCCCGGACATTCTTGACCGCGTGCAGGACCATGACGAATTCGTCCCCACCCAGCCGCGCCAGGGTGTCCCCGGAGCGCACCTCCTGGCCGAGCCGGGCCGCCAGCATCTGCAGCAGCCGGTCGCCCACGGTATGGCCGAGCTGGTCGTTGACCGGCTTGAATTTGTCGAGATCGAAAAAAAGCAACACCACGTGGCGATCTTCCCGCCGCACCTGATGGATCTCCTGGCGTAGCCGGTCGAGCAGCAGCGCCCGGTTGGGCAAGCCGGTGAGCAAATCGTGATGGGCCAGGTGGGAAATACGGTCGGCCTCGGCACAGTAATCGGTGATATCGGACAGTCCGACCACCTCGTGCACAACCCGGCCATTGTCGTCGCGCACCTGGCTGACCGATTGCCACACCACGAAAATTTCGCCGTTTTTCCGACGGTTCCTGACCTCGCCTTCCCACCGCCCCTGGGCGGCCAGTTCTTGCCGCATGGACCGGATAAACTCCTCGGTATGATAGCCGCTGGCCAGCAGGCCCAAATTCCTGCCGGTCGCCTCGTCGGCACTGTAGCCGGTTATCCTGGTAAATGCGGGATTGACCGCCACGATCCGTTGTTGCCCATCGGTCACCACCACCGCCTCCAGCACCGTTTCGAACACCGTGGCGGCCAGACGCTCGTAGGCACGCCGGCGCGCGGCTTCCCGTTCGGCGGCGATCCGCCGCACCCGCCGGTAGAAAACGGTCGCCAGGGAAAGTATGCCCAGCAGGGCTGGCGTCCCCAGCCACAGCAGCCGGCCGATCTCCTGCCGCCATCCCGCCAGGGCCTGGTCGCGATAAAGATGGGAAACCACCGCCAGCGGATAGGGCAGGGTTGCGCGGAAAACGGCCACCGTTTTCCTGCCGCCCTCCTGTTCGGCGGGATAGCGGCCGGTCTCGGTCTGCCGCAGCCGCCGCGTCAACTCCAGACCGCCTTGATGGGCGCCGGTAAGCGACGTTTTGCCGCTGGTCAGCAGCAACACTCCGTCACGGCGCAACACCTCCGCGAACCCTTCGGCCGGAGGCAGCCACTGGCTGAAATAAGCGCGCATGGTCGCAGGATTGAGCGAGGCCACCATCCGCACCTCGCGGCCATTGGCGTAGGAACGGCAGAGAATCGGGATGAAGCCGAGCCCTTCGGCCGGCAGGGGATTCGTTGTCGACACCTGGTGGCCATCGGCAAAATCGCGGCCGGCCCAGGGAAGGCCGATCGACAGGGATGCCGCGGCAGTGGAGTCTGGTGGCGGGAAATAGTCTTCGATCGCCACCTGGCGGCCGATGTTGCCGCCGCTGGAACTGGCGACGATGCGTCCCGATTCGTCCAGCAGGGAAAGCGAACGCAGAAAGGGAAGTTGGAGCAAGGCCAACTGGTAATGGACATGGATCAACTCGGAATCCGATTCGGCGGCCAGGAAATCGACCAGCTTCCGAATCGTCTCCAGGTTGCGGTTGACGTGTTCCTCAAAGGCCCGTGCATGCAGGGCGCTGCGCTCGACCGCGTCGTTGAGGGCGATGTTCTTCTCGCGCTGGATGACATAGGTCCCCCCGACAATGGCGGCGCCCACAGCCATGATCATCAAGATCGCGAAAGCGATGTCGGCGCTTAAGGCGCGGCGCGGAATCATGGCACGCCTTTCACTCGAGCTGCCCCATGGCCCCGGAACGGGGATGCCGGGTTGACACCATCCGCAGCGGCTCCTTGCGGGCCACGCGCAGGGGCGCACCGAGGATGGTCGGGGCCGCGACCGCAAACGGCAACGATAAGGTCCATGCTTTCATCTTGCCTCCTTGGCAGCCGCGCCGCTCAATGCGCGCAGCAACCGTGCCTTGCCCCGAAACGGAGAGATGGGAATTCGCGCCGGCGCCACCTGCGTGCTCATTTGGCAAATATAAAAATCGGACGGTGCCCTGTCAATTTTTCATGCCATCGCCGGATGTTGCAAGAGAGAATGGTCGTCGAAGCGCGCTTTTCTCCGCCCGGCATGAGAGGAAGAAAATATTTGACCGGCACAGTCCAATTTGTCATACTGCCACATCGTTCCGGCAGCAAACCCGACCGCAACGCACTGCTCTTTCAATTCTTTTTATCAGCAAGACGGCCATGGCACCGGCCGGCGCGGCACCCTCGCTCCGGTTCGTTGCCGCCGTGCATCCGTTCGCGGTCTTTCCTCTCTTCTTCGGTACGCTCCGTGGCAGGGCGACTCGATCGCCCCAGACCGACCGGCAATCCGCAGCGGGCTCCCGACCCGTTGTCTCCCAGGCCCGTCCTTCCCCGGGATCGCGTCTGGCACCCATCAACAAGGAGGAACGCATGAAGCTGATTCAAGGAGCAGTCGCAATTCTGGCGGTGGTGGCGTTGCCCGTCGTCGCTCCGGCCAAGGAGGCCCAGACTCTCGACGAACTGGTGCGCCAGTACGACTCGTCGCGGTGCCAGGAGTGCCACCCCGAAATCTACGGCCAGTGGGAGCAATCCCTGCACGCCAAGCCGATGCTCGGACCCATTGGCAGGACCCTGGCCACCTTCCAGGGATACGTCAACTCGCGGGACACCGAGTTGAAAAAATCCCGCGAGGTGGCGCCGTCCACCAAGGAATTCCTCAAACCCTGCGTCGAGTGCCACCTGCCGCAGATGATGGACGCCTCCGACAAGGTCGCCGACGAAATCGCCAAGGCCATCGTCGACGGCGACGAGGAGGTACTGGCCAAACTGCAGATCACCTGCATCGTGTGCCACAACCGCAATGCCATCATCCGCAAGTTCCGCGACGGCAATCCCCGGCCCGATGTCATCTACGGACCCAAGCACGTCGGGCCCCACGGCGACGCGGTCTTCACCTCCGCCGCCAAGAGCGAAATGCTGCGGGATACGGTGTTCTGCGCCCAATGCCACCAGGGGCCGAACGTGCAGCACTACGACGAGCCGATGTGGTGCACCTCCACCTTCGACAGCCACCAGCAATTCTACGTACCCATGGGTGGCACGGAATCCTGCCAGGAATGCCACATGAAGAAGGAAGGCGGCCACCGCTTCCCGCCCAACTACCAGGATTCCGCCCAGACCTCCAAGCACCTGCGGGAGTGGATCGACCTCAACCTGACCGCCATCGCCTACCGGATGAAACCGGACGCCAAGAATTTCATCCCCATGGTGGTGATCAACAGCGAGGTGGTGAGCCGGATTGGCCATCGTTTTCCCGACGGCTGTCCGTCGCCCAACCGGGTCACTCTCGATTTCAAGGTGAGCACCAAGGACGGCAAGGAACTGTTCAAGGACACCAAGGTCTACATGCCGCAGCACAAGCTGGGATATGACGACAACACCATGGTCTATGCGGCCAACCGCAAGCTGACCTTGATGCGCGACACCAGCCTGCAGCCCTTTGTCCCGAGGAAGGAGAGCATCGAGGTCAAGCTGCCGGACGGGGTGGAAGAGGTCGTGGTCGAGGCGACCCTCACCTTCCGGCAACTGCCCGGCATCCCCGAGGCCGAATTTCCGATCCACAAGGTGACCAGGCAGGTCAGCCTGAAGCGCTGATCGGTTCAGGCAGGCGGCAGCGGCCCCCGGCCGGTTGCTCCGGGGTCCGCCGATCGCCTCGTCTTTCGCCTTGCGGGAACGTCTGAAAATCAGGCGGGGCTGGCCAGCTTGAGCCCCACGATACCCGCGACCACCAGGACCAGGCTGCACAGCCGCAGCGGCGTCACGGCCTCTTGGAACAAGACGATGCCCGCAATGGCCGTGCCCACCGCGCCGATGCCCACCCAAACGGCATAGGCGGTGCCCAGCGGCAGCGTGCGCAGGGCAACGCTTAAGAAATAAAAGCTGGCGCCCATGGCCCCGACGGTGACGAGCGAGGGCACGAGCTTGGTGAAGCCGGCGGTGTGTTTGAGGCCAACGGCCCAGACCACTTCGAAGAGACCTGCGACAAATAACAAGAGCCAATTCATGGAACGGTTTTCCGCTCTGCGGGGCCGTCCCCGCAATCGAAGAAAACGCCAGGGTCGTCCCTGGCGTTCGTCGCCTTGCCTGTCTCGCTCGTCCAAGCCCCAAGGGCCGAGGGCGGCCAGACGGCTTTTATCCATCCTTCCGCTATGAAGCCTGCAAGGCCTCCGTGGCACTGTCCACCAGTCTTATCGAAGCGTCAAGAGTTTATTGCCAGTTGGCGGCAAGGACCGGGGCCAGGCCCGCCTGGTGCTCGGGCGGCAGCGTGGTCTGGCCGGAGGCCGGAGGCGTGAAGGAGGCCATGGCGCTGACCAAGGCATCCACCTGGGAATTGAGCAGGACCTTGTTGTTTGCGGTTTGGAACTGCTCGACATGGGACTGGGAACCAGAATACCAGTTACGGATGCTGAGTGTATCCGTGGTGCCGATCACGCTCACTTCCAGATTATTCCCCACCTGGCGGAACCACAACTGGTCCTCGGCGATATCGGCAAGGAACCGGGCCACGTCCGTATTGTCGGCGGTCGCGTCGTTCTCGATGATGGTATCGCTGCCATAACCTCGGCCAAAGAGGTAGAGGTCATCGCCTACGCCACCGTTGAGGGTGTCGTTGTCAATTCCGCCATCCAAGGTATCGCTGCCGGTGCCGCCATACAACTGGTCATTGCCCACGCCGCCTTCGAGAAGATCGTTGCCGCCGTAGCCGTACAAGGTGTCGTTGCCGGCCTGGCCAATAAGATGGTCGGCAACACTGTCGCTGCCGACCAGAGAATCGTTAGCCGACGTGCCGTACACCGGCAGGGCTTCGAGCAAC
>NZ_JAVBRQ010000006.1:0-18899 GCF_031547805.1 Desulfobulbus sp.
CTGGTCTCATCACCGAAGGTGCAGTGCTTGCCCTTGTTGATGCAGTCATGGACTTTGCCGTTGATATCCTGCAAACAGGGAAAAGGTTAGCCCGCAGTACAAACATAATAACGGCAAGTTAACTCAACTCAGAAACTTGAGTTCTACAGAACCGATAGATATCGACTACGTCATCGATTCAACCTGTGACACTTCCCACCTCAACCTTTGCACCGATCCAACCTCGTGCAACAATGCTGGAGGTTCCTGGCTCAATTCGACCTGCAATAAGAAGTTGTACCGTTTCTCCGATCATGTGATCAAGGAGGTCACATCGGGCAACCGCTGAGAGCGAGACGCACGCACACGCGGCCACCGTTTCCCTCCGGGAAGCGGTGGCCGCGCCCTTGTCTGTCGGACTTTCGGCATAAATTGTGATTTACCTGCCGATCTTCCCCAGCGCCTGGATAGCCTCGATACGGTGCGCATCCAGGAAATGGGTGTATTTCATCGTCTGCGAGATATTGCGGTGCCCCATGATCTCGGCTACGGTGCGAATGTCGACTCCGTGCATAATCAGGTAGCTGGCTGCCGAATGTCTCAGCCCGTACATGACGAATCCATCGATCTCAGCATACCTGCAGGCGTTCTCAAACGATCTCCGGAAAAACCGGCTCGGCCGGGCCAGGTCCGAATAATCGTCCGAGATAAAAACATGTGCGTTCGCGCCCGTGTGCGCCTTGACCTTCATCAGGGCTTCCTCCGCGACTTCGGTCATGGGAACCCGGCGAGGATCCGTCTTGGTTTCGGTCAGGTCGATAATATGGCGGTCAAAGTGCACATCGCCCCACTTCATCCCTGCAGCTTCCGATGGCCGCATGGCGGTATGCAGCATCAACAGCACGTAGCTGTAGAGCAGCTCGGATTTCGATATGCAGCAATAATCGAGCAGCTTGTCTATTTGCCCTGGTGTGAGCAAGGAAAGCCTATGTTTTGGCGCTGACGGCCTTCTGATCTCCTTGCCAGGATCTTCGACCTGTAACCCCCACTCCGCCCTCGCCATCCGGTACAGGCACGACACGAAGCTCATGTCCTGAATGACAGAGCTTGAGCCCACACTCTGCATCCTCCAGTCTCGATATTCGGCGATATCTTTCGGGACGATGGTCTGCATGGTCCTTCCGGAGAAAAAAGAGATCAATCGTTTGCCGATCTCTTGGTCGAGCCGGCGCGTGTTGGCTTTTTTCTGCTTGGCGACCGCCATGGTGTATTTTTCCACTGCGGCGGCAAAATCCATATCGCCCGCCGATACCTCTCCGGGCAGAGGCAGACCGGCCCGAAGCAAGCCCTCGGTCTCTTCGGCCCAGCGGGCCGCCTCGGACAAGGTGTCAAATGTCGCCGAGAGTCTCCTGCCCTTGACGTATACTTCCACGTTATACCTAGTTCCAAATCGCCCTTTTTGTTTCCTGATCGACGCCATGTGTTTTCATTGTATTTTTTTTCGTAATTTTTTTCGTAATTTTCCGTAAACCACGTCGTGCGATGTCATTCTATGACACCCATAAAAGGGGCGCAATTAAAAAAATAGCTTGAATAATCAATGAGATATGCGAGAAAGAGCGAAGATGGCGAGAAAAAGCAAAGAAAAAGGGGTTAGACACCGTATACGGCATCTAACCCCTTGATTTTACTGGTCGGAACGAGAGGATTTGAACCTCCGGCCCCCTGAACCCCATTCAGGTGCGCTACCAGACTGCGCTACGTTCCGGTCAATGGTGGGATGTATGTAGCATCGACGATATTGACTGTCAACCCTTAGTTACAAATCGCCTTTTTTTGTGGTGTCGAGCTGAGCCAATATTTCGCGGAGTTCCTGTTTAATCCGCATTAACAGCGACTCATCGATGATACGGCCCGAGGCGTTTCCCGCCCCGCCCGCATGCTGATCGAGTCCCAGCTGTTTTAGATGTTTTCTCGCTCCCGAGATGGTGTATCCTTCGTCGTGGAGCAGTTGTTTGATCCGCAGCAGGTTATACACATCCTGCCGCCGGTAGAGACGTTGCTTGGACGGGCCGCGAAAGGGCTTGATCAATGAAAATTCCGATTCCCAATAGCGCAGAACATGCGTATCCACCCCCACTAAGTGGCTCACTTCGCCAATCCGGAAATAAATCTTATCCGGTATCTGCGGGAATTCCGGAGGTGGTTCCTTCACATCAATCAGCTCTCCTTGTCCTCATTGCCATACCGAGCGCGCTGCTTGTCGGGCACGGAAGTACAAACCCGAGCAACGCCCCTCTCGCCTATTTATTCAGCCGTTCGCGCAACCGTTTGCTCGGCCGAAAGGAAACCATCTGCCGCTTGGTGATGGTCATCGACTCTCCGGTGCGCGGATTGCGGCCACGGCGCGGACTTTTGTCGCGCACTGTCAGGGTGCCGAATTGAACGAGCTTGATCGACTCTCCGTCCACCATGGTATTCTTCATGGTGGCAAAGACGGTATCGACTATTTCCGCCGCATTCCGTTGGGAAACTCCCAATTTTTCATTGACGGAAACGGCTAATTCCTTACGGGTGACATTCTTCTTCTTCATGCTTCGGATCCTTCACGATAACGGGCGTTAAATTCAGTCATCAACGTGTTGACGATTTTGTCGTGGATTTTATCGACCGATTGGTCATCCAGCGTGGCGGTTGCGGAACGGTACGTCACAGAGAGGGATACGCTTTTGTGGCCTCCCTGAATCGGCTTGCCTCGATATACATCAAAGATCTCAACTGACTCAAGATATTTTTGCGGCTGGGATTGGATTGCCAGGAGAAGATCGCCGGCCGGGACCGAATCCGGTACCACCAGGCTGATGTCGCGTTTGACTGCGGGATATTTGGGAAGCGCGGCGAAGCACGGCGGTTTTCGATCGATATCCAGCAACGCATCCAGATTCATTTCAAAAAAATAGACGGGCTGCTTGATGCCGAAGCCCTTGAGCGTTTCCGGGTGCACTTTGCCTAAGAAACCGATCGTCTTTTCGCCGTTGCGGACCACAGCGGCACAGGTCGGGTCGCAATAGGGTTGTACCTGCTGCGGTTCGGAACCGAACGTCAAGGTATCTTCGGTTCCGGTAATCCGCAAGGTTTCGAGGAGATTGACGACCGCCCCCTTGACATCGAAAAAATCCGCTTCCTGGGCGGCAAAGTACAAGGACTCGGCTTCGGCATGACGACGGCCGCTGATCACGGCGCAAAGATGCAACCGTTCCTCGGGCTGGCCGACTTCCTGATTGAGAAAGATCTTGCCCGTTTCAAACAAGCGGATATCCGGTCGTTGGAAATTGATGTTGCGGCGAACATTTTCCAGCAGGCCGGGGAGCAGCAGCGATCGCATGATACCCAATTCCTCGGAAAGGGGATTGAGCAATCTGGTGACCTTGCGACGGGGATCGTTTTCGGCCAGACGGCAGAGATCGAGATACGACTCGGCCACGAAGCTGTAATTGATGGCCTCGAAGAATCCTTGGGCGGTCATGATTTGGGCCGCCTTTTGCCGCAGAGAGCGCAGCGGGTCTTGCTTGGGCGAATCCATCCGGATAACGGGTTGCGAGGTGGGGATGGCGTTATAGCCGACCAGGCGGGCCACCTCTTCGACCAAATCGATTTCCCGTTCTATATCGACCCGAAAACTGGGCACCTCGACTTCCAGGGCCGTCGCGTCAAGAGCTCGGACCTTGAATTCGATGCTGGTCAGATACTGCGCTATCTGATCGCGGCTGAGTTCCATGCCCAACAGATTGCAGACCCGACCCACCCGAAGATGCAAGAGCAGGGACTGTATTTTGCCGGGATAGACGTCAATGCCGTCAGGATCGGCCTGGGCGCCGGTAAGTTCGACAATGAGATTAACGGCGCGTTCCAAGGCGCTGTCGGCCAGGTTCCGGTCAACGCCGCGCTCGAAGCGGTAGGAAGATTCGGAGGGAATTCCCAGCTTCCGCGCGGTACGCCGGATGGAAATCGGGTTGAAGCAGGCCGATTCGAGCAAAATGGTGGTCGTGGACGCGGTAATCTCGGTGTCCAGACCGCCCATGACCCCGGCGACGGCCACCGGCCGTTCGGCATCGCAGATCAAGAGCATGTCCGCGTCCAGTTGGCGGGCGCTGCCATCCAGGGTCGTCATGCTGGTTTCACCGGCCCGCGGTCGCCGAACCACTATTTTTTGCCCGCGCAGGGTAGTGAAATCAAAGGCATGCATCGGCTGGCCGCACTCGAGCATGACATAGTTGGTGATGTCGACAATATTGTTGATCGGCCGCATGCCGATCGCGCTCAACCGCTGCTGCATCCAGAGCGGAGAAGGCCCGATGGCCACATTGGTCAGCTTCCGCGCGGTGTAGCGAGGACACAGTTCCGGCTCATCGATCTCCACCGCAAAGCCGGTGTCGCGGCCGGTCAGCGGGGTGACCGTGGTCACCAACGGCTTGAGCGTGGCCGGGGCAAAGCTGCCCACTTCGCGGGCTATGCCGCGCACACTGGCGCAATCCGAACGGTTGGGAGTCAGGTCGACCTCGATCATGGTGTCTCGCAAGCCCAGCGCATCCACCAGTGGCATGCCCGCAACCTGTTGGCTTTCCAACTCGATCAATCCCTGATGATCGTTGCTCAATCCAAGCTCGCGTGCCGAACAAAGCATGCCCGCCGACACGACTCCCCGCACCTTGGATTTCTTGATTTTGGTGCCATCCGGCAACTTGACTCCAAGCAGGGCGATGGCGGTCACCATACCCGGTCGGACATTGGGGGCGCCGCAGACCACCTGGATGGTTTCGGTGCCGGTGTCAACGGAGCAGACGGTCAGTTTATCGGCATCGGGATGTTTCTCGACCGCCTTGACCTTGGCGGTCAACACCGCCTCCAAATCGGCAAACAACGGGACCACGCTGTCGACCTCAAGCCCCAGCATGGTCAGTTTGTCGGCAATTTGGGCTGCGGTGAGTCCATCGGTGGCAATAAATTGATTGAGCCAGCTCAACGTAAATTTCATAAACTCATCCCTGCGACGTAGGAAATGATGTAGCGTTGTGGGCGAGCAAACCCGGCATGGTACGCACCGTCAAGGCAAGACGCCGCCTTTACGGGGCATCCGAAAGGTAATAAAGAAGAACGGCTCCTCATGGAGAAACCGCTCGAATCGTCATCATTGCAGTTTTTCCTATTCCAAGCGCAAAATCCGCCAAAACACAAAAAAAGTACGGCGGCTGGTTCTACTTAAAATTGGGAAAGAAAGCGAAGATCGTTTTCGTAGTACAACCGAATATCGTCGATGCCATATTTCAGCATGGCAATTCGTTCGACGCCAAGGCCAAAGGCAAACCCGGAATAGGTATCCGGATCGTAGCCGACCATTTTCAGCACTTCCGGATCAATGAGGCCGGAGCCAAGAATTTCCAGCCAGCCGGTCCGCTTGCACACCCGGCAGCCGCTGCCGCCGCAGATCACGCAGGCAACATCGACTTCGGCGCTTGGTTCGGTGAAAGGAAAATAACTCGGCCGGAAGCGCAAGGGCAGCTCCCGCTCAAATATCTTGTGGGTGAAACTGGTCAGCACGCCTTTGAGATCGGCAAAGGAAACCTGCCGGTCGACAAGCAGCCCTTCCACTTGGTGGAACATCGGCGTGTGGGTCATGTCGGAATCGCAGCGGTACACTTTACCCGGCACGACATAGCGCAAGGGCGGGTCCTGGCGCTCCATGATCCGCGCCTGCATGGGAGAGGTGTGGGTGCGAAGCAGGATCGAATCCGTGACATAGAAGGTGTCGTGCATGTCACGGGCCGGATGATGCTTGGGAATGTTCAGCGCTTCGAAGTTGTAGTAATCGGTTTCGACGTCCGGGCCCTCGGCCACGGCAAAACCGAGTCCTTCGAAGATCGAGCAGATCTCCTCCATCACCTGGGTAACGGGGTGCAGCTTGCCAAAGGGCAGATAACGCCCCGGCAGGCTGTAGTCAGTCCCGCCAGCAACGGCACCGGCGGCGGCGCCGAGTTGCGCCTTCCTTTCCTCGAAGCTGCTTTCCAGACCGAGCTTGATGTCATTGGCCAGCTGTCCGAGCCGAGGTCTGTCTTCAGGCGCAACCTGACCCAATTGGCGCAGAATGCCGGTCAGCAGCCCACCCTTGCGGCCTAGGAATGTAACCCGGAACGCCTCCAACTGATCGGCGCCAGCCACCTGGGCCAACGCCTCTTCAGCATCCTGTTTGAGCTTGAGCAGCTCTTGTTCCATTTTAGTTTGCCTGACTTGCAGCCTTGACCACTGCCGTGAAGGCGCTCGGATCGACAATGGCGAGATTCGACAAAACCTTACGATCCAACTCGATTGAGCTTTTGGCCAGCCCGCTGATCAAACGGCTGTAGTTTGTTCCGTTCTGCTTGGCGGCCGCGTTGATGCGGGCAATCCACAGTTGGCGAAATTCGCGTTTTTTCACGCGCCGGTCACGGTAGGCATAGCAGAGGGCGCGATCGACCGCCTCGACAGCGGATTTGAACAGGCGGTGTTTGCCGCCACGATAGCCTTTTGCCAGGCTCAGCACTTTATTTCTTCTGCGGCGTGCTTTAAAGCCGCGGGTTACACGAGGCATTGTTTTCTCCGTTCATGAATAAATTGCCGGTCAGCTCAAAGCGGACAGGGGGCGCATCTGTTTACATATACGGCAGCATCCGCCGGACTGCACGCTGATCGACATCGGCGATCAGGGTGGCCTTGCGCAGGTTCCGTTTGCGTTTGGTGGATTTCTTGGTCAAAATGTGCGAGGAAAACGCCTTGCTGCGGCGGATACGGCCGCTTCCGGTTGCCTTGAACCGCTTGGCAGCCCCTCTGTTGGTTTTCATTTTCGGCATGATGAACTCCCTGTATCTTCCCGGCGCATCGTCACCGGCTTGTCTGGATTGGTTGCGAATCTGCTCCTGGCATCTCAGCTTTTGGGTCCAACGAACATCACGAGCTGCCGGCCTTCCATCTTGGGCTCCTGAATGATAACACAGTCTTCGCGCAGGGTATCGGCAATCTTGGTCAGGGCGTCGAGGCCGATGGTCTGGGCATAGATGATCTCGCGGCCACGAAAGCGCATGGTCACCTTGACCTTGTTTTTCTCTGCGAGGAATTCCTTGATTTTGCGGATTTTGAAGGCGAGATCGTGCTCCTCGGTCTTGGGCCGGAACTTGATTTCCTTCGTCTCGATAACGGTTTGTTTCTTCTTGGCTTCCTGCTGTTTTTTCTTCAGTTCGTAACGGAACTTGTCGAAATTCATGATCCGGCACACCGGCGGATCAGCCTTGTCGGAAACCTCGACCAAATCGAGCCCTTGCTCAAGGGCCGACTCCAGCGCGGACTTGGCGCTGACTATGCCCCGCTGGCTTCCATCGGCGTCAATGAGCCGTACCTCGCGGTAATCGATCTCCTCATTGACCTTGATCTTCAGATCCTGCTGCGTGGAAAGTTTTCTGCTACCTCGTTTTTTGATGTTCGTTCCTCCCATCGTTCTTGTTGTCGTTCAGGCCAAGGCGCGTTTGCACTCGCCGATAACGAGATCGGCGAAGGCTTCCGGCGTCATGGCTGGCAAATTCTGACCGTCGCGCAACCGCACGGTGACCGTCCCCTCTTCTTTCTCTCGCTCGCCGACAATGAGCATGTAGGGCACTTTCATTAATTGCGCTTCGCGAATCTTGTAATTCAACTTCTCGTTGCGAACGTCTTTTTCGATGCGGATGCCGAGGTTGCGCAGCCGCGCGTGAACCTGATCGCAATAGGCGGCCTGATCGTCGGTGATATTCAGAATTCGCGCCTGCTCGGGGGCAAGCCACAGGGGAAAGGCCCCGGCATAGTGTTCGATGAGCACGCCGATGAAGCGTTCCAGCGAACCCATCAGGGCACGGTGGATCATAATCGGCTGATGTTCCTGACCGTCGTCCCCGGCGTAGGCCATTTCGAAGCGTTCCGGCAGATTGAAGTCGACCTGGATGGTCGAACACTGCCAGGAGCGGCCCAACTGGTCTTTGATTTTGATATCGATCTTCGGCCCGTAAAAGACCCCTTCGCCGGGGTCGATCTGGTAAGCCAGTCCTTTTTTGTCCAGTGCCTGCTTCAGCGCCTGGGTCGCCAGTTGCCAATGGGTGTCGGACCCGACGTATTTCTCCGGCCTGGTCGAGAGGTAGACATCGTATTGATCGAACCCGAATGTTTTGAGAATATGAAGATTCAGGTCGATGATGTTGAAAATTTCCTCTTCCAGCTGATCGGGACGACAAAAGATATGGGCATCGTCCTGCGTGAATCCGCGCACTCGCATCAGGCCATGCAGGGCACCGGTCCGCTCGTATCGATAGACCGTGCCCAGTTCGCACCAACGAATGGGAAACTCGCGATAGCTATGTGGATCAGCCTTGTAGACGCCGATATGGAACGGGCAGTTCATCGGCTTCAACTGGTACATCACCTCGTCGATCTCCATGGCGGCATACATGTTTTCGCTGTAGAAATCGAGATGGCCCGAGGTCTTCCACAGATCCTGGCGGGCGATGTGCGGGGTGTAGAGCAGTTGATAGCCGTTGCGATAGTGCTGATCCTTCCAGTAATCCTCGATCAGACGGCGCAACAGGGCGCCGCGGGGCTGCCAGAGGATGAGGCCGGGGCCGATCTGGTCCTGAATGGTGAACAGTCCCAGCTGCTTGCCAAGCCGGCGATGGTCACGCTTGCGGGCCTCTTCCAGCCGGGTCAAATATTGCTGCAGTTCTTTTTTGTCGGCAAAGGCGGTCCCGTAGATGCGGGTGAGCATCTGCCGTTTCTCATCGCCCCGCCAATAGGAGCCGGCAACCCGCAACAGTTTGAAGACCTTGATCCAAGAGGAATCGGGCACATGGGGGCCGCGGCAGAGATCGACAAAGCGGCCATGGCTGTACAGACTGACCGTGTCCGCATCCATTTCACGGAGCAGTTCCACCTTGTACGATTCGCCGAGCTGTTCGAAATACCCGATGGCCTCGCCTCTGGGCATTTCCTGGCGAACAAAGGGCAGGCTGGCTTCGGCCAACTCTGCCATCTTGCGCTCAATGGCCTCGAAATCGTCCGGAGAAAACGGCTTGTCCCGATCAAAGTCATAATAGAAGCCATCTTCGATCGATGGGCCGATGGCGACCTTGACCTGATCGCCGAACAACTCCTTGACGGCCAGCGCCATGATGTGTGCCGTGGAATGGCGAAGAATCTCCACGCCTTGTTCGGAATGGACCGAGACCGGCTCCAAAACGAGGTCGGTCTCGACAGGGGTCGACAGATCCAGCAGCACGCCGTTGACCTTGACGGCGATCGTTTGCTTGCGTTGCTTGCCGGAAAGCAGCTCTTTCAGCATGTCCGCAACGCGGGTGCCGCAAGGAAACGACTTACTTTCGCCATCTTGTATGGAAACCGCTATTGCTGCCATCGTGCCCGTAAAAAGCAAAGGCTAATGAGCAGAAGTATGTTCTGCATCCTAGCCTTTGGGGAAAATTGGTAGGCGCGGACGGGGTCGAACCGACGACATCTACCACGTCAAGGTAGCGCTCTCCCACTGAGCTACGCGCCTACAACTTTTATACTATCAATCATTCGTAGCGGGGTACTATAGAGCATCCCGCGAAAAACCGCAAGTCAATTACCAGCAACGGGTGAGAACGTCAAGAAAAAATCCCCGGGAAATGTTGTGGAGACGATTTTCTCGCCCAGCCGATACCCACGGCCGCCCAGGGCCGACAACGGTTGTTCAAAGGCCGAAAAAACGCCGCAGGGCCTCGGCGGTATGGCCAATTTGTTCCGGGCAGACCGCGTGATCCATGGGATAGGACCTGAAAACAACATCATACCCCCGCTCCCTGAGATATTCGTCCGCTCGGTGGCCCAAGGCCATCGGGACCACCGGATCGTGGGTGCCGTGATGGATCTCGATGGGCAGCGCGCGGTTGGCCGCGCTGAGCGCGATCGAGTCGCTGGTCGCGAAATAGGTGGACATGGCGAGCAGGCCGCCCAGCGGTTCGGGATAACTGAGGCCGACCTGGTAGGCCACGGCCCCGCCCTGGGAAAAACCCGCGAGCACGATGCGGCGGCTGTCGATGCCGCGCTGGCGCTCACGTTCGACAAATTGGCTGATCTTCGCCGCCGAGACCAGCAACTGGGCGGTATCCACTTTCCGGTCGATCGCCATTTCCAGGATATCGAACCAGGCCGGCATCACATAGCCGTTATTCACCGTCACGGCCATGGCGGGCGCATGGGGAAAAATAAAGCGGATGCCCATATCCGGCGGCAGTTGCAGTTCCGGGACGATGGGGGCGAAGTCGTAACCGTCGGCCCCCAGGCCGTGCAGCCAGATGACAGCGGCCTCGGGTGCGCTGTTGGTCTCCACTTCGATGGCCGGCAAAAGCGACATGGCAACGCTCCTTTCATTTCAAGATGATACGGGCGGGTAGCTATCAATGCGGCATTGTAGCACACCTTGGCACAAAGCACCAAGAGCCAGTCGCGTCCTCTGGGCAAGGCATGACGCTGCCGTCACCATGACCTCATTGCGCCATCGCGCCCCTGTTCTGCGCCTGGAAATGCACCGCCTGACTTGGTTGTTTTGCCCCGGCGGCTTCATCGAGCAAAAAATAACCTGAAAAAAGTCGTGCCAAGGCTAGGCATTCCGGTTGATGTGCAATATTGTTTCGGCGCGTTATCCGAAATTCCGCAATCCGCGGGTCCACGCCGGACCGCCTGCGCAGACCGCGCCGCCTCATTTGGCCCACGACACCGATCACGATACCGATACCTTGTTGCACTATGGACCTTGCATTCAAAAAATCGCGCTGGCGCATCATTGTGCCCCTGGCGGTGCTGTTCGCGGCACTGGCGGCCATATCCATCTATTTTTTCACCCGGGACAAGCGGCCGGACTACATGACCGCGCCCGTCAATCGCGGCGACATCGAAGTAACGGTGTTGGCTAACGGCACGGTGGAGTCGGATAATCTGGTCAGTGTCGGCGCCCAGGTTTCAGGCCAGCTCAAATCGCTGAAAGTGGAATTGGGCGACGCGGTCAAGGCCGGGCAGCTGGTTGCCGAGATCGACAGCCTGCCGCAGCAAAACACCCTGCGCACCAAGACCGCCGCCTTGAACGCGGTCCGCGCCCAGCGCCAGGCCAAGGAAGCCTCGTTGGCCCTGGCGGAGCTGACCTACAAACGCCAAACCCAGATGTACAAGGGCGATGCCGCCTCCCGCGAGGATGCCGAAACCGCCGAGGCCAACCTCAAGGTACTGCGGGCGGAGATCGCCTCCCTCGACGCCCAGATCGAGCAGGCCCGGATCGCCGTCGACACCGCCCAGCTCGACCTGGGCTACACCAAGATCAACTCGCCCATCGACGGCGTGGTCGTGGCCATCGTCACCAAGGAGGGCCAGACCGTCAACGCCAACCAGACGGCGCCGACCATCATCAAGGTTGCCCAACTCGACCGGATGACCATCCGGGTCGAAATTTCCGAGGCCGATGTCATTCGGGTCAAGCCGGGCCAGAAGGTCACCTTCACCATCCTGGGCGAACCGGACAGCCGCTATCCGGCGACGGTCGACTCCATCGAACCGGCCCCGGAATCCATTGCCAAGGAAACCACGGCCACCGCCTCCACCACGTCCACCAGTACGGCCATCTATTACATCGGCATCCTCGACGTACCCAACCCCGATGGCAAGCTGCGCATTTCCATGACCACCCAGGTCAACATCGTCCTGGCCGATGCCAACGATGTGCTGGTGATTCCATCCGCAGCCCTGGCCGACCGGGGCAAGGACGGCCGCTATGGCGTGCGGGTGGAAACCGCGCCCGGAAAAACCGAGGAACGGCGGGTGAAAATCGGGTTGAACACCAATATCCAGGCCGAGGTTGTCGAGGGCTTGAACGAGGGGGAACGGGTGATCATCGGCGATCAGGCCGCGGCCGCATCCGCTCCTGCGCCGCAGCGGCGGATGCCTAGGATGTTCTGATGGACGCGCCGCTGATCGAGTTGCGGGGCGTCTGTCGCGATTATCAGGCCGGCGACCAGCCCCTGACCGTGCTCGACCGAATCGATCTAGTCATCGAGACCGGGGAGATGGTGGCCATTGTCGGCACCTCCGGCTCGGGCAAATCGACCCTGATGAACATCATCGGCTGCCTGGACAGACCAAGCCGGGGCACCTACCGGATCAGCGGCCAGCCCACGGGCCAGCTGGCTCCGGACGAACTGGCCTATCTGCGCCGCGAGCATTTCGGCTTCATCTTCCAGCGCTACCATCTGCTGACCAGCCTGACCGCCCTGGCCAACGTCGAGATGCCGGCCATTTACGTCGGCATCACCGCCAAAAACCGACAGACGCGCGCCCAAACGCTCCTGTCCCGGCTGGGCATGACCGAACGGCTGGGTCACATGCCCGGACAGCTCTCCGGCGGCCAGCAGCAACGGGTGTCGATCGCCCGCGCCCTGATGAACGGCGGCGCCGTCATCCTGGCCGACGAGCCCACCGGCGCCCTGGACACCGCCAGCGGCCTCGAGGTGATGAACATCCTCCAGGAACTCAACCGCGACGGCCACACCGTGATCATCGTCACCCATAACCTGCAGGTGGCGGAATATGCCGACCGGATCATCGAAATCAGCGACGGCAGAATCGTATCCGATCGAAAAATAAAAAAAAGTTCTGCAATTACACCCAAGCCTCCGCCAACTGCCTCCTCCCCTGCCCGTCCCTGGCGCGCCTACTGGGACCGTTTTGCCGAGGCCTTCCGCATGGCCCTGACCGCCATGGCCTCGCACCGGCTGCGCACCTTGCTGACCATGCTCGGGATCATCATCGGCATTGCCTCGGTGGTTTCGGTGGTGGCCCTGGGCGAGGGATCCCGTCAGCGCATCCTTAAGGATATCAGCGCCATGGGCACGAACACCATCAATATTTATCCGGGCCAGGATTGGGGCGACATGCGCTCCGGCAAGGTCCGCACCCTCATTCCCCGGGATGCCGACGCATTGGCCCAGCAGCCGTACGTCGACACGGTCACGCCGGTGGTCACCAAGTCGGTCACCCTGCTCTACCGAAACATCAGCGTCACCGCCCAGGTCAACGGCGTGGGCGAGCACTTTTTCCGGGTACGCGGCATGGAGTTGGCCGAAGGCCGGCTGTTCGACCGGGAGGCCGTTCGCAGCAGCGCCCAATACGTGGTGATCGATCAGAACACCCGCCGGACGCTGTTCAAAGATTTTCCGGACAAGGTGGTCGGCGAGGTGATCGTGCTGGACAATGTGCCCTGCCGGGTGATCGGCGTGACCAAGAAGCTTGATTCCGCCTTCGGCGACACCGAGAGCCTCAATGTGTGGACGCCCTACACCACGGCCATGAATCGGTTGACCGGCCAGCAATACCTGCGCAGCATCACCGTCCGGGTGGCCGAAAACGTGCCCACCGCCGTGGCCGAACAGAGCGTGGTTCGGCTGTTGACCCAACGCCACGGCACCAAGGATTTTTTTGTCTCCAACCTGGACGCCATCCGCCAGACCATCGAAAAGACGACCCAGACCATGACGTTGCTGATCTCGTCGATCGCCCTGATCTCGCTGTTGGTCGGCGGTATCGGCGTGATGAACATCATGCTCGTTTCGGTCACGGAACGTACCCAGGAAATCGGGGTCCGGATGGCGGTCGGGGCCCGGCACAGCGATATCCTGCAGCAGTTCCTCATCGAGGCGGTGCTGGTCTGCCTGCTGGGCGGCGTGCTGGGAGTGGGATTGGCGCTCGGCCTCGGCGCCGTGGTTACTTTTACCGGCAGCGACTTCAAAATGATCTATTCCATCGCCTCCATGGTCAGCGCCTTTTTCTGCTCGTCCTGTATCGGCATTCTGTTCGGCTTTCTGCCCGCCCGTCAGGCCGCCCGCCTGGACCCGGTGGTGGCCTTGGCCAGGGAATAATCGCATGCGACGAATACTTGTTTCGACCCTGTGTTGCGCGCTTTTGCTCTCCGGCTGCGGCAACCTGATCCGAACGCCCTACCATCGCCCCGACGTCGAACTGCCGCCGGAATGGGTCCACGACAAGGATGCGGGCCGCGCCATGGAGGACCGCTGGTGGACCACATTCGGCGATCCGGCCCTCGACCGCCTGATCGTCGAGGCATTGCAGCGCAACAACGATCTGGCAATCGCGGCCCTGCGTCTTCGCCGGGCGCAGTTGCAGGCCGAACAGGCGGACAGCGACCGGTTGCCGAGCCTGCGGGTGGAAGCAGGCGCCAGCCACAGTAAAAACCTGCGGCGCGACCGGAAGAGCGACAGCTTCACCACCTCTGTCTTTTCCAGCTATGCGGTCGATCTGTGGGGCCAGTTAGCAAGCACCTCGGATGCCGCCCACTGGGAAGCCCGTGCCACGGAAGACGACCTCGCCAACACGGCCCTGGCCTTGACCGGCACCACTGCCCTGCTCTACTGGCAAATCGGCTATCTCAACCAGCGGATCGAGCTTGGACGCGCCAGCATCGACTATGCCCGCCGCACCTTGGAACTGGTCAGGGTGCAAAAGACGGCCGGAGCGGCCACCAACCTCGAGATTCTGGAGGCCGAACGCAATGTGGCCAGCCAGGAGGCCAATCAGACGACCCTGATCCAGCAGCGGGTCGAGGCCATCAACCAACTGGCCATTCTCTTTGACGGCCCGCCCAAGAGCCTGGCCATCGTGGAGCCGGAAAATCTGGACGGAATCCATCTTCCGGAAGTGGCGGCAGGGCTACCGGCATACCTGCTCGCCCGCCGTCCGGATATGCGGGCCGCGGAAGCCCGGCTGCGGGCTGCCCTGGCCACGACCGATGCCACCCGGGCAAGCTTTTACCCAGCCATCACTCTCAGCGGCAGCTTGGGCGGCAGTAGCGAGGAACTATCCAGGATCATTCGGGATCCAATCGGAACTCTGGCCGCGGACTTGGCCCTGCCGTTTGTCCAGTGGCGGGACATGCGCCGCTCCATCGCCCTGTCGGAAACCGAATACGAACAAATGGTCGTCACCTTCCGGCAAACGCTCTACAACGCCCTGGCAGAGGTGGAAAACGGCTTGTCCGCCCGCCAGCAGTACCAGGAACAAGCCGACAAGCTGGAACGCAGTCTCGACATGGCCCGTCAGGTCGAGGGCCTGTATCAAGTCCGCTATCAGGCCGGCGGCAGCCCGTTGAAATCCTGGCTCGATGCCCAAGAGAGCCGGCGGCAGGCAGAGATCGCCCTGGCCGCCAACCGGTTCGATCAGCTCGTCAACCACATTTCCCTGGTCAAGGCCCTGGGAGGCGGGCTCGAGGTGCCGGCGACAATGCGGAACAACCTTTAACAACCTTTCGGAGCGTGCGGCAGCGGGTGCGGCGCTCTTTAACCGGCGAGCCGGCGCAACCCCTCGGATCAGCGCAACAGCGCATCGAGCCGCCGGGCGATCTCCTCCTGGGGAGCGACGCCGACCAATTGGTCAACCACTTGTCCGGCCTTGAACAGCAGCAGCGTCGGCACTCCCCGGATCTGAAAGCGGGCGGCATGCATTTGCTGGCTGGAAGTATCGAGCTTGAAAAAGAGCAGCCGGCTGCCATAGGCATCGGCCAGGGTGTCGAGCACTGGGGCGAGTATGCGGCATGGGCCGCAGGTGGGGGAATAGAAATCGACCACCACCGGCAAGGGCGAGCGTTCGACCAGCTGCCGGAACTGGCTATCGACAAGGGAATTGACGATCCCGCAGCGAGGCGCGCCGACAAGGCTGTGCCCGCATTTCCCGCATTTGGGCGTCAAGTGCTGTTTTTCGGCCGGAACTCTGTTTTTGGCCCCGCATGCGGGACACACAATCACGTCAGACATGCCGGTTCATTTTTTCTTGCCCGCCTGCGGCTCGCAGTCGAAATGGCCCAAGGGTCGCTTGAAAGTATAGTTTGCCGGCTCGGCCACCAAACTCTCCCAGGCCTCGTGGGTATTGCCCCCCATGGCCGCAAATGGCGACGAAATTAAAAAAAGGGCAAAACCCGCCACCGTGGCCACCGTGCCCACCGGCCGCACCACAGCGGCATCGGCGGTCATCGTACCGGGATCGGCACGCGGTTGCTTCTCGCATTCCTCGGCCATCGCCGACTTGCCGGCCAATCCGGCCATCATTACTACGCACATCACCAAGGCATTGATTTTCCTGCGGTCAATCTGCATTGGCCTTGCCTCCTTGTAACGAGATATCCCAACCTACCCGGCTTTCTTGTCCGATTGATCGGCTGCGGTCCCGCACGCAGTCTTTGTTGCGCAGGCGCCGCTCAAAGAGGCTGGAAATTTTTCAGGAACCGATCATTCAATATTAATGACTGATCGGGAAAAAGCGAGCGGTTTCAATCGTATCCCGGCTTGCACATCTGGTCCGTTTCATGGATATTCAGAAAAATTCGGTTCTCCTGCAGATGAAGACGCAAACGCCCATCGTCCCCCGAGTTGAGTTATCCAGCCAGGTGCACATCCGCTGGCAACTGTATTGCAATTGGCTTTGGGAAAAGCTACCGTGCCGTCGGCGGGATTGTCCCGGTCAGAGCAATCACGATCACGATCAAACCAATGGAGGCACCATGCAATGCCTGTTCATCCGTTTCGCCATCATCGCGGTCCTGATTGTGGCGGTGTTTTTGGCGGCTAATATCGCCCACCAACATTTTTACTGCAAAACACCTTGGAACAAGTGCGATCCGGCCGCGTTCGTGCCCTGCGAACCGGTCAACCGGGTGCTGGATCAGTGGCGGGACTATGAGCAGCAGGCTAGGGAATACAGCCAGGGAAAATAAAAAAGGACGGAAATTTAAAAATCGATGGGTGGGGCATAGGCGGGAAAACAATTTGGGGCAGGTTTCAAAAGAAACCTGCCCCAAATTGTGTTGCGTAAATGGTCGGGAAGAGAGGATTCGAACCTCCGACCCCAGCGTCCCGAACGCTGTGCTCTACCAGGCTGAGCCACTTCCCGACGAATGTGTCTTTCACTTATTTTCGGCCTCGCTCGTTATCCCGACTGCACGTTGTCTTTGCGATGCGGGTCGAATCCGGACAGCTGGCAATCGCCCTGGCTCTCCGTTGCCGAATGCGGGTAGTGCTTTAGCATAGTCTGGACATCGTGTCCAGCGATTTTTATTTTTGGAATGATACCGGAAGGGACCTTATCAAGGGGTAATGTCCGGAGGGGTTATTGTCCGGGCTTGAAGGGTATTCTCCGCCACACATCGACCACGACCCCCATAATTCTGTATTCTTCGTTCGGCTTGACGGCAGGATAGTCCGGGTTTTCGCTCACCAAAAAAAGATCTCCCTTTTTTTCCTTTAATTTCCTGATGATGGAATCGCCAAAATCATCGTTGACGACCACCACGTCGCCCTGCCTTGCAACGCGATCGATGACAAAAAGAACATAATCGCCATGCCTAATGATCGGTGCCATTGCCTCGCCATGCACCCGCAAGGCGAAGCAGTCCTTCGGCGCCCCCGGAACGGCAAGATATTCTCCGGTATACTCGGACAATTCTTGCGTAATTCCGCTCGACACCCGATCAAGTATCGGAATTTGGTAACACACTTCCATCGTTGAACCACCGAAAGACGTTTCAATCGTTTTTGAGGATAGTTCGCTTTCAAGCCATTGCTTGATTTCTTTCTTCAAAAGGACGGACGGACTCCTTTGCCCGTTTTCAAGCATAAGAACATATCCTTTTGAAATTTCAAATAATTTTCCAAATCTTTCCTGGGAGAGCCCAGCCTTGATCCTGGCTTTTTTAATTTCGGCGGCAAACTCAAGGTCAACAATGTTTAATTTATTGTTTGACATTATATACATTATTGACTATTTGTTAATCGGGATATCAACAAACACATCAAGCCTCTCATGCTATCAAGGGTAATAAATTGAACAGGTTGCCAGTGCAAACAAGACCATGCGGCAGCACATCTCCGAAAATGCCGAACCGGTCATTTTCTCTGCATCGGCAAAAATTGATCACCAGGGTGGCGAGTTCCTCCAGAGCCAATATTTTCCCTCGCAAGGAGTCCGAATGATCGATAATCGTCAATCATACATCGGCAGGAAGGTTTCCACCGTGATCGATGGCGTGTTCCATGTTTCCATCATTGATCGCGTCATCGGAAAAGGCCGGGCGGCAGTCGCCTTCCTACGTAGCGGTGAAACGGTGAGGCTCCATCAATGCATAGTTCTGCATTGAAACTTGCATGTTTCCCCCCTCCCCAAGGATGGCTTGCCGGGAAATAAAGCGGGCGGCCCAGAACCCATCTCCTCTTTTCTGCCAGCGGGGTGCTGGCATTTTTGAAGGAATCATCATGATTGCGGGGTAGCGATCCGGAAAGTTTCCTTGACGTGAGAGCAACATGCACCTATCTGCGGCAGTTTGATAACGCGGCTAATACGTAGCCGGCACACTTCGCACCAGGTTGACCTTTTCTTTCTTTCCCCCTCCAACATCCTACTTCCCGCCCCAGCCGCAGAAAAGATAACACATTTTCCTATCTCTTGCGGAGTGCAAGTGCCTCTGTTGTAAACTCGACCTCAAGTTTCGGTTTTGCCGTAGCCCAGGAAGAATTGACGCTCAACCTTTTGAAATAATGTCGTTTTAACGTGAAAAGCCTTTTACTTTCCGATACATTGGATTTGCAAAAATACCTAATGATATCAAGAAGAAAAGGCTTAAATGGACCATACTCAATACCACCAGGAGCAACAAGAGGCAAAACGACTGCACAACCGGATTTTTTCCTTCCTGGAAGATTTCAAGGTCGGCACCCTTTTGAGTAGCAGCGGCATCCGTAAAGTGCGAGGGGCAAAACCGCTGGCGGTGTTCACCACTATCTTCT
>NZ_JAVBRQ010000009.1:0-32476 GCF_031547805.1 Desulfobulbus sp.
TTCGACGATCGCCCAGAATGCATCCGAAATTTCCCAGGTTTTGATGCGTGCCATTTCTGCCTCCATTGCTTGATTTTCAACGGAATATGAGCCAATGGCGGGAAAAATGCGAGTAATTTATTCGTAGATAAACACTTATTCTTCCAGCCCGCGAATGGCCTGGGCAAAGGCGAATTTGGCGCCTGGCTGGAAACAGACGATGTAGACGTCCTTGGGTTTGCCGTTGCGGTTTAAAAAGGACTGGATGGTATCCACGGCGATGTCGGCGGCTTCGTCCAGGGGAAAGCCGTAGGCGCCGCAGCTGATCGCCGGGAAGGCAATGGATTGGATATCGTGTTGGAGGGCCAGTTCCAGGCAGCGGCGATAGCAGTTGGCCAGCAGTGCCGGCTCGTTTTGGTGGCCACCTTGCCAGATGGGGCCCGCGGTATGGATCACGAACTTGGCCGGCAGGTTGTATCCCTTGGTCAGCACGGCCTGCCCGGTCGGGCAGCCGCCGATGCCCCGGCATTCCTCCAGCAGTTCCGGTCCGGCGGCACGATGAATGGCGCCGTCGACCCCGCCGCCGCCCAGGAGCGTTTCATTGGCGGCGTTGACGATGGCATCGACCTGCATGGTGGTGATATCGGTTTCGACCAGATGAATCATCGCTATCTCCTTGCTGGTGTTCAGGCATCGCTGGCCGGCGCATGCCGATAAAGGGCGGCGAATCGAAGGCCGTTGCAGCCGTGCTCACGTCGGCCTTGGGCAATGGACGCAATGGATGCAATGGACGATGGGCGAAACCATCGCGGCGCCACCGGAATTATTGGCTCTGAAAAACGACGCCATACAAAAAATTTGTACGCGACAATTGGGAAAAGGTCAACGTTTCAAACAAAATAATGGCGTATCCCGAGAGGAGGTGATTGGAAGAAAAAAACTCGGCCGGTTGCGGGCGGCACCGGCATCAGGGAAGGAGAATCAGGCAAGAGGTTTGAGCGGTTGGCGGGATTCGATGGCCTTGGCCAGGGTGTGTTCGTCGGCGTATTTGATATCCATGCCCATGGGAATGCCGCAGGCCAGGCGGCTGATCCGGACGCGGCTTTCCTTGAGCAGTTCGGCAAGGTATGAGGCGGTGGCCTCTCCCGGCACGGTTGAGCTGGTGGCGAGCAGTACTTCGTCGATCTGGCCGGAGGCAACCCGCTGCCGCAGCTCACGGATTTTCAATTCTGCCGGGCCGATGCCGTCCATGGGGGCGATCACCCCGTGCAGGATGTGGTAGACGCCGCGAAAGGCGCCGGTTTTTTCAATGGCGATCTGGTCGCCGGGTTCCTCGACTACGCACACCAGCCGGGGGTTGCGGCCGGGATCGCCGCAAATGGCGCAGGGATCGGTTTCGGAAAAGGTGAAGCAGTGGCGGCAGAGGCGGATGGCCTCGTGCAGGGCCAGCAAGTCGTCGGCCAGGTTCCTGGCATCGACGGCCGGCCGGCGCAGGATGTACAGGGCCAGGCGGGTGGCGGACTTGCGGCCGAGGCCAGGCAGCTTGGCCAAATCGCCGATCAGCCGCTCCAAGGCCGGTGGAATCACTTGCATTTCAGAACAGCCCGGGAATATTGAAGCCGCCGGTCAGGCGCGACATCTCCGACTTGCCCAAGTCCTTGGCCTTGTTCAGCCCGTCGTTGACCGCCGAAACCACCAGGTCTTGGAGCATCTCGACATTATCCGGCTGGACCAGAGCCTTTTCAATGGCAATCCCGAGCAACTCGCCCCGGCCGTTGAGGGTGGCCACCACCATGCCGGCCCCGGCGGAGCCGGAAACCTGCCGGTTGCCGAGATCGTTTTGCACGGTGGCCAGTTTTTCCTGGAATTGCTGGGCTTGCTTCATCAATTCGTTGATATTCATAATAAACCTATGCGGGTTGGTGTGGGTGGCCCAACGGGCAGGGCACCTGGTCTCGTTATTCTTCGTCCGGAATGGTATGGGGTTCGTCGCCGGATTTGGGGATGGGCTGCGGCGCGGCGGTGGCCCGATAGCGCTGGCCGACGCGAATTTCAGCCACCTGGCCGGTAAAGACATCGAGCGCGGTCAGCACCAGGGGGTCGCTGGCCAGGGCCCGGCGCTCCTGCAGCGGTGCCAGACCGTTGGCCGGATCGACGGCGCATGCGTCGGAACCGGGGACCTCGTAGCGAATCCGCATGTTTTCCTGGAAGAAATCGAGGACGAATTCGGTCAGGTCATTGATGGCGTTGCGCTGTTTCAACAGGGTGCAGTCGCTGCTGTCGGCAAAACGGATGATCAATTCCTCACCCTGGCGGTCCACGGAATCGGCCATCTGCAGGGAGGCGGCGACCCAAGGCTGCCGTTCCCGTACATACTTGAGGAAGGCGCCCCAATGCTGGCGGATACGTTTTTTTGTCGGCTCGGGCGGCTTGGGCTGGGTGACCGGGTGTTCCTCCGGCGCTGCCGGGGCAGGGGAGACCTGGGGCTCCGTCGGCGGCGGCGGTTGTGGTTGCTCCGGCGGCGCGGCTCGTTCGGCAGGGAGCGGCTGGGCGGGAGGGGTGATGGCCGGCTTAGCCGCTGGAGCTTGATCGTGCGGAGGCGGCGGTGCCGGCGTACCGCTGGCCGGCAAGGACGATGGCTCGGAGGGGACAGCGGTCAAGGGCGGCGAAGGTTGCGCGGCAGGCGGTGTGGCGCTGGATTGCGGCTTTGGCCTGGGCGCGGAAGCTGCCGGTTGCGACGGCATGGTGTCGATGGGCGTTTTGTCCAGCACCTGGTCCAGGCGGGCGATCAGATCGGCGACCGGCACCACGTCCCGGAATTGGACGGCACGGATGCAAACCATCTCCAGGGCCAGTCGCGGCTGCTGGGAAAAGGCGGCTTTCTCCAGGCCGTCAAGAAGCAGGTTGAAGAGGGCAGTCAGGGTTTCCAATGAATGCGCCGCCGCAACCCGTGCCAACTCCTGCAACTCGTCCTCGCTCACCTCGAGCATTTGGCCGGGTTCCCGGCTGACCTTGCAGACCACCAAAGCGCGAAACCAGGCCAGAAGATCGTTGCTGAACCGCCTGCTGTCCGAGCCGTGGGCATACATCGCATCGAGCAAGGCATAGGTGGCGCCAAGATCGCCGCGCAAAAGCGCATCTCCGACCTCGGCCACCAACTGGTGGCTCACCAGGCCGAGGACCTCGACCACCTCCTCGGTCCGGACTTCCTGGCCGCAATAGGAAAAAATCTGGTCCAGCAGGCTGAGCCCATCCCGGACACTGCCGCCCGATTCGCGCACGATCATCTCCACAGCCGCGGGCTCCATCCGCACCCCCTCCGCTTCCGCCAGGCGCAGGAAGTGGGCGGCCAGCTCCTGGTGGCCGATTCGCTTGAGTTCGTAGCGTTGGCAGCGGGAGAGGATGGTCACCGGCACCTTGTGCAGCTCGGTGGTGGCAAACATGAAGTAGACATGGCCGGGCGGTTCCTCCAAGGTCTTCAATAGGGCGTTGAAGGCCTCGGTGGTCAACATGTGCACTTCGTCGATGATAATGATCTTGAAGCGCGAGTTGGTGGGCATGAAACGAATTTTTTCCTTCAACTCGCGGATTTCCTGGATGCCGCGGTTGGAGGCGCCGTCCACTTCCTGCAGATCGATGCTGGTTCCCTCGGTGATCTCCCGGCAGGATCGGCAGGCATTGCACGGTTCGGCCGCTGGTCCCTGTTCGCAGTTCAGGGCCTTGGCCATGATGCGTGCCAGGGTGGTCTTGCCGGTGCCGCGGACACCGCTGAAAATCAGGGCATGGGGTACCCGGTTGTGGGCAAGGGCGTTTTGCAGGGTACGGACCACCGGTCTCTGGCCCACGACTTCGGCGAAGGATTGCGGGCGCGACTTTCTGGCGAGAACAAGGTACGACACGGCGGATACCGGCGGTCAAGGATCGGGGGATACGGGGTTGGATGCGCCGGACCCGCGGGCGGGTCGGCACGCTCGCCGTAAAAAAGATAGCCGGGCACCCCCGGACACATAAGGAGGGCCACTACCGCTGCTTCCTTCCGGACCTGACGGGGTTTGTGATTCCTTATTGCCCGGGACCCGGCTATCAACCGATGAGCATGGGACAAGCGAAAAACAGCCAGCTGGCGATATGGGAGCCGAAGGCCGGCATTCGTTGCCACGCTTCCGTTTCCGGCCGTTTTTCAGTTTGCGGTTTATACTCTTCCTGGTGGGGAGCGTCAAGGGGTTTTATGGCGCCTGGTCGGGATGATGTCGCCTCAGGCTTGATGTCGTCCCGTCCGGTCGGCAGAACAAAAAAACCTTCTCGACCCAAGGAGGTCGAGAAGGTATGAAAAATCGGGAAAAAATAAAATTTTCTTACAAAAGCAAGTCCTTGCCAAGTATTTCCACCAGCTCGTCGGCGGCGCGGGTGGGCGCCATGGTGCCGGTCTCGACCCGCTGCTTGATAGCGGGGAGCAATTTCTGGATTTCGGGATGTTGATAAAACCAGCGTTCCAGCCCCTCATTCACTAGAAACCACATCCAACTCATGGCCTGATCCTGGCGTTTCTTGTCCAATTCGCCGGAGGCGGTCATGATCTTTTTGTGATTGTTGATGGTGGTCCACACATCCATCAGGCCCACTTCTTCAAGGGCACTGCAGGTCATGACCGGGGGTGCCCAGTTGGGCGAAGAAGGCGTGACCAGGTGCAGTGCGGTTTCGTATTGTTTTTTGGCTAATTTTGCACGGTTGATATTGTCGCCGTCGGCCTTGTTGACCACGATGGCGTCGGCCACTTCCAAAACGCCTTTCTTGATCCCCTGGAGTTCGTCGCCGGCGCCGGAGATCTGGAGCACCAGGAAGAAATCGACCATCGAGGCGACCGTGGTTTCCGACTGCCCAACGCCGACGGTCTCGACGATGATGACGTCGAATCCGGCTGCTTCGCAGATCAACATGGATTCACGGGTTTTCCGGGCAACGCCGCCAAGGCTGCCGCCGGAAGGGGACGGTCGGATGAAGGCCATGTCGTTGACCGCCAGCTTTTCCATCCGGGTCTTGTCGCCGAGAATGGAACCGCCGCTACGGGTTGAACTGGGGTCGATGGCAAGAACAGCTACCCTGAGGCCAAGGGTGGTCAGCATGGTGCCAAAACTTTCAATGAAGGTGCTCTTGCCGGCACCGGGCACGCCGGTGATTCCCAGCCTAACCGCCTTGCCGGTGTATGGGAGCAGCTCATTGATGACATGTTTGGCAATTTCCTGATGCGAGGGAAGAATGCTTTCGACCAGGGTGATGGCCCGGGCGAGCATCAGGCGATTGTTGTCCAGGACGCCTTGGATGTAGTAACTGGGATCTTTATGCATATCTGACCGTTGGTAAGGGTTCGTCGTGCGAAAAACAAACGGACGGATTGTCGCCCGTCCGTTTGCCTTCGTGCCAATATGCGAACTGTTACTGCTTACTTACAATACTTCGCCTCCAGCATGTCCATGACCTTGCCGGCGGATTCGGTGATCGGGGTGCCGGGGCCGTAGATGCCCTTGCAGCCGGCGTCGAAGAGGAATTGATAGTCGCTCGGCGGAATAACGCCACCGGCAACCACCATGATTTCGCCGGCTCCCTTCTCTTTCAGCTTCTGAATGAGTTCGGGAACCAAGGTCTTATGGCCGGCTGCCAACGAGGAAGCGCCGACGATGTGAACGTCGTTCTCGATGGCCATCTTGGCGGCCTCTTCGGGAGTCTGGAACATCGGGCTGATGTCGACGTCGAATCCGAGGTCGGCATATGAAGAGGCGACAACCTTGATACCGCGGTCATGGCCGTCCTGTCCCATCTTGGTGACGAGGATACGCGGCCGGCGGCCGGTCTTGGCCAGGAAGTCGTTGGTCCGCTTGCGCAGCCCTTCGATGACCTGGGCGGAATCGCTGCTGGCCTCGCTGTACTCGGAAGAGTACGCGCCGGATACACACTGGGTGGTGGCCACGAAACGGCCGAATACTTTTTCCATGGCGTCAGAAATTTCTCCAACGGTTGCTCTGGCTTTGGCGGCTGCGATGGCGACTTCCAGGAGGTTGCCGTTGCCGTTGGCAGCCTTGGTGACGGCCTCGAGGCAAGCCTGGCACTTGGCGTTGTCGCGGGTCTTCTTGATATGGTTGATGCGGTCGATCTGCTCAAGACGAACCGAATCCGGTACCTCGAGAATTTCGAAATCGAGCTTCTCGTCTTTGAGGCGGTACTTGTTGACGCCGACGATGACATCCTTGCCCTGGTCGATACGGGCCTGGCGACGGGCTGCGGATTCTTCGATGCGCAGTTTCGGCATGCCGGAAGCGATGGCCTTGGCCATGCCGCCCAGCTCTTCGATCTCGTTGATGATTTTCTCGGCGCCCTGCACGATCTGGTTGGTCAGCCACTCGATGTAGTAGGAGCCGCCCAACGGATCGGCCACCTTGCAGACGTGGGTCTCTTCCTGGATGATGATCTGGGTGTTACGGGCGATGCGGGCGGAGAACTCGGTCGGCAGACAAACGGCCTCGTCAAACGAGTTGGTGTGCAGCGACTGGGTGCCGCCCAGGGCAGCGGCCAGGGCCTCGATGGTGGTGCGGATGACGTTGTTGTACGGATCCTGCTCGGTGAGTGACCAACCGGAGGTCTGACAGTGGGTGCGCAGCATCGAAGATTGCGGCTTCTTCGGGTTGAACTGCTGCATTTGCTTGTACCACAGGTAACGGGCGGCACGGAGCATGGCGATTTCCATGAAGAAGTTCATGCCGATGCCGAAGAAGAAGCTCAAGCGGGGAGCAAAGGTGTCGACATCCATGCCGGCCTTGATGGCGGCGCGTACGTACTCGACGCCGTCGGCCAGGGTGAAGGCGGTCTGGAGCACCGAGTCGGCACCAGCTTCCATGATGTGGTAGCCACTGATGGAGATGGTGTTGTATTTCGGCATGTTCTTGGAGCAGAACGCCATGATGTCGGAGATAATCCGCATGGAGGGTTCCGGCGGATAGATGTAGGTGTTCCGGGTCAGGTACTCTTTGAGGATGTCGTTCTGGATGGTGCCCTGCAGTTCTTCCTGCTTGACGCCCTGCTCCTCGGCGGCGCCGATCCACATGGCCAGAATCGGGATAACCGCGCCGTTCATGGTCATGGAAACGGACATCTGATCCAGCGGGATGCCGTCGAACAGGATCTTCATATCCTCGATCGAGTCGATGGCCACGCCTGCTTTACCGATGTCGCCGGCCACGCGGGGGTTGTCCGAGTCGTAGCCGCGATGGGTGGAAAGGCTGAAGGCAACCGACAAACCTTTCTGGCCGGCGGCGAGGTTCTTGCGATAGAACTCGTTGGAAGCCTTGGCGGTGGAAAAACCTGCGTACTGACGGATGGTCCAGGGACGTCCGGCATACATGGTTGCCATCGGGCCGCGGGTATAGGGGGCCATGCCGGGGAACATGCTGAGGGCCTCGAGATTCTGGGTGTCCTCACCGGTATACAGCGGTTTGACGGTAATGCCTTCCGGAGACTTCCAATTCAGCGTGTCAGGGGATTTGCCCTTCATCTGCTTGGTAGCCATTTCAAGCCATTGCTCATATCCTGTTGCCATGTCGCTTACTCCTTGTTGTTTATCTTAAGGGATTATCCCCAAGTTGAAAAAAGCCGGAACACCGACATCCGGCCCTTTGGGGAACCGGATGTCGGTACCGTCCGAATCGGTCAGCCGTCCCGTCCTTCGTTGCCGCGAAAACCGGGAAGCATGGTGTTCTATTATTAGTTGCGCTCGGAAATCTCGACCAGAACGCCGCCGGTGGCCTTGGGATGCAGGAAGGCGATCTTGGCGCCGCCGGCACCGATGCGCGGGGTCTTGTCGATCAGGGCCACGCCTTTTTCCTGCAGCTCCTTCAGGGCTTCCTCAATGTTCTCCACCCGGAAGGCCACATGCTGGAAGCCGCCCTTGCCACCGTTTTTCTCGATGAATTTGGCGATCGGACCATCGGGAGAAGTGGAAACCAGCAACTCGACTTCACTGTCGCCGACCGGCAGAAAGACGGTGGTGACCTTCTGTTCTTCTACGGTCTCGGAACCTTCCACTTTGAGGCCCAGAACGTCAGCCCAGAATTTTTTGCCTTCTTCCATGTTGGGGACCGCGATGCCAAGATGATCGATTTTGAGAATTTTCATGCTATAAGCTCCTTTGTGGTAGGGGGTTGATCGGATAATGAAAGGAATTCAAACTTGCCGTTGCCAACGAAAAACGCCGCGGAATCGATGGGCGCAATTTGCCGCATGCCCGTGGGAGTCAACCCGACGGACAGCATGTATTTTTTTAAGTGTCGACGGCCTGGTTGAGTCTGTATGGCTGAGATGCGGTACAAGATGCTGCAATGTTAAAATGTCAAAAAAGGGAATCCCTCGGCAAAAACAAAAAAACGTGCAATTCGGGCAGTGCCGCCGGAGGGCGGCACTGCCCGGGTGGTCCTCATTTATTTGGCAACGCGCTTGACAAAGGCGCCGTTCGGATCCACGACTTCGCGGATCAGGCGGACTTCTTCAACCGTCGGGGCCGCGAACTGGGTGACATCCGGGGCCACCAACAGCTCGAATCCGGTATTCTCCTGGATGGATTCAACCGTTTCCCCGGGGAAGGTGTGGAGAATACGCATTCTCTTGGTCTTCTCCTCGAAGTCGAAAATACCCCTGGTGGTGATGAGCCGATACGGACCCTTGCCCTGCATGCCGGCTTTCTGGCGGGCGCCGGGGCTGCCGTCGAGGTGGCCGGGGCTGGTCACGTAGGATAGCTTCTGGTTGAATTTTTTCTTGTCGTGGGGGACGATCAGAATGGTCCGCTCGCAGGAGGCGGCCATGTCGCTGGCGCCGCCGGAACCCGGCAGACGGACTTTCGGCTTGCTGTATCCGGCCGGGAAGTCGCCCATCATGGTCGAGTTGAGGTTGCCGTACATATCGACCTCGGCTCCGCCGATGAATCCGAAATCGGCAAAACCGCGCTGGGTCAGCTCAAAAGCGCCGTTCAGGCCCTTCACGTAGGAAGCGCCGGTGAAGGTCTTGGAGTCGCCGACCGAGATGGGCAGACCGTGCTTCAAGGGCGGACCGACGGCGCCGGCCTCGAAGACCGGAATCAGTCCCGGGGCATGGGTTAGAACGGCCAGGAGCGAGGCCACCATGGGGAGGCCGGTTCCGACAAAGACTATTTTATTGTCTTCAAGAATTTTAGCACCCGCCACAACAATGATTTCTTGGGCGGTGTAATCCGTTGAAACTGTCATGATGACTCCTTATGCAAAAGTTTCGTATGATTGATGACCCGCCGTATTATGCCAGACGCTCGCAGTGGTAGGCCTCTGCGAGCTGGTCGGCAATCAGCTTCTTGGTCGAGAATTTCTCGATATAGTCCTCGAAGGTTTCTACGCCGAAGATATTTTCGTCAAACCAGGCTTTCAATCCATCTGCGGAGCCGCCCTTGACCATCGGAGCAATGCAGCCGAGGTATTCGCGAATGGCGTCACCATTGAAATAGTAGTGGCGGCGGCAGGCACCCGGATAGGAGCCGAACGGCACGTGGATGACCGCGTCGACCGCCGGGAACGGAATCATGACATCCTTCGGATTGCTGACGAGCAGTTCGTGGGATACGAGCTGTTCGCAGGTCACGATGGTATGGGCTGCCGCCATGGAGATTTCGGCGCAGGTGGCATCGGTGCCCCTGATGATGCAGTTGCCGTACATGTCGGCGGCCTGGACATGGATCAGGGCCACGTTGGGATTGCTGGCCGGGAGCAGGGCGATGGGACGGTTGGTGAAGGGGCAGTCGATGATCTTGGTGCGGCTGGTGTTCTTGATGTCGCCGGCCAACGGTCCGCGGGTGGGAATGAAGGGCAGCCCCATGGCGCCGGCCTTGAAGCGGGCCGACATGTTATAGTTGCTCCAGTCCTCGAACTCGATCATGCCGCGCTCGGCCAGATAACGCCAGGCCTGGGCCAGACCGAAGGCCTCGTGGCCCCAGTAGGCCAGCTCGATCCGCTTGATCGAGCAATGATCGGGACGAGCCATCATGGCGCCGGCCAGCAGTTCCGGGGCCATGCCGGCAGATTGAAAGGAGAGGGTGAGGTCCTTGAATCCCTGCCTGATCATTTCATGGCAGATGGCAATTGGTTGACGGATATTGACAAAGCCGCCGATACCAACGTTGTCGCCAGGCTTGACGAAACGGGAAACCGCCTCCTTGAGGGTCATCCGTTTGTCTTTCATGGACTTGTCTTTGTTGACAAGGGCTTCCCTTGCTTCATCGGGTGATAGGCCTGTCCAGAACATTTTTGCGTTCGTTTCCAATGTGCACCTCTTTCCTGTCGTAAGCATTTGTGTTGCCCGAACGCCATTAGCTGGCATTCGGTTCCCCCTATACAAAAAAAAGACCGGTAAAGAACAACATCAATCGTTATTCTCTTGCCGGCCTTTTTTCTGGCGCGCCTGCTGCCAAGATACCTTTTTTGATTTGATTGATTTTGCTGTCATAGTTGAGCCATTTTCCTCTGTCGGTCTCTCCGAACCTGTCCGCCGAAGAACCTGCTTTGTGACGCAATGGATAGACGACTTTTTTTGATCGCTCTCTTCCGGAAAAAAATTCAACTTGCTCGCTTGTTAATGCAACCTCATCTCTCTCTCCCTGACCGGTGTACGGTACGGCGGCAGGGAATATTGAAAAACTTTCCCGGAAAATAGTCTTTCCGGATTCGATCGGTAAAAGGGGAAAAACTGAAAGAACAACTCATAAGCGCAAAACCTAGCTTCTACTATTGGAGAATGTGCTTTTTGTCAACAGCAAAAAATAATGGGCGTTGGTCGGGAAAATGAACAGGCGCCGGAGAAGCCGCAAGAATAGCAAGTTAACAGAACTCCTCGGGAGTATTGATTTATTGTGCGGACCAACCGGCATTTTCACGCCTGCGATCCAGGCCCGCATCCTGCCGGGAACCTGGGCCGGCGGGGGAGGGGGGAAACCTGTCTTGCCTTGTGCTGCCTTTGTTTTCATCGGGTTAGCCTGTTTTTTTGCTTGGCAGGCAAGGAAAAATATGCTAGTCGTTACAATGAGACAGATTTGTTTATGTTTAAAAGGGTTTTTCCGGGAGTCCGAACGTTATGGAATCGACGAAGATACGAATCGCCGATATTCTGCAACTCGATAATTCGTTTATCACCCTGTTCGCCCGCTTGGGCAAAGATTTGAACCGCTATGGCATTGTCTATATGCACCCCGGCGACACGCGGGCCGTGCAATTGTTTTCCTCGGAATTTGCCTTTCATTACAAGATGCTGGCTTCTGATTTTCGGGCCGGTTTCACCGCCGGGGCAATCGTCGGCCTGGCCCGGGAAAGGACGCCAGCCGACAAATGGAGCAGCGACACCCTGGAACGGAGCATGCAGGATAAGAACAGCATCTATCGGGGAATATTGCGCATAATTGTCGAGGAAGACGGAATTCCGGTTTTCATGAATTCGACCTCGATCATCGGCAACGTCGCCCCGGCCTTGGCATATTTCCATCGGGGCAATCCGGTGAAAATTCATCAGGCCCTGAATCGCTACAACAACATCCAGAAAAGCATTGTTTCCCAAATCTCGGCGGGCAAGCCGCTTGCCCCTGATCTGCGCAGCGAAAGCCGCAAAACCATCAATCGGGTCAAGTCGATCAACAGGGCGTTCGATGCCCTGAGGCTACCCTCCGCATAACAAACCGCTTTCCTTATTGAGCACGGGGCATCCATCGCTCCGTCCGTGTTCGCCGCCTCGCACCGCCCGAGACATGTTCCAGGGCGGTTGCCCATCTTTTCGCTTGTCCGGTTCGTCTGCCTGATTTCAGGTGACAATATTCATGGCAATGCTTATATGCACAGCATTCGGCCGAGGTACGATGTGGCATCTAAGATGTGGCATCCCGGCCTGCCCGCCAGACCACAGCGAGGAATAAACGATGGCCGGACATGCCGACAAGATTTATCTCGTCACCGGAGGAGCCCAGGGGATCGGTCGGGCCATCGTCGAATATTTGCTGCGACAGGATGCGTCGGTGGCCTTTGTCGATCGGGATGTCGAGGCCGGCGAGGAATTGGCCGCCAGCCTCGATCTGCCGGAGCGAGCCGCGTTTTTTGCCGCCGATGTCGGCGATGAGCAGGAAGTGCGCAGCTGCGTTGCCCAAAGCCTCGCCCGTTTCGGCGGCCTCGACGGGCTTGTCAACAATGCCGGCATCGCCAACCCGACGCGCCAGCCGCTTACCGAATTGCGCCTTGAGGACTGGGAGCGCGTCTTACGGGTGAATCTCACCGGTGCCATGCTCATGGCCAAGCACGCCGCCCCCCACCTGCAGCGGCGCCACGGCGCCGTGGTCAACATCGCCTCCACCCGCGCCCTGCAATCCGAACCCGACACCGAAGCCTATACCGCCTCCAAGGGGGGCTTGGTCGCCCTGACCCATGCCCTGGCCATCAGTTTTTCCCATCGCATCCGGGTCAATGCCGTGCTGCCGGGGTGGATCGAGGTCAGCGAACTGCGGAAGCAGAGCGAGCGGTCCGCCGCCCGGTTGCGGCCGGAAGACCACGATCAGCATCCGGCCGGCCGGGTTGGCCTGCCCGGCGACGTTGCCGCCTTGGCGGCCTTTCTGCTGTCCGAAGAGGCCGGGTTCATCACCGGTCAGGCCTTTGTGATCGACGGCGGCATGACCAGAAAGATGATGTATGTGAACTAGGAGGGCGACCGCATGAGATTTTTTTTTCGACTGATGCCCGCCTTCCTGCTGGTGGGCCTGTTCATGGGGCCGGGCGTTACGGCCCGGGCCGGCGACCGGCAGCCCCAGGGCGAGGAGCGGCTTGAGGCCCTGGTCGATCGGGCCGTAACCGGCAATCCCGAAATCCTGGCCTCGGAAGAACAGTGGCGGATGAGCGTTGCCCAGGCGCGCCAGGCCGGGGCGCTCGACGATCCGATGCTGATGCTGGGCGTCCAGAATGCCCTGATCCGCGATCCTTTCAATTTCAGCCGGGACGCAATGACCTCCAAGGTGGTCGGCATCAGCCAGAAAGTGCCTTTTTTCGGCAAGCGCGACTTGATGCGGGAAGAGGCCGGCCTCGAATCCGAGGTCGAACGCTGGGCGGTCGAGGAGCGCCGGCTGGAGCTGCGGCGGCTGGTCAAGGAGACCTGGTACCAGATCTATCTGATCGATCGGTCCCTGGAAACGGTGCGGACCTCGGCCATCTTGCTGGACGATCTCGTCCGCCAGGCCGAATCGATGTACACGGTGGGCAAGGCCGGCCAGCAGGAGGTTTTCCAGGCCCAGCTGGAGCGCTCGAGAATGGAGGAGTTGCGTCTTGGCCTGGAGCAGAGGCGGGCCTCGGCGATCGCGGCCCTCAATGCCCTGGTGTCCCGGCCGCCCGATACGGCCATTCCTCCCATTGCACCCATCAAACTGCGGCCCCGGACGCTGGTGGCCGCCGAACTGGAGCGGCTGGCCGAAAGCCAACGGCCGGCGGTGAAGGCCCTGCAGGCCAAAATCGACAAGGGACGGGCCGGAGAGCGGCTGGCCCGGAAAGAATTCTACCCCGACTTCACGGTTTCCCTGGAGTACATGCAGCGCGAACCGGTCGACGACATGCGGGGCGACGATATGTACGCGGCGCAGCTGACGTTCAACCTGCCGGTGCAGCAGGAGTGGCGCCGGGCCAAGGCCGCCGAGATGCAAGCCTCGATTCGGATGGCGGTCCAGGAGCGCGCGGCCCTGCGCAACCAGATCGGCAAGGCGATTGCCGACGGGTTGGCGCAACTGGAGCGCAGTCGCAAGCTGGCCCTGCTCTACGAACAAGGGATGCTGGCCCAGGCGGGCGGCGCGGCCGAGGCGGCCATGGCCGGGTATCGGACCGGCAAGGCCACTTTTGCCGAGGTGCTCGCCGGCCGGGTGAACCTGTTCAATGCCGAACGGGAATACCATGGCGCCGTGGCCGAGCATCAGATTCAGTTGGCAGTGCTGGAAAACGTGATCGGCGGGCCTTTGCCGCCGCCGCGCTGACCGGGGTGGATTTTTTTTCTTTCGATTTTTCGATGAGATAAAGGAGCATCGATGAAAGCGACCTCAGCGGCAAAGACAGTGGCGGCCTTTGCCTGTCTGGCCTTGGCCTTGGGCGGCGGCTACCTCCTCGGCCTCAACCACCACGACCACGGCACCGCATCGCCAACCGCAGATCAAGCGGCCAAGGTCCAATACACCTGCTCCATGCACCCGTTCATCATCCGCGACGCCCCCGGGGCCTGCCCGATCTGCGGCATGGCCCTGACGCCGGTAAAAGCAGGGGCGGCCAATGGACAAGAAGCCGCGCCGGGAAGCATTGAAATCGATCCGGTTACCCTGCAGAACATGGGGCTGCGGACCGAGCCGGTAACCCGTCGCGCCCTGCAGCGGACCATCCATACCGTGGGCCTGGTCACGGCGGCCGATGACCGGCAGTTCGCGGTCACCGCTAAAATCGAGGGCTGGGTGGAGCGGTTGTACGTGAATCAATTGGGGCAGCCGGTCAGGAAAGGACAGCCGCTTTTGGACATCTACAGCCCCGAGCTGGTGGCGGCCCAGCAGGAATACCTGCTGGCAGTGGCCAACAGGCAGCGGCTGGCAACCAGCCCCTATCCCGAAATCGCCGCCAACGCCGAACGGCTGGTGGAGGCGGCCCGCACCAAGATGCGCTACTGGGACATCAGCCCGGAACAGCTCCGCATTTTGGAGCAAACCGGCCGGGTGCGCAAGACCCTGTCCCTGGCCAGCGAATATGGCGGCGTGGTCGTCAAGAAAAGCGTCCTGGCCGGGGCGCGGATCATGGCCGGGGAAGAGTTGCTGCAGATCGCCGACTTGTCGACGGTGTGGGTGCTGGCGGACATCTACGAGTACGAACTGCCGTGGGTCAAAACCGGGCAGCCGGTGCGGGTGACGCTGCCTTATGAGGGCAATTCCGGTGGCAAATCCGATGGCAAAACAGGCGGCGAAACTGTGGCGGGCACCATTGCCTATCTTTACCCCACCCTGGAAAGCGAGACCCGGACGGTCAAGGCCCGGATCGAGGTGGTCAATCCCGATCTAAGCTTGAAGCCGGCCATGTACGCCCAGGTGGCCATTGCCGCCGCCGCCGCCGCCGAAACCTTGACCATACCGGCCAGCGCGGTGCTCAATTCCGGCCGAGAGCAGACGGTGTTCGTGGCCCTGGGCCAGGGGCGGTTCGCGCCCCGCCAGGTGACCTGCGGCCTGCGCGACGACCAGGGCTTCATCCAAATTCTCTCCGGGCTCGACCAGGGCGAGGCCGTGGTGGTTTCGGCCCAGTTCATGCTCGATTCGGAAAGCCGGCTGCGCGAGGCCCTGGACAAGATGCTCGGCCCGAAACCGGTCCAGGATGAGGCGCGCGGCCGTCAGGCGCCGACAGCCGTCCCTTCCAAGGATCTGGACGAGTTGTTCAAATGAAACGGCCGCATCCCATCGACCCTGCTTTCGGCAAAGGCCCGCAGGGTGGATTGCGGCACCATGCCCACGACGCCGCGCGATGTTTCCCGGTAGACGCAACCGCGCCCACCATGCGGCTGCCGCGACTCCTGCCGCCGACCGCGATCGTTCACCTTCCCGCCCCGAGCCGCCATGCTTGAAACCATCATCGCCTGGTCCATCCGCAACAAGTTCCTGGTGTTGCTCGCCACCCTGTTCGTGACGGTTTCGGGCATCTATTCCCTGCGGCAGACCCCGCTGGACGCCATTCCCGATCTGTCCGACGTGCAGGTGATCGTCTTCACCGCCTATCCGGGCCAGGCGCCCCAGGTGGTGGAGGACCAGGTGACCTATCCGCTCACCACCCGCATGCTTTCGGTGCCGGGTGCCAAGGCGGTGCGCGGCTATTCTTTTTTCGGCTCCTCCTTTGTCTACATCATCTTCGAGGACGGCACCGACCTCTACTGGGCCCGCTCGCGGGTGCTCGAATACCTCAACGCCAGCTCCGCCACCCTGCCCCAGGGGGTGAGCCCGACCCTGGGACCCGATGCCACCGGCGTGGGCTGGGTCTTTCAGTACACCGTGGAGAGCGACCGCCACAACCTCCAAGAGCTTCGTTCGATCCAGGACTGGTACCTGCGCTACGAGCTGACCTCGGTCGAGGGCGTGGCCGAGGTGGCCAGTTTGGGCGGCTTTGTCAAGCAGTACCAGGTGGCGATCGACCCCAACAAGCTGGCCGCCTACCGGATTCCGATCACCGAGGTGATGATGGCCATCCAGCGCGCCAACCTGGATGTCGGCGGTGGTGCCATCGAATCGGGCGAAACCGAGTTCGTGGTCCGCAGCAAGGGCTATATCCGCAGCCTGGACGACCTGGCCAATATCGTGGTGATGGCCACCGCCGAGGGCACGCCGATTCTGGTCCGCGACCTGGCCGAGGTGCGGCTCGGGCCGGAAATGCGGCGCGGGGTGGCCGAATCCGACGGCCAGGGGGAAACGGTCGGCGGCATCGTGGTCATGCGGTTTGGCGACAATGCCCTGGCCACCATCGAGCGGGTCAAGGCCAAGCTGGAAAGCCTGAAGGCCGGCCTGCCTCCGGGAGTGATGATCAAGACCGCCTACGACCGCTCCGGCCTGATCCAGCGGGCCGTGGCCACCCTCAAGGAAAAGCTGCTGGAGGAATCCATCGTCGTCGCCCTGGTGACCCTGCTGTTCCTCGGCCACCTGCCCAGCGCCCTGGTGGCGGTCTGCACCCTGCCGGTGGCCATTCTCCTGGCGTTCGTGATCATGCACGCCCAGGGCATCAACGCCAACATCATGAGTCTGGGCGGCATCGCCATTGCCATCGGCGCCATGATCGACGCCGCCATCATCATGATCGAGAACGCCCACAAGCACCTGGAGCGCGATCGGGGCCGCAAGCCCCATTGGCAGATCGTGCTCGACGCCGCCGCCGAGGTCGGACCGACGCTTTTTTATTCGCTGCTTGTGATCACCGTCTCCTTTGCCCCAGTCTTCACCCTCACTGAACAGAGCGGCCGGCTGTTCAAGCCCCTGGCCTTCACCAAGACCTATGCCATGGCCGCGGCGGCCCTGCTGTCGATCACCCTGGTGCCGGTGCTGATGGGCTGGTTCATCCGCGGCCGGATCAAGGCCGAGCGCGACAACCCCATCAACCGCTTGCTCATCCGGCTCTACCATCCCCTGGTCGATTGGGTGCTGACCTGGCGGAAGCTCACCCTGGTGCTCGCCCTGGCGGCCATGGCCTCCATTGCCTGGCCGCTGACCAAGCTGGGTTCCGAATTCATGCCGCCGCTCTACGAGGGCGATCTCCTCTACATGCCCACCACCTTTCCCGGCCTGTCGGTGACCAAAGCCAAGGAGATTCTCCAGCAGACCGACCGGATCATCCGCCAGTTCCCGGAAGTGGCGCGGGTGTTCGGCAAGGTCGGCCGGGCCGAAACCGCCACCGACCCGGCGCCGATGATGATGCTTGAAACCACCATCATGCTCAAGCCGGAGAACGAGTGGCGGCGGGTGCCGGTCGCGCGCTTCTATTCCTCCTGGCCCGACGGGCTCGCGTGGCTGAAACGGCCGCTGCGGCTGCTCTGGCCGGAGGAGGCGACCATGACCGTCGACCAGCTGATCGAGCGGCTCAACAGCGCCATCATGTTTCCCGGCCTGACCAATGCCTGGACCATGCCGATCAAGACCCGGATCGACATGCTCTCCACCGGCATCAAGACCCCGGTGGGGATCAAGGTCATGGGCAACGACTTGGAAACGCTGGCCCGGATCGGCGAGCAGATCGAGGGTGTGGTCCGCACCCTGCCGGGCACCCTGAGTGCCATCGCCGAGCGGCCGGTGGGCGGCAACTATCTCGATATCGCCATCGACCGGGTCAAGGCGGCCCGGTACGGGATCAACGTCGGCACCATCCAGGAGGTCATCCGGACGGCGGTGGGCGGCATGGCCGTCACCGAGACCATCGAGGGGCTGGAGCGCTACACCGTCAATGTGCGCTACGACCGCGATTTTCGCTCCGACCCCGATGCCCTGATGCGCGTTCTGGTGCCCGGTCCGGGCGGCCGGCAGATACCGCTGGCCCAGTTGGCCGCCATCTCGGTCAACCGGGGCCCGGATGCGATCAAGAGCGAGAACGGCCGCCGCACCGCCTGGGTGTACGTCGACATCCAGGGCATCGACATCGGCACCTACGTGGCCAATGCCCGCAAGGCGGTTGAGGCGCGCGTCGAGCTGCCCCCCGGCACCAACATCGTCTGGTCCGGCCAATTCGAATACATGGAACAGGCGCGAGCCCGGCTGCTGACGATCATCCCGCTGACCGTCCTGATCATTTTCGTCATCATCTACCTGAGCACCAAAAGCCTGGTCAAGACCGGCATCGTGTTCCTGGCCGTGCCCTTTTCCCTGGTGGGCGCCTTCTGGCTGCTCTACCTGCTCGACTACCATCTGTCCGTCGCGGTATGGGTGGGAATCATCGCCCTGGCCGGGCTGGACGCGGAAACCGGGGTGGTGATGCTGCTCTACCTCGACCTGGCCCACAGGCGATGGGACGGGCAAGGGCGGATGCGCACCCGGGGCGATTTGGTCCAGGCCATCCACTTCGGCGCGGTGAAACGCATCCGGCCGAAAATCATGACCATCTCGGTGATCATCGCCGGCCTGCTGCCGATCATGTGGAGCCACGGCGCCGGCGCCGACGTGATGAAGCGGATCGCCGCGCCCATGGTGGGCGGTGTGGTCACCTCGGGCGTGATGGAGCTCTTGGTGTACCCGGTGATTTTCTACCTCTGGCGCGGTCGGCGGCTGAATTCGAGCCCGGAGGCCAGCTCGGACGCACCCATTGACGAGACTTCGGACGAAGCATCGAAGGCAATACCAACCACCAACCTTCCTCGCATCGAGGAGCCACTTCAGGAGAAACCCCCATGCAACGCTTAACCCTCACTCTTGCCCTCTGCGCCCTGCTGCCCCTGGCCACTTCAGCCAGCGCCCAAACCCCTGCCGGCCATGACCAGCACGCGCCACCTTCGGTTCATGGCCACGATGCCGGCCAGATGATGCATGCCAAATCGATCATGCTTGGCGAGCAAACGGTGACGGGCATCAAGGCCATGGCCCACCTCAACGAGGTCGGCGCCATGATGGCCCAGATGGGGCGGAAGGAAAACTACCATTTCATGGTGATGTTCAGCGATGCCGCCACCGGCGCGGCCGTCGAGCAGGGCACGGCGGCAGTGAAGATCACGCCTCCCAAGGGCGGTCAGGTCGGGACACCGATTCAACTGATGGGCATGGGCAACCATTTCGGGGCCGATATCGCCCTGCCCGAGCACGGTGAATACCGGTTCCAGGTGGGCACCAAATTGGCCGACGGAACCACCCGCCAGTTCCAGTTCACCTACGTGGTGCCGTAACAAGCGGCCTCGGTTCGCCGCCTCCCCAGCCGGCTATTTGGCCGGGCGGGCCTTGCGTACGCCCCTGGTGGGCGGGGCGGCCAGCGGGTCGTCGGGCCAGAAGTGTTTGGGATAGCGGCCCTTGAGTTCCTTCTTGACCTCGGGATAGCCGCGCTGCCAGAAACCGGCCAGATCGCCGGTGACCTGAACGGGGCGCTGGGCCGGGCTGAGCAGGTGCAGCAGCAGCGGCACGCGGCCGTGGCAGATGGAGGGCGTTTCGGCCAGGCCGAAGAGTTCCTGCAGGCGGACCGCCAGAATCGGCGGCCCGTCGATCCGGTATTCGATCCGGATTTTGGAGCCGCTGGGCACGGTCCAGGTGGGAGGGGCGTCCCGCTGCAGCCGTTGCTGCCGCTCCCAATCGAGCAGCCCGGTCAGGATCTTTACCAGGTCGAGCTGGGCCAGCTGGTGGCCGGTGGTCATACCGTCCAGATAGGGCGCCAGCCAGGCTGGATCGGCTGCCAGGGCCTCGTCGCTGCAATCGGGCCAAGCCACCTCGGGCTGCCAGGTGCGCAGGCCGAGGATGCGGGCCTGGAACTGGCGAGCTTCCCGGCTCCAGGGCAGGCGGGCGATCCCCAGTTGGCCGATGCCGGCCAGGAGGGCGGTCCGCACCGCTTCCGGGGCCGGATCGGCCAGGGGCTGTTCCGTCACCACGATTTCGCCCAACATTTCCCGCCGCACCGCCAGCACCCGTTCCTGGGCCGCATCCCATTGTACCAACTCCCGAAGAGCCAACAGTTGGCCATGATCCTGGCGCAGGGCCTCGATGCCCACCGCTTCGGCCCAAAAAATGCGGCCCTCGCCCGGCCGGGCATCCAAATGGGGAATGACCAGGTACTCGCTGGCTGCCAACGGGTCGTCCGGGGCCAGGGCGGCCCCTTGGCCCGAAGCCAGGAGATAGCGCTGCCGCTGGCCGGGCCGCCGGCGGGCGATGCGGTCGGGATAGGCGGCCGCCAGCAGCAAACCGATATCCCCGGCTTCACGGCTGCCGGCCGCGCCGCCCATCAGCCGCTGCCATTGACGGGCAGCCTGATCGATCCGGCGGCAGCCGGCGGGATCGCCGCCGTCGCGGACAGTTGCCGCCTTGCCTTGACTCCGCCATGTGTCGAGGAGTTTGATCCGGGTTTCCAGGCTGGCGCCGGCGGTCTCGCGTTGCAGGGGATCGCGCTCGGACAGCAGGGCCGCGAGATCGCAGGCCAGGCCGAGGCAACCGCGTGCGCGGGCTGCGAGCAGCAGATGGCCCAGGCGAGGATGGACCGGCAGGGCCGCCAGTTGTTTGCCGACAACAGTAAGGCGGTTATGGGCGTCGAGGGCGCCCAGGGAACGCAGCAGGTCACGGGCCTGGCGGAAGGGACCGGACCGGGGCGGATCGAGCCAGCGCAGCTCGTTGGGATCGGCCACGCCCCATGCCGCCAGTTCCAGGGCCAGGCTGGCCAGATCGGCGTTGACGATCTCCGGCGGATGAAAGGGCGGCAGGCTGTGGTGGGTGCCCTTGGTCCACAGCCGCAGGCAGTAGCCCGGCCCGAGTCGGCCGGCCCGGCCGGCGCGTTGATTCGCAGCCGCCTTGGCAACCCGGACCGTGGTCAGCCGAGTCAGGCCGCAACCGGGATCGAAGGCGGGCAGCCGCGACCAGCCGCAATCGACCACGCAGCGGATGCCTTCGATGGTCAGGCTGGTTTCGGCGATAGAGGTGGCCAGGATAACCCGTCTCCGGCCGTCGGCATCGGGGGTGATGGCCCGGTCCTGTTCCTGGCGGGAAAGGTCGCCGTACAGGGGGGCGAGCACCAGGCCGGCGCAGTCCGGGGCATTGGCGAGCAGGTCGTTGGCTTCCCGGATTTCGCCGGTACCGGGAAGAAAGGCGAGGATGTCGCCATCATGCTCCCGCAGCACCCGGCGGATGCCGTTGGCCGCGATCTGTGCGATCCGGCCCTGGGGTTCGCGGTCGAGATAGTCGATGTGGATCGGGTGGGCCCGGCCCTGCCCGGTCACCACCGGCACCCCGCCCAGCAGCCGGGCCAGCGGCTCGGTGTCGAGGGTGGCCGACATGACCAGCAGGCGCAAATCCTCCCTGAGTTGGCAGAGATCCAGGCACAGGGCCAGGGCCAGATCGGCATGGATCGAGCGTTCGTGGAATTCGTCGAAGACGATCAGGCCGGTGTCGACCAGGCCGGCATCGGTTTGCAGCCGCCGGGTGAGGATGCCCTCGGTCAGCACCTCGATCCGGGTTTCGGCGCCGATCGACCGTTCAAAGCGGATTTGGTAGCCCACGGTCCGGCCCACCGGTTCGGCCAGGAGCGTTGCCATTCGGGATGCCGCCGCCCTGGCGGCCAACCGCCTCGGCTCGAGGATGAGGATTTTCTTGCCTGCCAGCCAGGGTTCGGCCAGCAATGCCAAAGGGACGACGGTGGTCTTGCCGGAACCGGGCGGCGCGGACAACACCGCATGGCCGGCTGCAAGCGCGGTCTTCAGCGCCGGCAGGACCGGCTGGATGGGCAGGGACGGGAGCGAAGGAGGCGGCACGGGAATCGGTCAGGCGCGGGAAAACGGGGCGACAGGGCCACGCCGCGCAAGCGGCAATTGCAGGTGGAGGCAATCGTTCGCCACCGAGCCGGGCGGTTTGTCCCCGGCACCATTCTTTTCATATCGGAAACCGGCAAAAAGGGGTAGGGTGCGGCTGCCCTGCGGCGCGGGCTTGCCCGGCTTTGCCGTTTCCAGCCTCATTGTCCCCGGTTTCGCATGTCCAGCAGCCAGCAGCAATCGCATCCATTCCCCGAACAACTGCGCCAGGCCTTCGATACGGCCTGTACCGCCCACAGCCAAGGGCAGCTGGCCGAGGCCCTGCGTCTCTACCTGCTCCTGTTGCAGCATCTGCCCCATTTTCCCTTGCTCCATTACAATCTCGGCCTGGTGCGGTACGATCTCGGCGATTATGCCGAGGCGCTGCAAGCCTTTGCCACGGCCGAGGCGCTGGCGCCGGCGGATGTGGACACCCTGTTCAACCTGGCGCTTTGCCACAAACGGACCGGCGATGCTGCATCGGCCATCGCCATCTACCGGCGTCTCCTCGCCCTGGAGCCGGACCATGCCGATTGCCTGTACAACCTTGGCGGCTGCCACCTGGGCCGGCACGAGGACCTGGAGGCCATGGCCTGCTACCGGCAGGTGCTCGCCCTCCGGCCCGATAATTTGTCGGCGGTCAACAATCTCGCCTACCTGCATCACCGGGCCGGCGAGACCGAACAGGCCATCGCCTACTACAGCCAGGTGCTGGAACAACGACCCGAGGATCAATCGGTCGGCTATCTGTTGGCGGCCCTGCTCGGCATCCCGCTCGCCCAGGCGCCCGATGCCTATGTCCGCAACTTTTTCGATACCTATGCCGAGGGATTCGAGCGGCATCTGGTCGACGGGCTGGGATATGACAATCCGCGACAACTGCACGCCTGCCTCCGCCACAGCCCGGCCGGCGGCACCCGCTACGCCCATGGCCTGGACCTCGGCTGCGGCACCGGCTTGAGCGGCCAGGCCTTCTGCGGCACGGTCGCGGAGCTCGACGGGGTCGACCTATCCGCAAGGATGCTGGCGCAGGCGGCGCAGAAGGCCTGCTATGCCCGGCTTCACCACGACAGCATTCTCCATCATCTCGCAGGCACCGAGGCGACCTACGATTTTTTCCTCGCCACCGATGTCTTTATCTATGTGGGCGAGCTGGAACCGATTTTTACGGCCGCGCGGATGGTGGCCCGGCCAGGAGCCCTGTTCTGTTTTTCCACCGAACACCTGGAGACGGACGGCTATCGGCTGCTGCCCACCGGCCGGTTCGCCTATGCGCCGGCCTACATCCAGGCCGTTGCCGACCGTACCGGCTGGAGCGTATTGGCCCGGGAGGCGGTCCGTCTGCGCCGCCACGGCGATGGCTGGCTGGCTGGCGACGTCTGGATCTGCCGCCTGGCTCCGGCCGCCGAAAACAGCGACCGGCAAGCGGACCGGCCGAACTGAATTACACCTTTTCCGGCCGGGAAAGGTGCATTCTTACCGTAAGGGGCGGCTGTACGGCCCTCGTCCCCCCAGACAGCGATCGCTCACCCGCTGGATGAGCGCTTCGCCACTGATCGCATTGTATTCCTGATCGAAATAGACCAGCTCGATGGTCTCCCTGACTCGTTCGATGGTTATTTCCGGGGTCTGACTGCTCACCCGCCAGGACAATTCCTGCTCCGCGACCTGCGGTTCGGAACCGTTATCGCGCATCCGCGCGGCCGAGGCAAAGAGTTCGCCGATCAGACGGCAATGCTCGGATTTGTCCTCGCCGGCCGGGGGCGTTGCCGGCGGGATTGACTGCTGCTGCGCCGCCGGTTCCGAGGGCAGTGGTTGTTGCCCGGCAAGAGGCTGTCCGGCAAAAGGGTGGTCCGGTGTCGGGGCTGGCATGGCCGGACTTGCCGGCGAAACCGCCTGCGGGGCGGATGGCGGGATGGCCTGCGGTTGCGGAGCGGCCGGCTTGCACCGGTACCAGACAATGGCGGCGTCGGCCGAGGCATCGGTTGAGCCGGGCCGCATGCACATGCCCATGGACTTGAGCCGCTCGACGTTCTGGCGCATTTGCACGCAGGCAGCGTCGGCCGCCGGCCCTACGGTTTCCCAGCACAGTTGGGTGAGCGCCTGGTCCCGGTCGATCAGTACCTGGGTTTCCGGGGAGATGTCGCGGGCGGGATCGGGCTGGGAAGGCAGGGGAGGCGCCCGGTCAAGGGCGGTTTCCAGGTCGGTCTGGCCGGTTGCCGGCCGAAACGCCGGCCCTGCCGGGGTTGGCGCCGAACGGGGCGGGGGAGGCGCTTTGTCCAATGCCGTTTCCGGCACTGCCTTGGTGGGCGGGCGTTTTTCCGCCGTCTTGATCTGGGGCGGCATCTTCTTGACCTTCAGGAACAAAAAGCCGGCCTGGGTGCTCCGGTTATAGGACAGGATGCTGCTGGTAACCGTGCCGGGCCAGTTGTACATCTCCTCGCCGCTCTGTTCAATTTTCTTGGTCTCGCCGAATTTGGCCATGGCTTCGGCCTTCACCGCGGCAAAGTTCTTGGGGCCGCTGAACAGGAGAATGGCGCCCTGGAGCCGATCCTTGGCAAAGGAGTAGTTGATGCCGGTAAGCGTGGCCTTGCCGAAACGCAACGACTCGTTTTCCAAGACATAGAGCGAGGCGCCGCTCTTGCCGCCTTCCTTGGTGAGCACCAGCTTTTTGGTTTGTTGCAGATCGGCGAGATTGCTGCCCCAGCGCATGCCGTTGAAGCCGTCTAGATCGGCGCACACGCCGGCCGGTGCCGACAGCAAGCAAAGCAACAACAACATCAAGACAATAAACGACGGTTTCATAGGCATGGTGGGCGCGCCTAGCGGCGATTGTTCCTGCTGGGGGTGACGACCAGGGCGATGCGTTCCATCGCGGCCTGGGAAAAATCCGGGTAATGCCGTTGCAGCCAGGCGAGCGTGTCGGCCTTCCTGATCAAGGCCGGCGAAGCCGCGTCGGCGAACAAGGCCTGCCAACAGGCAAGGGCGGCATGCAATTCCGGGGCAAAGCAGGGATGCTCCTCTATGGGTGCGGGCAGCGGAGCGTGTTCGTTCGGAGTCTCCTTGTTGCGAGGTTCTATGTGAACTGTGTGCGGTACGATTTTGTTTTTTCGTTCATATGTCCGTACGTCTTCCGGTCGGGCAAAGAGGGCGGCCGGCTTCAGCCCGATCATGCTGGTTTCGCCCCATTCCTCGCCCACCGAATTGGTGAGCACCATGGGCGCGTCCTTGGCATCCAGACAGGCCAGCTCGGCCACGATCAATATCCGGTCGCATCGGCCCTGGATTTGCCGCAGCACTTCCGGGGCGGGCCGCACCTCTATGCGGTCGTATCGCGTTATGGCCGGCGGCTTGGCCTTTTTCTGGCGCGGTCCGGGCATTTTTCGCTCCGCCTTTTGTCCGGAGACCTCGGTGAAGCCGATCCACAGCGGCAAGGCACCGCTGACCGCCAACTCCACGATCCGGTCCGGGCTCTGGCGCCATCGTCGCGCCAATTCATCAAGAAAAATGCACTGATCGTCCTGCGGTGCCATGGAAATTTCCGCTCGTTTGGTTGAATCGCGATGGGCCCGGTGCCGCCACACGGGCCATTGAGCCGCTATGGGTCGACAAGATGGGGCAAGAGTCGACGGGAAGCGGCAAGGGAAGGTAGCAAGATCAAGCCATTGAGGGCAACCAAAAAGCGCGCCCCAGAAGCGTAGGCATGGAAATGAGGCGGCAGCAACGCCGAAATGACGGCCGAGCTGTTTGCGAGAGACGAAAACGGCGGATCGGATATTCAGGCGGAAAATTCGATTCGGAATCCAGCTGATCGATTTTCCGCAGGGAAATGAAGTCGCCGTCCAAACGTCACTTCCATCTCAGGGACCCGGTGAAAAAGCTGGCAATTCGCCGGTCGCCTCTCTTCTCTTCAAGAGCATCCAGCCTTTCCAGGTGTTTTGCACGTCTCTTTGCCAGGGAAACATTGTTCGCAATTCCGCGCCATTCTGGCAATACCATTGTTTCCTGCCACCCATCATGTATCCTGGAAATATACAGCATTTTATTTGCTGACCCATTGAATCGTGCGGCGTAATTTCCTCGGTTTTCACCGCGTTCGATGCCCCTTGGGAAACCTTTTTCTGGCATGGAAAAGCCGGTGAAGCCCCGGGCAAGCTGCCCATTCCGGAGAGAGGCTTCGGCACGGCCTGGCCCGGAATCGTGCTCTGCCGAAACTGGAGCGGAAAGGGTCGAGCAAGAAAAAGACTGAAACGACAGATCGATAAGGAGCAGAAACATGGTCGATATTATCATCGGGAGTATTCCCCCCATCAATCCACCCAGCTCGCCCCCCAGGAAAACCGGCGAAGACAGCATGTTCGAGGCGGAACTGCTCAACGTGCGCGATCCCCGTTACCGTGGTGCGGAAGCCTTGCGCAAGGGCCGTCTGGATCCCCAACGCGGTCGGGTGCTGACCCTGATGATCCCGGACGGAACCATCCTGCCCAAGGACTTGGCACCCGGCAAATACAAGGTGATGCTCAGGTTCGTGAAAAAATGACAAACGCGCCCCAGGGCAAGGGTACGGAAACGGCGCGGCCATGCCGCCGAAATTTGGTGCCGCGCCCGGTCCGGTCCGTATTCACTCACTTGGCATCGCCATTCGGCATTCTCGCCATGGCCGCCATTCGACAGGCTGTTTGGCAAAGGTCGTCGGCCAGTTCCCGGGGCGCGATCACCCGGGCGCCGTCGCCCCAGGAGAGAATCCACCGTTTCAGCTCCAGTAGATGGTTGACGGTCAGGACGAGGATCAGCGAACCGTCGTTCCGCTCTTCCAGGCGCTGGGACGGGTGCCATTGCCGTTCGCGGACATAGGCCGCGGCTTTGGGGGAGAAATGGATGCGGACCTCGACCTCGTCCTTGCCCCAATGGATGCCGAAATGGCTGCCGAACAACTTGCGGAAGTCGAAGGAGGCGGGCCGAACGAATTGCGCCGTGCCTTTTCGGGCCGCGGCCATGCGGGCCAGGCTGAAGGTGCGGATCGCCTGCCGCAGGTGGCAGTGGCCGACCACGTACCAGTCGCCCTCGAAGCGAACTCCGTGATACGGATCGATCTCGCGCGGTGCCACCTCGCCGCCGGGACTGCGGTAGTCGATTGTCATCCGGGTCGAGTTGCGTAAACAGTCGAACACCGTGGTCAGCACGTCCGGCAGAATAACGGTGGTAAAGGGCGGCAGCACGGTGAACAACCCGGGGTCGTGGCTGGGCAGGGCAACAGTCTTGTCCGGCAGGCTTGCTTCGATCTTGCCGAACATTGAGCGCAGGTTGTCGTAAATCGGCGTGCCTTCGTACTGGGTCAGGAGCTTTTCGGCCAGATAGATGGCGAACAGGTCACTTTCCCGGATATTGAGCGCCGGCAACTGGTATTGATCCTCGGTGTAGTAGTAGCCGCGATGCTGGGCGGAATATTCGATCGGCGCATCGAGTTCGTAGCGCATGTGGTCGAGATCGCGCTGAATGGTCCGAACGCTGACCTCCCACTCATCCGCCAGGGAACCGCAGTTGGGAAAACACTTTTCCCGCAGCTTCCGGTCAATGAACAGCAACCGTGTGTGCAGGGGATTGTATTTGGCCATTGTTTCGTTGTTTCAAGAGAGTAGCCGGCATATTGCGACTGGTTCGACCGGGGTGGACGGAAAAAAACACGGGGTGCCAAGAAAAAAAACTGGTCGGACGCTATTTGTCCGACCACCCAAGGTATCGTGGATGCGTAGAAAGCGCCACATCCATTTATCCGCCAAAGGAGAATACCATGGGATACCTGATCGCGTACCTGCTGCTGACCCTGGCCATCGATTTGCTGCGTGAACTCTTCAATCCGACCCCTGCCGAGGACAATGCCACCGCTGTCCGCCGTCGTCTGTGGAGCGACAGCGAATTCGACTGCTACTCAAGAAATTTCTCAGCCAACATGCTCCACTCGAACAAGTTTCCTCAATACAATCGTTTTATCTTCTTGGCGGGAGAAATTAAAACATGTTCTTGGGCAAACTGGGTCCAAGGTTTTGCCTTGATATGCCTTGGCCGCGAAAGATCCATCAACTTGTCTCAAAAATGGGGCTATTGTAAGGCGGCCGCTTATAATCAACCCTCGGCACAACTGCCCTGACCTGAAAGACTGGGCTTTTTATCCTTATTTTTCTGACGAAAAAACGAAATGATGAACTATGCTCACAGTTTGGACAATCAGCCGGAAGTGAAGTGGCAGAGTTTGGAGGAACACGCTGCTCAGGTTGCGGCCCGCGCCGCTGGATTTGCCGATTCCTTCGCTTCCGGTGACTGGGCAAAACTCGTCGGTTTGTTACACGACCTCGGCAAGTCCCGACAGTCCTTTCAGGATTACCTGAAACGGAGCAACGGGTTGCTTGATGCAGGGTACGATGCTTCCGATCATTCCCATTCCGGCGCAGGCGCGGTCTGGGCAGCGCAGAATTTGAAAATTGGACGCATTCTCGCGTACTGTGTGGCCGGTCATCATGCCGGGCTCCCGGACTGGATAGGCGGCGTAACGCCGAGCGGTTCTCTGTCGAGCCGACTGAAACAGGAAGAAGGAGTTGTCCTTGAACAGCCAGTCATGGCCTGGATTCAAGAGCGGGAAGCGGTTTGGCAGTCTTTTCAGCTTTCTCCGCCGTGGCCGTTCGAGAACGCCAACCTGTCGGACATCAGCTTTTGGATTCGGATGTTGTATTCCTGCCTTACGGATGCCGATTATCTTGACACCGAAGCATTCATGGATGCGGACAGAGCGGCCGTCCGATCGCACTATCCCGAACTCTCAGAATTGGCGGAGCGGTTTTTCAAGCAACTGGACGCGAAGCAGAATTCGACGGCAGACACCGAGGTCAACCATATCCGCGCCGAAATCCGCGCCGTCTGCGAAAAGGTGGCGGATTCGCCGCCCGGCCTGTTCTCCTTGACCGTTCCCACCGGTGGCGGCAAAACGCTTTCCGGCACGGCCTTTGCCCTGCGCCACGCCTTGCGCCACAGCCTCAAGCGTATCATTTACATTATCCCCTACACGTCAATTCTTGAGCAGACCGCCGATGTGCTGCGAGGGTTCTTCGGTCAAGAAAACGTGGTCGAGCACCATTCCAATTTCGACCAGAACAGGGAGACTCAGCAATCGCGCCTGGCCGCCGAAAATTGGGACGCGCCGATTATCGTCACCACCAGCGTCCAGTTTTTTGAGTCGCTGTACGCTCATAAATCCGGCCGTTGCCGGAAGCTGCATAACATTGGGAATAGCGTTGTTATTTTGGACGAGGCGCAACTGCTGCCGCCGCGTCTGCTCCTGCCCTGTATCGAAGCCATACGGCAACTGGTGTCACGTTACGGCGTGAGCTTTGTGCTTTCGACCGCGACCCAACCCGCCTTGCCGGGTTTGGACAATATCCGGGAAATCATTCCGCCAGAAATGGATTTATACCGCCGTCTCAAACGGACGGAGATCGTGATGCCGGAAAACCGGGGAATTCGTCGGCCATGGAAAGACATCGCCGAAGAACTCAAAAACTACAACCAAGTCTTGTGCGTCGTCAACACGCGACGAGACTGCCGTGACCTGCACGCGCTCATGCCGGAAGGAACCCTTCATCTTTCAGCCACCATGTGCGGCGAACACCGCTCGCAGGCCATCGCCGTTATCAAGGAAAAGTTGCAGACGGGGCAATCCATTCGTGTCATCAGCACTCAGCTGGTCGAGGCGGGCGTCGATATCGATTTTCCTGTTGTTTACCGAGCATTCACCGGTCTACCGTCCATCGTCCAGGCCGCAGGGCGCTGCAATCGCGAAGGACTGGCGGGTCAACCTGGACAAGTGATCGTTTTTATGCCACCGAACGCCGCGCCACTCGGCGATTTACGCAAAGCGGAAGATGCGCTGATGAATCTACTTGCCGCCAGTGGTTTCGATGTTGAATCTCCGGTGAGTTATTCCAAATTTTTTGAGCATTTTTACAGCGCCCAAAACGATCTGGGATCGGCTTTTGCCGACTGGCTGACCAAAGACGCCCGTAATCTTCAGTTTCAATTCCGGGAAGCAGCAGCGGCTTTTCGGATGATCGACGATAAAGCCTCGGTAACGGTAATCGTCCGTTATGGTGGCAACGACACACTCGTCAAATCCTTACTCGCCATTGGCCCGAAACGGGATATTATGCGCCGTTTACAGCGGTATTCTGTCAACATTTCGCGCTACATTTTGACGCGGTGGCAGGAAAAAGGCTTTGTCGAAGAACCTCATCCAGGAATTTATGTTCAGGAGGATATAGCCTCTTTGTACAACGAGACATTTGGGCTGGATGTCTACCGTGACACGCCGGACGCGGAGGATTTGGTGTTATGAGCAACATGGATATTTTGCCGCGCTTACGCGAGGAAAAACAAAGGCGATTGAAAGGCGGGTTATATCATCAAACCCAAGTTTTGCTGTGCTACAACTCGAACCGAATTGAAGGGAGCCGTCTGTCGGAGGAGCAAACCCGATTCATTTTTGAGGCCGCGACACTGCATGCGGAAAACGGCGAAAGCCTGAGCGTTGACGACATCATCGAGGCAGCCAACCATTTCGCCGCCTTTGATTATCTGTTGAATGTCGCCGACCAGCCGCTCAGCGAAAAAATCATCAAACATTTTCACGCAATACTCAAACAAGGAACCACCGACGCAGGCAAGGATTGGTTCCGGGTCGGCGGATACAAACGCTTGCCGAACATGGTTGGCGGCCGGGAAACCACCGCACCACGTCGAGTTGCCAAGGAGATGCGGGAATTACTTGCCGCCTATCACGGTAAAAAGGAAATCACTTTTGCAGATATTGTCGATTTTCATCACCATTTTGAAGTCATCCATCCCTTTCAAGACGGTAACGGCCGGGTTGGCCGCCTTATCGTCTTCAAGGAATGTCTGCAGCGGGCAATAACGCCGTTTATTATCAATGAAGAACATAAGGTTTTTTATTATCGCGGCCTGGCACTATACTCAAAGGAAAGCGACTGGTTGCTGGATACCTGCCGTTCGGCCCAGGACCGCTATGCGGCGATGATCGAATATTTTTATCCAACCACAGCCAAGGGAAGCCAATCATGAGAGGATTCTGTCTCGAAGTGGCGGGCGAATTTGCTTGCTTCACCCGTCCGGAAATGAAAGTCGAGCGTGTCAGCTACGATGTGATCACGCCGTCGGCGGCGCGGGCGATATTTGACGCGATTTTGTGGAAGCCTGCGATTTTCTGGAGAATTCATCGGATAGAAGTGCTGCGTCCCATACGTTGGGCATCCATCCGGAGAAACGAGGTCGCGGGTGTTGCCTCTCCACGCAGCGAGGGCATTTTTATCGAGGACGCGCGGCAGCAACGCGCCGGACTGCTTCTACGCGATGTGCAATACCGGCTCTATGCCGAATTTGAATTTATTCCTCCGGAAAAGAGAGCCAAGGTCATGAATCCTGTTCCGGAATGGCTGACTGACGAGGTGGAGCGGGAGATGTACCGGCAGGCAGAGGAGGCTGCTTTGCGCTCCGATGAAAAGGAAGCGAAGTACGCCGCTATGTTCGAGCGTCGTGCCCAAAAAGGCCAGTGCTTCAACCAGCCTTATTTGGGCTGTCGTGAATTTGCCTGTTCATTCCGGCTGGTCAAAAATCCTGGAGCCGAACCGGGCCAACCGATTGCCGATAGCCGCGATCTGGGGTTCATGCTCTACGACATGGATTATTCCAATTCCAAAGATGTCAAGCCGATGTTTTTCCGGGCTGAAATGAAAAACGGCGTGATCATGGTTCCCGCCTCTGATTCGCCGGAGGTGCGCCGATGATCCTGCAAGCGCTGAAGGAATATTACGACCGCAAGGCCGCCGACCCATATTCCGGTATCGCTCCTCCAGGTTGGGAATGGAAGGAAATACCGTTTTTGTTGGTGCTGGATGGTGATGCCAACCTCGTTTCCATAGAAGACACCCGCGAAAAGGTTGAGAAGAAAAAACGGGTGAAAACTTTCCTGGTTCCCCAGGGAGTTAAACGCTCTGTGGGCATTGCCGCCAACTTCCTCTGGGACAATGTTGAGGGTATCTTGAAAATTAGATGCAGTAATCTGCGGCGAATTAAACAATTAAATTGTTGATTTATCGATAATATGCTATTGTTTCCATCGTTTTAAAGAGCCTTGCCACCCTATGACCCGATGGAGAGCCGCCATGATTCAGCCCGGTTTTTTTGATCTGCAGGACCGATTACACAAAATCGACAAAAACGGTGACCCGCTTACCAAGATCAAACAGGCCGTGGACTGAGATATGTTTCGTCCGGCGCTCGAAAAGGCCCGTGACAAAGACCGGCAATCCAATGTGGGGCCGAAGGGGTACGATGTCATCTTGCTGTTCAAGATTCTCATCCTGCAGTCGTTGTACAATCTGTCGGATGATGCGATCGA
>NZ_JAVBRQ010000004.1:0-88473 GCF_031547805.1 Desulfobulbus sp.
TAACCGCGATATCTCGCGGATCCCCCTCCCTTGCCTGCTCAGTATCCTTATTTCCATACACTCTTCCTGTGTCTTCATGCCGACCTCCTCGGTCGGCATCTTTAACGGAAAAGTGGGTCAATTTTTAGGTGCCGCGGTGGGGCATTTTTATTCGTCCGAAAAAGAAGGTTAAAACCCCCGCCTTTCAGGCGGGTAGCATTCTGCTAGCAGCTGACTTGAAGAATTTCCCCACGTGAAAAAGCGCTATTTGTGCCGGAATTTTTGTGCACGTGGCTATTTTTGCGTAACGGCTGGCGAACTGACAAAAGAGATGATCTCGGAGTGCCTTTTGCATCATTTTGAACCAAATCCTCGTGACAGTTTTGATGTTGAGCCGTGAACCGGCTGCGCAGCCTGCCGGTATTGCTGGACTTTCAGTCCGCGATTTCAAACCCACCGACTTCAAGTCGGTGGTTGTTTAGTTTGCCGCTAACAGGATTGAAACAACGCAATCAAGGACTACGTTCCGGAAGACATGCCGTCGCCCCTCACGCAGGGGCTTGGATTGAAACATCCATTGTTACCCGGTTATCCCGACTGGCCTTCTGGTAGCCGAGCCCCCCCTTCATGCTGATCAAAGACCGGAATCGCGCTCGATTCCATCACCACGGTCTCTCCGTCCTTGCGGACAAAGGAACGGCAGAGCTGGTCATAGTGGCTGGTGCGCGGCGATAATCTTTTGAAACCGTTTGATGTCTTGCGGGGTTTCAATATCCTTGGCCGCTGTCCTCGTCCACGCCCCGGTACACCAGGCTTAAACGATGGCCGAGCGCGTCCGCCTCCTCACAGCCTGTGAGCCGTTCGGCCGGCGGATTCAAGCGGGTGACGAGGCGAGAGAAAGGTCGGAGATGTAGCCCCGTTGAACGATCTTGTCGTTGGCCGCCTGCGATGCCGCAGCAGGTACTCGCACTCCTGGCGGCGCTTGAATGCTTTCCACTGTAGCAGGTCAAAGGCGGGGCGCACCATGAACGATGAATCAATCAATGGCCTCGTTTTTGAAGCACTCCATGGTTTTGTTCAAGGCCCCGGTCAGGGGCAGGAGAAGGCCGCGCAGGATATGGGGGCTTTTCCAGATAGCTCCAGGCGCCCGATTGAATGGCGTGCTTGGCGCCGTTCGAGTCGCCCGAGCCGGTCATGATGATGATGTCGGGGCTGGAAGGGGTTGCGGCAAATCGGGGAAACCAAGTCCGTTGCCGTCGGGCATTTGCACGTCCAGAAAAATGACATCGAAGGCATCGGCGTGCGCTTGCTCCACGCCCAGCTACAGGGTGGACGCCATCTGGGCCCGGTAGCCGGCCCGTTCGAAATGCTTGACCAGCATCTGGGTCAGCATCACATCGTCGTCAACTACCAAAATATACGCCACAATAAACACAAATGAGGAAAAATTGAGAAGGGGAACCCAAGCGGCGGACAATGACCGTGCTGGCCCGCACCAGGGGTGGCATCCAAAGTTGTTATTGGCAAACAATTTGTCACAGCCGCAGTCATCCTTGCCAGAAGATAACACGTTATTTTGCGTACGAAATGATTGGCGTTATCCTGCAACAGCAAGGTTATCGAGCGGTAACGCGATAACAGATCCATGCTTTTGCGATGTTGCAGGCTAGCTGTTTGGCAAGGGATTCGCTTGATCCTTTATTGGTTGACCAATAAGCAGTGGTTGCATATTTTGCTTGCCCAGGGAGCGTTTCCGTGTTATTGGTTGAACCAATAAGCAGGAGGTATGGACCCGTGACATCGTCGCTTGCAAAAGAAGACAAGAAGTATACCTACGCAGTGCTGATCAAGCGGATCGGCGCCATGATCCGCAACGGTGAGTTGCAGCCGGGCAGCAAGCTGCCGCCTGAACGTAAGCTGGCTGAGACGTTCGGCGTGTCCCGCAGTAGCCTGCGTCAGGCTTTCCAGGCCCTGGCGGAGCGGGGCGTCATCGAGAGCCGGCAAGGGGATGGTACCTATCTGTTGACCGCCATCGAGACCCCCTTGTCCACCGATGCCATTGCCGATGCCATCAACGAGCAGAGTGGCCTGCTGCACGAAGTGCTCGAGTTCCGGCGATTGGTCGAACCACAGCTCGCCGTCCTGGCGGCCCAACGAATTTCGGCCGAAGGCATAGACCGGTTGAAGATATTGGTCTGCGACCAGCAGCGGGCCTTGACGGTCGGCCGCGAAGCCGACGGTTTTGATGCCGAGTTCCACCTGGTGCTGGCGGAAAGTACCGGCAACCGGGTGATTGTCCGGGTGATGGCCGCCATTCAGTCGATCGTGAACGAAAGCCGGTCGGTCTGGCTACAGACCAATGAACGCCGGCTGGCCTCAATGGAAGGGCATCTACGGATTATCGACGCCCTGGCGACCAGGAACGCTTCGGCGGCCGGTCTGGCCATGGAGCGGCACATCGCCGAGATCGAACGGCACATTTTCGGCGAGCAGCAGAAAACATCGCAACAAGTAGCGCAGGAAGGACCGGGCGGCACGATCCGGCCGTCAAAGTCAAACACTTCGGAGTGATGCAAGGAGAAGCAGGTTATGTCTGTAGAGATTATTGTGATGTATCTGGTTGTGGGTTTGATCGCCGGGGTGCTGGCGGGTCTCCTAGGCGTTGGCGGGGGGGTGGTGATCGTGCCGATGCTGGTCTTTTGCTTTACCAAGCAGAGCATTCAGCCCGACCAAATCATGCACATCGCCTTGGGTACCTCGCTGGCCAGCATTATTTTCACCTCGATTTCGAGTTTCATGGCCCACCACAAGCGGGGCGCGGTGGAATGGGTGATCGTCAAGCGAATCGTCCCCGGCATCCTGATCGGCACCTTTGCCGGGACCTTTGTGGCCTCACGGTTGCCCACCGCCTTTTTGAAGGGTTTTTTCTGTCTGTTTCTCTTCGTGGTCGCCACCCAGATGCTGTTCAACAAAAAGCCCTCGGCCTCGCGTGACCTGCCCGGAACCGGCGGCATGTTCGGCATGGGATCGCTCATCGGCGTGGTCTCGGCCCTGGTCGGCATCGGCGGCGGCTCCCTGTCGGTGCCCTTCATGATTTGGTGCAATGTCGCTGCCCATCGGGCCATCGGCACCTCGGCCGCCATCGGTTTTCCCATCGCCATTGCCGGCGCTGCCGGCTATATCGTCAACAACCTGGGCGGAACCGACCTGCCGCCATACAGCCTCGGCTTTGTCTACCTGCCCGCCTTGGTCGGCATCGTGTGCGCCAGCATGTTGACCGCGCCCATTGGCGTCAAGTTGGCCCATGCCTTGCCGGTGGACAAGCTCAAGCGAATTTTTGCCCTGTTCCTTTACGCGGTCGCCGCCAAAATGGCCTGGAGCCTGATCTTTTAACTCATCAGACGGAGGCAAAAAAAACGACGCCCCGTTGCAGCCGGGGCGTCGTGGTCAAAACGTTTGGAACCTGGTGGGGCCAGGCGTTTATTGCAAGGGGGAGGTCATGGGCGTTGCGGCCCCGCGCCTGGTCCTTGCTGCTGCATCCGTTGCTGTTCTTCTTGCCGGCGCTGGACTTCCTGTTGCTGCTGCCGCTGGCTCTCTTCCTGCTGACGGCGCATGTTTTCCTGTTGCATTCGCTGCTGATCGGCCTGCCGCCGTTGAAACTCCTGCTGTTGCTGCCGCTGGGCTTCTTCCTGCTGACGGCGCATGTTATCCTGCTGCATCCGTTGCTGCTCGCCTTGCCGGCGCTGGAACTCCTGCTGCTGTTGTCTTTGGCTCTCTTCCTGCTGACGGCGCATGTTTTCCTGTTGCATCCGTTGCTGCTCACCCTGCCGGCGTTGGACTTCCTGCTGTTGTTGCCGCTGGGCTTCTTCCTGCTGACGCCGCATGTTTTCCTGCTGCATCCGTTGCTGCTCACCCTGCCGGCGTTGGATTTCCTGTTGCTGTTGCCGCTGGGCTTCTTCCTGCTGAAGGCGCATGGTATCCTGCTGCATCCGTTGCTGCTCGCCCTGCCGGCGTTGGACTTCCTGTTGCTGCTGCCGTTGGGCTTCTTCCTGCTGACGGCGCATGTTTTCCTGCTGCATCCGCTGTTGCTCTTCCTGGCGGCGTTGGACTTCCTGCTGTTGTTGCCGTTGGGCTTCTTCCTGCTGACGGCGCATGTTATCCTGCTGCATCCGTTGCTGCTCGCCCTGGCGGCGCTGGAACTCCTGTTGCTGTTGCCGCTGGCCTTCTTCCTGCTGACGGCGCATGTTTTCCTGCTGCATCCGTTGCTGCTCGCCCTGGCGGCGCTGGAACTCCTGCTGTTGTTGCCGCTGGGCTTCTTCCTGCTGACGGAGCATGTTTTCCTGCTGCATCCGCTGCTGCTCACCCTGCCGGCGCTGGACTTCCTGTTGCTGCATCCGTTGCTGCTCACCCTGCCGGCTTGCTCCCGGGTCGCGCGGCTGTCGGCGTTGTGGGAAAGACGGGCCGCCTTCCTGGGACGACATCTCCCGAGGCGATCTGATCCGCCGCTCGCCTCCCTGGTCCCCCGGCTCGCGTGGCCCCAGATTGCCTCGCTCACGATCTCGATCCTGCGGGCCGGGACGCCGGTCACCGGAGGACTTGTCCAACTCGGCCCCAGGTGTTGCCGGGGCGGTGTCTTGCATCACCCGGTCGCGTGCGTCCTGGGCAGAGCGCATCCGCCGCCAGTCATCCTTCTGACCCGGCATCGGCCGTCCCTGACCGACATCGCCGCCACCGCGTTGGTTGATCGTTGACTCGGGCCCGGCATTTATAAGCTGCCGCTGGCGATCCTTGGGTTTCAACTCCTGGGTTGGGAAGGAAAGGCGTTCGGCCGGTTGGCTGGCCTGGCCGGCACCCACCACCTTGTTACTCACCAAGGGGCTGCGGATGGTGGTTGTCGTCGGTATCGCGGTCACCGTGGCCTTGTCGAGATCCTGGCGGATCTGCTCCCGTCCGAGAGGGCCGGCGTTCTGGAAAAGCCGCCGGTTATTGTCGATCCGGCCGAGCACGGTGGCATGCGGCTTGCGATCCACTTTGGTGTCGTTGAAGGTGAATCGCCGCCGGTCGGTATCGTAGCTGCCGATGACGTTCTTGTTGATTACCGGGGCGGGCTTGTATTTATTGACAATGGCCGTCCTGCTCAACCGCTGGACAAATGGGGTGTAGCGGTTGCCGCGGTAGAGGCGGTCGGCGGAAACGATGACCGCGCGGTCGAGATAACGGTACCGGTCGATATTGAGGTTGACCGCCGGGCCGCGGTTGATCACTATCCCCCGGCGTCCCCAGGGGCGATGGCAGTAGTAGTCCTCATTCGGCGCCAAGGGGACCCAGCCGATGGTGGAGCCGCTGTGAATCCAGCCGACCCGGCCCGGATACCAGCCAAAGGCGATGAACAAGCTGGGGGCGGTGTCGATGATCCGGACCACCGGCGGCATCCAGTACCAGCTCCGGAAGGCATCGACCCACACCCATGAGCCGTAATGGTGGGTGACATAGCCAAAGGACTCGGCCGGAATCCAGCAGTTATCGCCGTAGTAGACGCTCCAGCGGCCTTCGGTGAAGGGGCGCCAGCCCGGATCGATCCTGGTCGGCCGCCACATGTTGCGATAGTCGCCTTCGTAATAGACGCGTTCCCAGCGGCCATTTTCTTCCAGGGCATAGGATTCGTCGCGGATCTGCTCGGGCAGATATTCGGCCCCCTTACCCTGCGAGCGCAGCCGCTTGGCCCAGAGGCTGTCGCGTTGGCCGTTCCAGTCGTCCCAGGCCGCGTCGACCGTGCCGTTGCCGCGGGCAATGCCGCGTCGGTCGGCGATCAGCGAGGCATCCCGCTCCCGAACCTCGTAGCGGTTGCCGGTGGCCTCGTGGACGAAATCGACATTGCCGCGCACGGCGATCAATTCCATCGATTCGTCACCAACATAGAGATCGAAAACCGCGCCTTCCGACGCCACCGCATAGCCGAACGGGGTGGTTGCCTTGATCACCGCATCCCGGTTCTTGTTGTACATCCGCGCCAAGCCGGAGGCCACGTCCACGGTGGTTGCCTCGGGATTGAGGGCGATCATTTGCAGTTGGGTATTGCCGCCGATCCGAATCCAGGTCCGGTTGGGCAGGAGGAATTCCGCCTTAGCGCCGTTTTCGGCGTACAGGGCATCTTCCAAACCGAAGGGCGCATCCTGGACCGTTGCCACCCAGTCCTTGTTTTCACCGACATAGCGCAGCAGCCTGCCTTCCAGGTGCGCGATCCGGCCCACCATGATGCCGTCCTGATCGTCGTCGGCCGCGGCCCAGGTGCCAAACAGCAGCGGCACCCAGCAAAAAAACAGCAGAAAAAGGGGAATTCGTCCGGTTATGGGCATGGTTGTCTCCTTGATGTCGGTTACCGGGGTGCGTGCCTGGCTGGGCAGCCGGATAGGGTGCCGCCCGAAACATAAACGGTAGTGTAAAGATTCGCGCCGAGGAACGCAACGGATTGCACACGCGACCGAGCAGGGGAAATCGATTTTATCTATTTATCTGTACGATCAATCCGAGAACGGGATGGGGCTGCTGAAGTCGGGATTGTAGTGGCCGGCGCTGGCCATGTCCTGCAGCCAACCGTTGGTGAAACCGAGTCGTTCCAGTTCGGCGACCACCTGTCCGTACTCCGTCGGCACCAGCGGCCGGTCAAGCGGCGGACAGTCGGCCGTGGCGACGGTCGGCTGATATTGGGCCATCAGCGACAGGGTGAGGCGGGGCGAGAGTTCGCGCGCCAGAAACCGGAGCACCTGCAGGCTGTTCGCCACGGCACCGGGCAAGACCAAATGGCGGACGATCAGCCCGCGTTCCGCCTGGCCGCGGTCGTCGAGATGAAGGATGTTGCCTTTCTGGCGATACATCTCCGTCAGCGCCGCTGCCGCGACTTGCGGGTAATCGGCGGCGCCGGACAGGGTCCGGGCCAGGTGCGGATCGGCGTACTTGCAGTCCGGCAGATAGACATCGATCCACTCTTCCAGGGCCCGCAGGGTTTCGACGCGGTCGTAGCCGTTGCTGTTGTAGACCACAATCGGGCGAAAGCCGCGTTGCCGCACCGCCGCCACGATAGCCACCATCTGCGGCACCATGTGCGAAGGGGAGACAAAGCCAAGCCGGTTGACACCGGTTTTCAGGATGGCGGCAATGGCATCGGCCGCCTGTTCCGGCGAGCGGAAGGAGGTGGGGACGGGTCGGTGGTTGCCGGAAATCTGGTGATTCTGGCAGAAGCGGCACTGCAGGTTGCAATGGGCGAAGAACACGTTGCAAATGCCCAGGGGACCGCTGATCGCCGGTTCTTCTCCCCGGTGCAGGGTGATGGCGGCAATGTTCATCCCGGCGTCGGTCCGGCAAAAGCCATGGCCGCCGCCGCTTCGGTCGCAGGTGCATGCGCGGGGACAGACGCGGCAGGTTTGCAGGGAAGAGAGGGAGAGATTCGGTTCGATGGCTGTCGGCATGGTCGCGATTGTTTCCGTCTATAAAATGGCTGGTTGCGAAACGAGGCAGGGGCTCCCCGGTGTATCCCGCGGTGGCGGATGCCTGGAAATCAGCTGGTTCCCAGCCGCGATCTACGGTATACCGGTTTCGGTCTTCCTTCCGGCAGATTCCTTCAACCCGCGAACAAAAAAACATGGACGAGCAGAGCCGTTTAGTATCGCGCCTGCGCACCAGCTGCCGCTCCTCGGTCGCCAGCGCGCTGCTGATTCTCAAGTATGTGGTGCCGCTGCATATCGCCGCCGACCTCTTGCTCTATTTCGATGCCCTGCGGCCCCTGACCGTTGTTTTCGCGCCCCTGACCGCACTCTTCGACCTGCCGCCCGAGGCGGCGATGGCCCTGGCGGGCGGCGTGCTGCTCAACATCTATGCCGGCATCGCCTTTGCCGCGCCGCTGGGCCTGACCCCATACCAATGGACCATCCTCGGGGTTTTTCTCGGGGTCTGCCATTCGATGCTGGTGGAATGCGCCGTCATGTCCCGGCTGGGCATTGCCACCGTTTACTCGGTGGTGCTGCGCACCGTCGGAGCCTGTTTGGCGGTGGTGCCGGTGCTGATGCTGCCGGCCTCGCTGTTCGGCTCGGCCCAGCAGGCGAGCACGGCCGCTGCGCCCCAATACGCCGGCCTGGGGCAGGTGCTCGTCCATTCGCTGGGCAGCGCCCTGATTCTGGCAGCCAAGATCATCCTTTTGATCAGCGCGGTCATCGTGGCCATGGACCTGCTGCAAACGACCGCTCTGGTGCGCCGGCACCTGGCCCGGGTCAACACCGCCTTGCCCATCATCGCCGGCCAGCTGCTCGGCATCACCTATGGGGCCGGCATCCTGCTGCACGAAGCGGACCGGGGTGTGCTCAGCCGGGAGGATATTTTTTATATCGGCACCTTTCTCATGATCTGCCACTCGCTGGTCGAGGATGTGCTGCTGTTCGTCCTGTTCGGGGCAAGCTATTGGGTTATAATCGGGGTCCGCCTGTCGGCGGCCCTGTTGCTGAGTAGCCTGCTGCTGCGCCTGTTCCGGACGACGGCCCTGGGCCGGGTCGTCCGCCGCTGAAACGCGCTGTTGCGGCTGATTCCATCGGACCGCGCCGCGCAACCGATGCGCCTAAACCAAGGAGAGCGAACTTGTCCGAGCCCGCTTCAAGCCACCGCGATGGCCCCCTGGCCACCATCTACTTCTGCACCGTCGTCACTTTTTGCACCCTGTACGCGGCCCAACCGATTCAGCCGGTTTTCCAGCAGGAATTCGACCTGAGTTCGTTTCAGGCCATCCTGTTCACCACCTTGATGATGCTGCCGCTCGGGTTTGCGCCCATGTTCTACGGCGTGCTGCTGGAATCGTTTTCGGCCCGGACGATCGTCCGTATTGCCATCCTGCTGCTGGGCCTGCTCGAACTGATTTTCAGTTTGACCAGCGATTACCTGGTGCTCCTTGTCCTGCGCGGCATCCAAGGCATGGCCATCCCGGCGATTTTAACCTCGCTGGTCAGCTATATTTCGTTCACCGCCCCGAGGGAGGATATCCAGGCGGCCGTGGCCCGCTACATCGCCGCCACCATTCTGGGCGGTTTTCTGGGCCGCTTGCTCTCTGGCCTGTTCACCGACCTGTTTGGCTGGCGCTTTTTCTTTTTCCTGCTCGGGCTGCTTTTACTCTGGGGCTTTTTTCTGCTTCGCAATCTCAAGCAAGATGCCAATCTGGCATACAGCCGGCCCACCATGGCCCAGGTGGCGGAGTTGGTGCGGCAGCCCCAGTTCTTGTGGCTTTATTGCGCCATCTTTGCCGTTTTTTTTGTATTCGCCGGCCTGCTCAACTTTCTGCCGTTCCAACTCAAGCTCATCGATCCCAGTGTGGGCGAAACCGGCATCGGCCTGATGTATTCCGGTTATGTGATGGGCATTCTGGTTTCGCTCAATGTCCGCCGGTTGATCCGCCTGTTCGGCACCGAAATCCGGGTGGCCATGGCCGGGCTGTTGCTCTATGTCGCGGGTATCGGCGGCTTCACGATCCCGGACCGCTCGACCATGTTCGTGGCCATGTTCGTCTTTTGCACCGGCATGTTCATGGCCCACTCGCTGCTTTCCGGCTATGTCAACACCCTGGCCCGAAGCAAGAAGGGCATAGCCAACGGCGTCTACATCTCGTTCTACTACCTCGGCGGCACCGTCGGCTCCTTTGCCCCGGGCGCACTCTACGAGCATTTCGGCTGGAAGGCGTTTTTGGTCGGGCTGGTGGCCATGGTGGGCGGGGCCATGTTCTGCCTGTTCCGGTTGCAGCAGGCGGTCGCAACACTGCAACCGGCCGTTGAAGACGACGATTGAGGCCATCGGCACAAGCATGCCGCCAGGGGCAAACAAGGGAGGGAAGGGGACCGGCGCCGCGTGCGCCAAATAAAAACCCGGCCGCCCCTGGGCGGGGTCCGGGCCGGTTTACTGGCAAGCGACGGGTCAGCGGCTGGTGCGCAGGCAGCAGATCATGGTCTTGTAGACCAGCTTGGCGGCAAGCAGATGGGCATGCAAGCCGTTTTTCTGGGGAACCAGGCCGGTGACGTCAAAGCCGATGATCGCCTTTTCCCGGGCCACCATCCGGATCAGGTTGTTGAGCGTGTACCAATCGAGGCCGCCGGGTTCGGGCTTGGCCACCGCGGGCATGCAGGCCGGATCGAGGATGTCCAGGTGGATGGCCAAATACACGGATTCACTCAGCACATCGATGGCATCGGCCGCGGCGTTGAGGCCGTTGTTGTAGATGTCGCGGGCAAAGACCAGGTTGTCGATATGGATCTTGCTCTTTTCCGCCTTGGCCATGCTCCGGATGCCGATATGGGACACCATGCATTTTTCCTGGACCCGGGCCATGACATCGGGCTCGTCGGGCGCAATCGGATCGATCAGGTGCGGGTGGGCGCCGAGATGGAGGACGCTGAGGTTGTTATCCTGGGCCAGGGCGGCACGGACCAGTCCCTCGGTGATCAGGTGGCTGCCGCCGATGGCCGCGACCAGTTTGCCTTTCTTGAAGTGGGGGCTGCTTTGGTTGGCGATCTCATCCAGAACGTCCTGCCGGTTTTCCGGACAGATCAGGGGCTCCAAGGTTTGCGGACTCAACTCGTTGAGGTCGGTATTGGTCTCGACATCGTAATCCGACAACATCTGCGAGGCCTGGAGAATGGCCTCCGGTCCCTTGTCCATGCCGGGAATGCGGCCTGTGCCGCTGTAGGGAACCGGCAGGATGACGGCTTTGACCTGGTTGTACGGAGGCTTCTTTGCCGATAAATTGAGAAAATTCATTCGTCAACACCTCAAAAACGCAAATTCATAAGAACGACGGGGCCTTGGCTTGAAGACGAGAGTCTGTCAGTCATATTCCTCGTCGTAACGGTCATCCGATTCATCGAGATCGGCATCGATATCGTCATCGAGCAGTTTAAGGCGCAGAGGATCAAGCGAACGAATCATGAATTCGGCCTCGCAGTCGTTACAGTAGACAATATCCTCTTCCTCGCAAAAGCCATCCACGATGATGTCGCCGCCACAGATCGAGCACTCCTCGACCTGGACATCTTCCTCATCGTGTTCTCTATCAACAGCCATGGGTACCCCTACAAGATTGGGTTTATAAAGTCAGGCGCCTGTCCTGTCCTTGTTGCTATCCTGTCGCCGCGGCCAGGAGTCGCTTCTTTCCTGGCAGGCATACGTTCGCTGATGGAAATATACCGCATCCGCTCTGTCAATAAAAAATTGGTAAATTGCAACAATACCTGCAAGGTGGCTTCGTAATGCGACAGGTCGAGATCGGGCCGGCGAAAGACGATATTTGTCGCTTTTTTCAAGAGGCGCGCAGAGTGGAAATGACCGTGAGTGTTTGTCGTACCGGTAATTTGCTTGCATTTTGCCGAAAGACCCGTTAAGCGGAAACCAACCGTCCGGCTGGCGGAAAGAAGGTCGGCGCACTGTCTGGACACAGCGACGCGGCGTTCGGCGAAAGACGCCATTGCGGAATGCGGCAAGGGCGCATGTGTCGCCTGCGACGGCAGCGCGCAAACGCGGCAACACCGCGATCGAAAAGGAACATTCCATTTCTTCACCGCCGACCGGATGGTCGTGCCCGGTTCGCCGTATTGGAACACCTGGGGGGGACCGGAAGAAAAACGAGGTTGCCGAAGACAGGAAAAGGATCGCCGCCATGGGCGGCTCGGATGGCAACATGGCTTGACCGTTGCAAAAGTCCACGGCGCGCGATTCGGCACCGCCAGCCGGAATGATCAAGCAACTTCTTGATTTGTTAAAAATTAATTTGACCGGCGTTTGGTAAAACCATATAACAATAACTAATACTACGGCCGGACAAAGGCACGCGGGCCGGGTCGATAGTCCATGGATCGAATTTCAGCACTTGGAGAAGGACATGCTGGCGATTTGCGAAGAGTGTTCGAAAAAATACAACATTGACGAATCCAAGATGAAAGGGGAACGGGCTCGTTTTTCCTGTCAGGAATGCGGCCATATCATCGTGGTGGTGAAGCAGAAAAACGGTGCCCATGCTCCTGAAACTACGTTCGATGCCACCGGTTCCGGCAATAAATCGGCCTGATTTCTCCCCGGGAAGAGATCGGCCGCACCGACGCTGTTAATCCATGCTGCTACCGCGCGAAAAACCCTACCTCAACGGGCTGAACAGCTATTACCTGCACCTGGAGCGATTCATCGAACACATGCAGGGCGAGATCGGCTCAGGGGGAGTGCACTGTCTGTCGCCCAACCTGGAAATGATGATTTACTTCAATGAATACGAAGTGATCAGCAATCTGCTCCAGGAAAAGGGCCAGCACGCGAGCTTTGCCGCTACCCATGAAATCGCCCGTAGCGCCTTCTACGGTTCCATGTATTCGGTCAGGGTCTTTCAGCTCGACCCCAACGCCATTTTCTTTTGGGCCCAGATGCAGCCGTTCCAGCGGGCCAAGGCCTCGTTGAAATCGACCGAAATTCCCTTGCCCGATCTCATCTTCCGCCTCAAGCAGAAACAGTTTTCCGGATTCATCGATGTGCAGCTGATCAAGAAGAACGACGGCGGCACCTTGTTTTTCAACGAAGGAGAGCGGGTCGGCGGCTCGTACTCCTGGGGCAAGGGCGGCATGAGCACCTCCGATGAAGACTACAACTCCCTGCTCAGCCGCATTCAAATGAACGAAGGCAATTTCACCTTCGGCACCTTCCTCAAGGAATAGGCGGCGGGTCGGCGGCCTCGCACCCATCCGCTGTTCCGTATTTTTCTTCCCTCGTCTCCTCCCACCCCTTGCCAGCCAATTGGCCGCAGGCGGCGGCAATGTCCTCCCCCCTGCTTTGACGGATAAAGACCGTATAGCCGCAGTTGCGAAGGATGAGTTGAAAGCGGAGAATCCGCTCCGGATCGGGGCTGGCGAAGGCGGGATTGCCGGCGGGATTCACTGCCAGCAGGTTGATCTTGCACGGCACCCCCCGTAAGAGCGTGGCCAGCTGCTCCGCGTCCCGGTCGCTGTCGTTGATGCCCTTAAGCAGTGTGTACTCGAACATGATCCGTTTTCGCCGCTTTTGGCGGTAACTCCGGCACGTTTCGACCAATTTCGCAATGGGATAGCGGTTATTGACCGGCATCAGCCGGCTTCTGGTCGCATCGTTGGCCGCGTGCAGCGAGACCGCCAGATTGACGTCGGTAAGGTCGCCGAGCTTCTTCATCTGCGGCACCAGCCCACAGGTGGAAACCGTGATCCGCCGGTTGGAAAAATCCAGGCCGCGCTGTTCGGTAAAGATGGAGATGGCGTCGAGGAGATGGTCGAGATTGGCCAGCGGCTCGCCCATGCCCATGAACACCAGGTTGGTGAGCGGTCCCCGGTCGTGGGCCAGGGCCCAATCCCTGACTGCGCAGACCTGGTTGACGATCTCCGCGGTGCTCAGGTTGCGGATGAACCCCATGGTACCGGTCAGACAAAAGCCGCAGCCCATGGCGCAGCCCACCTGCGAGGAGACGCAGAGGGTGTTGCGGTCCTCCTCGGGAATCAGCACCGATTCGATCAATCGCCCGTCCTCGAGGAAAAAAGCGAATTTGACCGCGCCGTCGCGAGAGCATTCCACCCGGCAATCGTCAAACCGACTCATGGTCGCCGAACGGGCGAGAACGGCGCGAAATTCCTTGGCCAGATCGGTCATCTGGGCAAAATCGCCGATGCCGGGCTTGTAGATCCAGGCTAGCAACTGCCGCCCCCGAAAAGAAGGCTGGCCCAGGGATTCGACAAAGCGGACCAGTTGCTCCTGGGTGAGGTTTTTGAGGTCGGTTTTCGGTGATTGCGTATTCATCCGGCAGGTGAAGTATTTGGGGTAATTATCTGTTGGGGCAAATTGATTGCGGCTTGCCTACAGGGCGCGCCACAACTCCGGCTTGAGCGGCAGCAAGCCACCCACGGCCCGGTCGATGGTGGCCAGCATGCCCTCCCGGTCCTTAGGCAGGCGGCCGCTTAAGGAAAAATAGTTCGAGGCATGGTTGGCATGAAACTGGGTACGAAACGGCTCCAGTTGCTCCAGCAGGCAGCGCAATTCCTGGAATAGCCGGGCAGGATCGGGCAGGACGAAGCGGCCGGCGCGCATCAGTCGGTACAAAGGAGTTTCGGGGATCAGCATCAAGGTGAGAACCGCGATCTGATGCGGTTGCATGCGGCTGAGCGCGCGGGCGGTGGCGCTCGCATGTGCAAGCGAATTTTCCGCACCGGCAATGCCCAACAAACAGGTGATCGATAGGAAGATGGCGGCCTTGCGGACCCGCTGGCCGGCCTCGATCATTTGGGCGCTGTCAACGCCCTTGCCAATGGCTCGCAGGGTGGGGTCGTGGCCGGTTTCCAGCCCCATGTAGAGCCGGCTCATCCCCAATCGTTTATAGTCGCTGAGCTCGGCATCGGTCCTGGCGAGAATGTTCTGGCAGGAGGCATAGGAACTTATTCGGCGGATCCACGGCAGTTTGTGCCGGATCCGCTCCAGCAGGGCGATCAGGTGCGTATGGGGCAGGGCCAAGGCGTCGCCGTCGGCAAGAAACAAGGTGGTGTGGCGCTGGCACCAGGTGGCGGCAAAGTCGAGATCGGTCTCGATTTGCTGCCAAGGCTTGATCCGAAAGGGTTTGTCGCGGTAGGCGCCGCAGAAGGTGCAACGGTTGTGGGAGCAACCGGTCGTGACCTGGAGGATCAGAGAAAAGGCCTCGCTGGGCGGGCGGATGATGTCGCCTTGGTAGTCCACGGGCAGCGGGCAGGCCCGGACCGCAGCGGGTGGCCACGGTCCGGGCTTGGAGTGCGATCAGCCGTTTTTCTTTGCGAAATCGGCCATAAAGGCCACCAGTTTTTCCACCCCTTCCTTGGGAAAGGCGTTATAGATCGAAGCGCGGCAGCCGCCCACCGAACGGTGTCCCTTGAGTCCGTCGAGCCCGATGGCGCCGGCCTCACGGATGAATTGCGCCTCCAGTTCCGGCGTGGGCAGGTTGAAGGTGACATTCATCAGGGAGCGGGATTCCTTTTCCGCGTGGCCCCGGTACAGCTCGAGGCTGTCGATCGCCTCGTACAGCAACGCCGCCTTTTCTCGGTTGATCTTCTCGATGGCCGCGGCGCCTCCCATCTGCTTGAGCCAGCGCATGACCAGGCCGACACAGTAGAGGGAGAAGCAGGGCGGAGTGTTGAACATGGAGTCCTTGTCCGCATGGGTTTTATATTTGAGCATGGTTGGCACCTTGTCGCCGACCCGGTCGAGCAGATCGTCGCGGATGATCACCACGGTCACCCCGGCCGGACCCATGTTTTTCTGGGCGCCCGCGAAGATCAACCCGAATTTGGAGACATCCACCGGCCGAGACAAAATATCCGAGGACATGTCGGCAATCAGCATGGTGTCCCTGGCCGGCATGGTGGGGAACTGAGTACCGTAAATGGTGTTGTTGGTGACAAAATACAGGTATTGACTGTCGGCCGAAACCGTGTATTCGTCGTCGCGCGGCACGCGTTTGTAGGTGATCTCCTCGCTGGAATAGGCGACTTCCACCTGGCCGAACAGCTTGGCCTCCTTGATCGCCTTTTTCGCCCACACGCCGGTATTGAGATAGGTGGCTTTCTGGCTGCTGCCCAAGAGATTCATGGGCACCATGAAGAATTGGCTCGAAGCGCCGCCCTGGAGAAAGAGCACCTTGTAATTGTTCGGAATGCCCATCAATTCCCGGATCAGGGCCTCGGTTTCCTCGGCCACGGCCATGAAGGGCTTGGAACGATGGCTGAGTTCGATCAAGCCGATGCCGGAATTCTTGAAGTTGACGATATCGGCCGCCGCTTCCTGAAGCACGGCAGGGGGCAGGGTGGCGGGACCGGGGCTGAAATTGAAAATTCGTTCGGGCATTGGTGTTCTTCTCCTTGGAACAGAAGGGGTGATTGAAAATACAATTATCGGCGGATCTGCCGCAGGGCTTCATAAAGAACGATACCCGCGGCCATCGCGAGATTGAGGCTGCGGATATGGGGATTGCTCATGGGGATTGTCAAACAGCGGTCACTATACAGTGCCAGAATATCTTCCGGCAAGCCTTTTGTCTCCTTGCCGAAGATCAGTTTATCGCCGGGTTTGAACCGGACTTGGGTATAGGATCGGCTGGTTTTGGTGGTGAGAAAATACAGATGCCGTTCGTCCTGATCCTGCAGAAACGCATCGAAACTATTCCAATTGTTGATCCGGACATGGGGCCAGTAATCGAGCCCGGCCCGTTTGAGATGCTTGTTGTCGACAGAAAACCCCAAAGGATGCACCAGGTCGAGGACGGTGTCGGTGGCGCCGCACAAGCGGGCAATGGAACCGGTGTTAGGCGGTATTTCAGGTTCCACCAGAACGATATGCAGATCGGATGCGGACATGGTAACGGTTGAGCACGGAAACGGGAAAATTGCCACCGTATGTACTGAAAATGGATAGATGTTGCAAATTTAAAAATACGTCTTAGATTCTTCTTTCCTTTTTTTGATGGCGCTGTGACGCACCCGCCCGCGCCTTAGGCGGGCGGGCGACTGTTCCCTTCATGTTTCCAGTATCTTATCCCTTTTTTGTGCGGACACAATCATGGCATTGATCGTTCAAAAGTTTGGTGGGACCTCGGTGGGCTCCACGGATAAAATCAAGGCGGTGGCGCAACGGGTGCTGAAAAACCATCGCCAAGGCAACCGCATGGTGGTGGTGCTGTCGGCCATGTCCGGCGAGACCGACCGGCTGACCGGCCTGGCCCTGGCCATGCAGCATATTCCCGACCAACGGGAGATGGACATGCTGCTGGCCACCGGCGAACAGGTGACGGTGGCGCTGTTTGCCATGGCGATCAAGGAAATGGGGGCCGACGCCGTCTCCCTTTTGGGCGACCAGGTTGCCATTCGCACCGACAACATGCACACCAAGGCCCGGATTCATTCGGTCGATCCCGACCTGATCAATAAACACCTCGACCGGGGAAAGATAGTGGTTATCGCCGGTTTTCAGGGCGTGACCGATTCAGGCGATATCACCACCCTGGGCCGTGGCGGCTCGGATACCACGGCTGTGGCCCTGGCAGCGGCGATGCGCGCCGATGCCTGCGAAATTTTCACCGATGTCGAGGGCGTGTACACCACGGATCCCAACGTCTGCCCTCAAGCTCGAAAAATCGATTATATCAGCTACGACGAAATGCTGGAACTGGCCAGTTTGGGGGCCAAGGTCCTGGATATCCGGTCGGTTGGACTGGCGAAACGGTTTTCCGTGCCGGTGCACGTCCGTTCCACTTTTTCAGAAAATATTGGCACCTGGGTTGTCGAGGAGGACAAGATCATGGAATCCATGCTGGTTTCCGGCATTACCTATAGCAAGAACGAGGCTCGAATCACCATTAAGCAGGTTCCCGATCAGCCTGGAATCGCGGCGAAAGTCTTTTTGCCCATTTCCGATGCCGGTATCCTGGTGGACATGATCATCCAAAACACCACCGACGGCCGCCTGACTGACATGACCTTCACTGTCCTGCGGCGCGACTACGACCGGGCCATGGAACTGTTGAAAAAGGTGGCGGCCGACATCGGCGCCCAGGCCGTCAGCGGTGACGAAAGCATCGCCAAGGTATCGATTGTCGGCGTCGGCATGCGCAATCATCCGGGGATCGCCTCGACCATGTTCCAGATTCTGGCCAAGGAAGGGGTTAACATGATGATGGTGTCGACCTCGGAGATCAAGGTCTCCTGCATCATTGCCGAGAAATACACCGAATTGGCGGTTCGGGCCCTGCACGACGCCTTCGCCCTGGATAAAGACAATCTGCCGGCTGAAGAGGCCGAATAACACCGGAACACCATGGCCAGAGTCATCGAACTGTACGATACCACCCTGCGGGATGGAACCCAGGCCGAGAATTTCAATCTCTCGGTCGACGATAAAATCAAGGTCTGCCGGCAACTCGACCGGATTGGCATTGATTTCATCGAAGGCGGCTGGCCCGGTTCCAATCCCCTGGCCGTCGATTTCTTCAAGCGGATGCAGGGCGTGGAACTCAAGCAGGCGAAACTGGCCGCCTTTGGTTCGACCCGCCATTTCCACAAGAAACCGGAAGACGATGCCAATCTCCAGGCCTTGCTCGCGGCCCGGACCCCGGCTGTCACCATTTTTGGCAAGAGCTGGGATATTCACGTTATCGATGCGTTACGGATCGAACTTGAAGATAACTTGCAACTTATCGAGGATTCGCTTGCTTACCTGCGGCCCCGCGTCCAACACCTGATCTACGATGCCGAGCACTTCTTCGACGGGTTTAAAAACAACCGGGAATATTGCCTGGCCACCCTGGGCAAGGCGATTGCCGGCGGCGCCGAAACCATCGTGCTTTGCGACACCAACGGCGGCACTCTGCCGCACGAGATTCCGGAAATCGTGCAAAGGGTGATGCAGTATCGTACCGAACAGGGCAGCCAGGTCCGCATCGGCATTCACGCCCATAACGATTCCGAAACCGGAGTGGCCAATGCCTTGATGTGCGTTCACACCGGGGCCACCCATGTTCAGGGCACGGTCAATGGATTCGGCGAACGCTGCGGCAATGCCAACCTGACCTCGATCATCCCGGCCCTGGTATTCAAAATGGGACTGGAATGCAAGGTGGGCAAGCGGATCGACCAGCTGTACACCACGGCCCGCACGGTCAACGAACTGGCCAACCTGCCGCACAACCGCTATCAGCCGTATGTGGGCGAATCGGCCTTTGCCCACAAAGGCGGCATCCACGTCAGTGCCGTGCAGCGCAATCCCATGACCTATGAGCACATTGCCCCGGAAAAGGTCGGCAACGCGCGCCGGGTACTCATCTCCGATCAGTCGGGCAAGGCCAATGTCCTGATGAAGGCGCAAAAATACGGATTGAACATCGACCAGGACGACCCGGCGATGGCAGCCATTGTCAACGAGCTGAAAAATCTGGAAAACCAAGGCTATCAATACGAGGCCGCCGAAGCCAGCTTTGAACTTTTGATGCGCCGGGCCATGGGACTGCAGCGGGAATTTTTCCAGCTCGAAGCCTTTCGAGTGCTGCACCATAACCACGACAAGGCCAAGCAGCCGATCACCGAGGCCACCATCCGGCTCTATGTCAATGACAGTGAAGTGCACACCGCCTCCATGGGCGAAGGGCCGGTGAATGCCCTGGATCGGGCCCTGCGCAAGGCTCTGATCAGATTTTATCCAAATCTTGAGGAGATGGACCTCACGGACTACAAGGTTCGGGTCTTGACCGGCGAGCACGGCACCGGTGCCAAGGTTCGGGTCCTGGTGGAGAGCAAGGACATGGAGGAGAGCTGGGGGACGGTCGGCGTGTCGGTCAATATCATCGAGGCAAGCTGGCAGGCTTTGGTGGACAGCATCAACTACAAGCTGATGAAGGATGAAAAGCATCGATGCTGAGCGTCCGGCGATGGACAAGGCAAGCAGCAAGGACAAGCAAGTGCTTGTCCTTTTTCTTTTGGCCTGCGGCATCCTCGGGCTGCCGCTTCTGCACCATCAGCCTCAGCCGCATGTGCCGGTTTATGCCGTGGAACGCCTGGCCCACACCGAACAATGGCAGGTGGTCAACACTCCTTCCGACGCGTGCCGCTCACCGCAAGTGAATGGCGAAGAGGGAGCAATATCTCGCCTATCTTTTCAACAGTCCGGGGCATCGAACTGTTTTTCCGATTTGAATACATGGTGTCCATTGCCTCCTAGGCTTGCCCTGTTTTTTCGTTGCCCTTTGCCGATCAACCAATGCCGGCTTGAAGATCTCATGATGCTGCCCGGTATCGGGCCCCATCGCGCCACGCTGCTGTTGGCCGAACGCCGGAAAAAAGGACGGTTGCACTGCGCCGAGGATCTGCTGGCCGTCCCGGGCATTGGGCCCGCCACGCTGCAGCGCCTCTTACCCCTGATCAGTTTCGAATGATTGCCACCGTGCCCGCCATTGCCGCGCCGATCCTGGCCCTGGTCGGTCCCACCGCCATCGGCAAGACCGCCTTATCGCTCCGAATTGCAACCCGATTTCGCTGCGAGATCATCTCCATGGATTCGATGCAGGTGTATCGTTACATGGATATCGGTACCGCCAAGGCCAGCCAGGAGGAACAGCGGCTGGTTGCGCATCACCTGATCGACATCGTCAATCCGGACGAGCAGTACGATGCGGCCAGATTTGTCCAAGATGCCCTGGCAGCCATCGCCAGCATCCACCACCGTGGCCGCATCCCACTGTTCACCGGCGGAACCGGGTTATATCTTTCGTCGTTAATCAATGGCATGTTCGACATAATTAAAGTTCCGGATCATATTCGTGCCAACCTGCGCCAACGCCTGGAGCAGGAGGGGAGGGCGGCATTGCACCGGGAACTCTTGACCGTGGACCGGGAAAGCGGTGAACGAATCCATTGCAACGATACCCAACGTTTGTTGCGGGGACTTGAAATTTTCCATGCCACCAACATCCCCTGGTCGCAACACCTCCGCCGCCAACACCAAAACCAGACCAAATCGCCGTTTGCCCGGTTGCTCTTGGTCGGGCTGAGTTGCGAACACGAAGTACTTTACGATCGCATTCAACAACGGTCAATCGCCATGATGGGAGACGAATTTGCCCAAGAAGTTGAAGGGCTGCTGGCCCGGGGATACAAAGCCGACCTCCCCTCGATGCAATCGATCGGCTACAGACACATGCTGGCCTATCTTGCCGGCGATTGCGACCACCAAACCGCTCTTTCCACCCTGATCCGCGACACCCGTCGCTATGCCAAGCGCCAATTGACCTGGTTCAGGAACCAGCAACAGGTTGCCTGGCATCAGGTTGAACAGCCCGATATGGTGCTCGCGGCTGTCAACCGCTTTCTCAATTCCTGACGGAAAAGCCGGATGATACTTGCCAACCCAAATTATACGGTAGCCTGTAGCGGCAACGAGCGGGAAAGGGCGTTCGGTGCCGCGATTGCCAAGGCATTCGGTCTTGCACCCCAGGTGGGCGAAATTCTTTTTTCACGTAATATCGATACATTAGAGAAGGCAGAAGAGTTCCTGTGCCCTCAACTAAGCATGCTGCCGTCTCCGGAATCCATGAAAGGGATGCGCGAGGCCGTGGCTTGCGTTCACGCGGCCTGCGACACCGGCCAACCGATTTTCATCCATGGCGATTACGATGTCGACGGGATCAGTGCCACGGCGCTGTTGGTTTCTTTTTTTCGGGAACTGGGACGGCAAACCTATGCCTACATTCCCAACCGCCTGCAGGAAAACTATGGCCTCTCCATTGACTCGATCGATCAGTTGATAGCGCAGGGGCCGGGGCAGGGTGGGGTACTGATTTCGGTCGACTGCGGCATTTCGGCCGTGGCGGAAGTTGCATATGCCCGGCAAAGGGGACTTCGGGTCGTCATTACCGATCATCACGAGCCCAGAGGTGTGCTGCCAGAGGCCGACGCGATTCTTGATCCCAAGCAACCGGGATGCAATTTTTCTTACCCAACGCTATCCGGGGTGGGCGTGGCATTTTATCTGCTCATGGCTCTCCGTAAAGCGATGGGGCTCCGTATCAACCTGAAGCAGTACCTCGATCTGGTGGCGCTGGGTACGGTTGCCGATGTGGTGCCGTTGACCGGTGTGAATCGTATTTTGGTTCGTGCAGGGCTTGAAGTGTTGACCGCAACCAGCCGTCCAGGGCTTCTTTCTCTCTATTCGCATGCCGGGCTGGGAAAGCGCGACATTCTCGCGGAAGATATTGCATACAAATTAGCGCCCAGAATCAATGCCTCCGGCCGACTGGGGCAACCGGAAACAGGTTTGGCACTTTTGCTGGCCAACGACATGGAAAGCGGCCAGTCTGCAGCCAGCGTCTTGGAACAAATGAACAGTACTCGAAAACAACTTGAAATCGATGAATTGTCATTGGCCGAGGCGGCATGCGCCGAACAGGTGGGGGCTGGTAAGAACGGACTGGTCGTTTACCAGCCGCAATGCCATGCCGGGGTCCTGGGTATTTTGGCCTCGAGGTTGGTAGACAGGCACCGGCGGCCGGTACTTGTCTTTGCCGATGAATGCAAGAATGGGGTAGAGGGAATCATCAGGGGATCCGGACGCTCTGTTAAGGGGATCAATCTTTTTCAGATACTGACTCGTTGCGACCACTGGATCGAGCAATTCGGCGGTCATGCCATGGCGGTCGGCTTGACCCTCAAGCAGGAGAACTTAGAAGGATTTACGGCCAATTTTAATCAATATGTCAGCTCGTTGGAATGCGGATTGCAAACGATGAATCAGATTTGGATCGATTATTGCTTGGCCGATGCCTCGCTATTGACCGACCGCCTGATGCAAGCCGTACAACGGCTGCAACCGTTTGGCGAGGGCAATCCCGAGCCCATTTTCCTGCTGCCGGAACAGCGGCTGATTGCTCCTAAAAAAAAGAACGGACACCTGATGTTTCATCTTCAAGGGCAGGGGAGGATTTTCCCGGGCATTGGTTTTCATCTGGGGCAACCTCACCTCGACACGACCAAGCCGACCGATGTGCTGTGCCGGTTGAAACGTTCGTGGTTCAGAGGGGTGGAACGAAACCAACTCCAGGCCATTATGCTTGTATCGCCCTGATATAATCATATAAACAAAATTTAACATAATATATATTATGCGACATTAAATATTGCGGTGAGAAACCTTGTTTTGTGATGCCAATCCCTGTGCTTTGAATTAGCAGTTATGGTTTTTATAGCAACACCTTGTTTATTCGTTTGTATTTTATTTTCAACAAGCCGATACTGATAGATTTTCAATGAAGAACGATGCCGCAACCCGCTCCCAAACCATACAAATCAAGCGCCCGATTTTGGACACCTTGCCTTGATCAATTTGCTGCGGCCTGGGCGTGAATGCAGTCACACCGTTTCTGTTTTTCTGCTCAACTCTTCAAGCAAACCTGCGCCATATATTTTTTGAGAAGCCGCATCGGTTAGCTTCCTCACGTTTGATTGCCGACGGCGTGTGGATGAGTTTGAATTTGTTTGAATGACAACTTTAACTTCGAGCATCTCCCCTTCCCCGCGTCGTAGATGCAGATGCATTTTTTTGTTTTGTGAAACTTGGCCATGTTTATGAGCTATGGCCCCTCTTTTAGCTCGGCGCAGATGCTACGGACATAAAACTTGGCCTTGCTGCTCAGGTGGTGTAGTTTAATAAGTTTGATGACTTGCGCTTTTGTGGTTGAATCTTGAGCCATGACGCGTTGTGTTTTAGACAATGCATTGAATGCGTTTTTTAACCATGTGTATTGCCTTTTATTTTTAATGTTCAACAAGGCGAGCTTTTATGAATCGTGACATCTATCAAGAACCCTTGGTTTCTCGTTACACCAGCCGTGCGATGCAAGAATTGTTTTCCGAAAAATACAAATTCACCCATTGGCGCAAATGCTGGGTGGCCCTGGCCGAAGCTCAGCACGAACTAGGGTTGACTGCGGTAACCGCCGAGATGGTCGCCGAGCTCAAGGCTCATATTGACAATATTGATTATGAAGTGGCAGCTGCCAAAGAACGTGAAATCCGCCACGATGTCATGGCCCATGTCTTTGCTTACGGCCAACAGTGCCCCCTGGCCGAGCCGATCATCCATCTTGGCGCAACATCGCAGTTTGTGGTCTGCAACACCGACCTGCTTATCCAGAAACGGGCCTTACGGCTGATCAAGGGGGGCTTGCTTAAAGTGATCGCCAATCTTGCGAACTTTTGCGAGAACAACAAGGACATTGCCACATTGGGCTACACCCATTATCAGCCGGCGCAACCGACGACCGTAGGCAAGAGGAATACGCTGTATCTTCAAGATTTATTGATGGATCTTGATTACATCGAACACCTGGAGCGCCAGATTAAGGCCCGGGGGGCCAAGGGAACGGTCGGAACCCAGGCCACCTTTATCGAACTGTTCAATGGTGATCACGAGAAAGTTCGCGAACTCGACCGGTTGGTTTCCCGCAAAATCGGTTTTGGCGATGCCTTTCCGGTCACCGGTCAAACCTATCCCCGTAAGCTCGACATGAAAACCGCGGAAACCCTGGCCGGTATCGGCGCTTCTGCCCACAAATTCGCGGTTGATCTACGACTGCTTTCCAACCTCAAGGTGCAGGAAGAGCCTTTTGAGAGCAAGCAGGTCGGCAGTTCCGCCATGGCGTACAAGCGCAATCCGATGCGGGCCGAACGGATGACCGGTCTTGCTCGAAAACTGATGGGACTGCCGATCAATTTTGCAGCAACCGCAGCAAATCAATGGTTTGAGCGCACGTTGGACGACTCGGCCATTCGACGGATGGATATGGCCCAGGCCTTCCTGTTGACCGACGCTATTTTGAAGTTGTACATCAATATCACCAGCAATATGGTTGTCTATCCAAAACAAATAGAAAAACATTTGCGCGAAGAGCTGCCTTTCATGGCCACGGAAAAAATCCTGATGGCCTGTGTCGAGCGCGGTAAAAGCCGACAGGAAATGCACGAGGTAATACGTGAGCATTCGGTTGCATCCGGCTTTGCCGTCAAGAATAACGGCGAATCGAACAATCTGCTTGAATTGCTGGCCAGGGATAGCCGCATCCCCTTTGATCGGGTGGAACTGGAGAGCCTGATCGGCGATTATCAGCAGTTTACCGGCCGCGCCGCCGTGCAGACCACGGAATTTCTTCGGGAACAGGTTAAGCCGGTTCTTGAGCGCTACAAAGACATCGTTGCCCAGGATGTCGACGCGTCTCTTAGTGTTTAATGTTGTCCCGCAATCCCGTCGTTGCCATGCCTGTGGTCGTCGAATGGTTTCTCTTGATCCGACCTGAAAAAATCAGCTGGCTCCGCTTTATCCTTGAGGGATACGATGGGCTGGCCATTCTCTCCACCCTTGCGGTCGAAAGAGGCCTGGTGCGCATCCAGACGCTTGACTGCAATATGGCGGCCACCATGCGGCTTCTTGAAGAATTGGCTGAACAGTTGAGTCTATTTTCTTCTCAATCCAGTAATGATCGGACCTTGGTTTTATGAGTAAGAATTTGTACATCAAGACCTTTGGCTGCCAGATGAACGAGCGGGACTCGGAAATCATCGAACAGCTGCTTGCCCAGGAAGGGTATGTCGCCATCGCCGAACCCGAAGGTGCGGACCTTATCTTGATCAATACCTGCAGTATCAGGGAGAAGGCGGAACAGAAGGTCTTCTCCCTGCTCGGCTCTTTGCGGCCGGAAAAGCAAAAAAATCCAAAGCTGCTCCTCGGTGTGACCGGCTGCGTGGCCCAACAGGAGGGCGAACAGATTCGCGAGCGAATGCCCCATGTCGATCTGATCGTGGGCACCCAGCAGATCTACCGGCTGCCGGAACTGCTGGACCGCCTGAGCCAGGGCGTGACCAGCAAGGAAATCGCCACCAACATGGAGGCCTCCTTTACCATCCCCCCCTTTCAGAAACTCCTGAACAGCGCATTCCCCTCCCCTTCTTCGGCCGCGTATGGTTTCAAACGATTTGTCACCATCATGCAGGGTTGCGACAACTTCTGCAGCTATTGCGTGGTTCCGGGCACCAGGGGGCGGGAAATCAGCCGACCAATGGCCGATATTCTGGAAGAGGTGGAAATCCTGGTTTCGCAAGGGGTGCGGGAAATCACCCTGTTGGGGCAAAATGTCAATTCTTATGGCGCTGCCAACCAGGTTGCCGAACAGCCGGTCAACTTTCCCCGATTGCTGCGGGAAGTGGCTGCGATCAAAGGGGTGCAGCGATTACGCTTCACCACTTCTCATCCCAAGGATCTTACCGAAGAACTCATGCGTTGTTTTGCCGAGATCGACAATCTCTGCCCCCATTTTCATTTGCCGGTCCAATCGGGTTCCAATGCGGTGCTGCGGCGGATGAACCGAAAATACACGGTGGAAACCTATCTGGAAAAAGTGGAGTTGCTCAGGCGCTACCGGCCCGACATTGCCCTCGCGACCGATATCATTGTCGGTTTTCCCGGCGAAACCGACAATGATTTCCAGGCGACCATGGATCTGCTCAACCATGTACGGTTTCACGGCTCCTTTTCCTTCAAATATTCCGACCGCCCCCACACCCGCTCCGTCGAATTTGACGACAAGATTCCCGAAGAGGTGAAAAGCGCGCGGCTCGCGATGTTTCAGGAGCGGCAGGATGCGATATCCTTAGAGCGAAATCGAGAGTATATAGGGAAAAAAGTTGAAGTGATGATCGAAGGGGTGAACGAGGCCGGCCTCAAGGGCCGTACTGCGGGCAACCACATGGTTCACTGTGCAGACGGAGCAACTTGCCTGCTTCCCGGCGATCTTGCCACGGTACACATCCAGCACGCCGGCAAGCATTCCTTGAAGGGTGTGCTCGAGAACTGACGTTAACAATTTGACGCAAGGCACCAGAACAACATGATAGATCTGCATACTCATACTTTTTTCAGCGATGGCGCCTTGGTGCCGGCTGAGCATGTTCGCCGGGTCGAAGTGCTCGGATATACAGCCATAGCCATTACCGACCACGCCGATTCCTCCAATATTCACTTCCTGATCCCGGCGCTGCTTAAAGCGGCCAGGGATTTGAACCCCCATACCACCACTCGATTGATTGTCGGGGTCGAATTAACCCATGTGCCACCTGCCCTGATCGGCCCCTTGACCCAGGAATCGCGGGCCTTGGGTGCCCAGCTGGTGGTGGTGCACGGCGAAACTCCGGTGGAACCGGTTGCCCCGGGAACCAATCGGGCCGCCTTGGAAGCGGGCGTCGACGTTCTGGCGCACCCCGGTTTCATCACCGAAGCGGAAGCGAAGCTGGCGGCAAAAAACAATATCCTGCTGGAATTGTCCGGCCGCAAGGGGCACAGCCTGACCAACGGCCATGTGGCCCGGATGGCAGCCCTGACCAACGCGCCCTTGGCCATCAATGCCGATGCGCACGCACCGGGCGATTTCCTCACCGCTGCCATGGCGGAAACCGTGGGGATGGGCGCCGGACTCAGCCGGGAACAATATCAGACGGTCCGGAACAACATGGCCGCCCTGGTCGAGCGACTGCCATCAATCGGCTAACACTTTAATACGTAGAAAATTCCATGCATTATCAAGGAACGGTCTATCGGCCGCCCAGCGAGGCCAACAGCATACTGCTGCAGGTCACCACCGGTTGCTCGCACAACAAGTGCACCTTTTGCGGCATGTATAAGGGGCAGCGGTTTTCCCTTACTCCCGACGAGATTGTTTATGCCGACATCGACTATGCCGCCCGCCATTTCCCCCATGCCCGGAGACTGTTTCTTTGCGATGGCGATGCCCTGATTCTGCCGCAGAACACATTACGGGCCATTCTTGCCCGGATTCGCGAACAACTGCCCCATATCGACCGGGTCGGCATTTACGCCAACTGCAAGAGCCTCAAAGCGAAAACCGTCGAGGAATTGGAAGAATTGCGGCACCTTGGCCTGAAGATCGCCTACATGGGACTGGAAAGCGGCGACGACCGCACCTTGGCTGCCATCAATAAAGGGGCGACCGCTGCGGACATGGTCGCCATGGCGAGCAAGGCCAAGGCCGCCGGCATCATGTTGTCCGTGACCGTGCTGCTCGGCATCGCCGGTCCGGACCGCTCCTCGGTGCATGCCGAGGAAACCGGTCGAGTACTGAGTGCCATCGACCCGGAGTATGTGGGGGCGCTCAGCCTGATGATCGAACCCCAGACCAAGCTGCACGCCGATGTCCTGGCCGGTGATTTCGTCGTCCCCGGTCCCCTGGCCATTCTCGGCGAGTTGCGCGCCATGATCGCCGCCACCAATCTGCGCAACGGCCTGTTCCACGCCAACCATGCCTCCAATTATCTTCCGATTCGGGCCAAATTACCGGAAGAAAAGGCGGCAACCCTTGACCTGATCGACCAGGCCTTGGTCGGCAACCTGTCGCTGCGGCCTGAATTTCTTCGGGCCCTGTGAGCAATCTGCCGATATTCCTCAGGAAACCAAACACGCCTGCGACACTGGAGCAGTGCCCAACCTCCATTCCCATGAAGCCATGAAACCGGCGATCATCAATACCGACTATATCGAATTGGACAAGCTGCTCAAACGGGAGAATCTGGCGGCCAGTGGCGGCGAGGCCCGCTATTTGGTCAGCCAAGGCCTGGCGTCGGTCAATGGGGAGGTGGAAGCAAGGAAGCGGCGCAAGCTCTATCCCGGAGACCGGGTCGTCTGCCTCGGGGTCGAACTGCGGGTGGAGGCACGGCCCTGTTCCGCTCCGGAAGACGGGTCGGAACAGGGCGGGTAAACCGATAGGTTTGCGCCGGACGGAACCGAAAAGGAATCAGCGGGTCAGCCGTTCCTGGGCTTCCTGATAGCGACTGCGGGTTTTGTCCAGAATGTCCGCCGGTACCGGCGGCGGCGGCGGTTGCTTGTTCCAGGTGAGGCTTGAAAGATAGTCGCGCAGAAACTGTTTGTCGAAACTCGGCTGGCCCTGGCCGGGTTGATATCGATCCAAAGGCCAGAAACGCGAGGAATCCGGGGTGAGGACCTCATCGACCAGAGTCAGGGTGTCGCCGTCCAGGCCCATCTCGAATTTGGTGTCCGCGATAATGATGCCCTTGGTACGGGCATAATCGGCGGCACGCTGGTAGAGCTGCAGACTGACGGCAGCCATCTTCTCCGTTAGCTCCGCTCCGACCGCCTCCCGCATGCGTTCAAGAGAAATATTCTCATCGTGCAGGCCCTGCTCGGCCTTGGTGGAGGGGGTGAACAACGGTTGGGGAAACCGGTCCGACTCGCGCATCCCCGCAGGCAGAGTAAAGCCGCACACGGTCGTGTTTTTCTTGTAGGCGCTCCAGAACGAACCGCTCAGATACCCCCGGACAATGCATTCGATCGGCACCACCTTGGTCCGCTTGACCAACATGGAGCGGCCCTCCAACTGATCGCGGTACTGATGGCAGATCGCGGGGAATTGGTCGACCTCGGCACTGATCAGGTGGTTGGGCACGATGTCGGCCAACAGCTTGAACCAAAACAGGGAAATTTCGGTCAGCATCCTGCCCTTGCCGGGGATGGGATCGGCCATGACCACATCGTAGGCGGAAATCCGGTCGGTGGCCACCATCAGCAGTTTGTCGGGATGGCCGGAAATCTCGTACATGTCGCGCACCTTGCCCCGGTGCAGCAGGTGCAGATCCGGACAATCGGTGGCCAGCACAGCCTTGCTCATTGTTTCACTCCTTTCCTTCTTGATTAGAAAACATGACGATTGCTGCCGCCCACTGTGGTCATTGCCGGCACAAAATGCAACCGTCTTTTGATCGTGTCGGCATCCTTGACAAGTCGTGCCGGCACCTTACAATTTTCCTACACCGCGCCAACCCCAACCCCAACCAGGAGGTGCAGCCATGCCGTATGTCCGTTTCATAGACCGGCCGACATTCCGCAACCCGTGGGCCGAATTCGAGCGCATCCGCCAGGGACTCGACGAACTGTCCCGGTCGTACGCCGAAAAGAGCAAGGGCCAGGGCCGGGCCAATGTCTATCCGGCGCTCAATATTTACGAAGAAGCCGACCGGCTGGTGGTCACCGCCGAGTTGCCCGGCGTCAAGGCGTCGGATCTCGATCTGTCCATCGAGGGGGACACCCTCACCCTTCAGGGCAAGCGCGAGCGGCGGCAAAACGAGGCCGGGATTTCCTATCATCGCCGCGAAATCGAATCCGGCGGTTTCAGCCGGGCCATCGCCCTTCCGACCAAGGTGGATGCGGAACAGGTTGGCGCCCGACTGGTCGACGGCATTCTCACCATCACCCTGATGAAGGCTTCCGCCGTCACCCCGCGCCAGATCCAAATTACCGCCGAATAGGAGGAGGATGCCATGAGCGAACAGGAATTGAAGGTCCAGGAAAAGAAAGCGGCACGGCACGGCGGCGAAAACACCAAAAACGAAACCTATTTCGCCCCCCATGTCGACATCTACGAAACCGATCGCGAGGTGACGGTGATTGCCGACATGCCGGGGGTAACGGTGGAGGGTGTCGACCTGGCCCTGGAAGACAACATCCTTACCATCCAGGGCCATCGGGCGCCCCAGGCGCAACCTGGCCGGCTTATCCTCGAGGAGTACGAAATCGGCCATTATCTCCGGCGGTTCACCGTGGCCGAGAGCATCGACCAGGAGAAAATCGCCGCCTCCCTGGTCGACGGCGTGCTCACCGTGCGCCTGCCCAAGGCGGTGCCGGCGCAACCCCGAAAAATCGCGGTCAAACTCGGCTGACAGGTTGTCTGCCCGTCCGGCGCCTCACTGTCAACGGTTCTTCGCCTTGGTCAACTCGGGACAGGCGGGATTGGAGTAGTCGACCAGTTCCGCCACCAACGAACCGATCACGATCCTGGAATGGATCTCCACCGGTACCCGGCAGCGGTCGTCGGTGAGCCAGAGGGTGGTGTTGCCGCTTTTCTCGTACAGCCCCTTGAACTCCATCTTGGGCTGGACCACCAAGGTCGGCCTTTTGCCGAACATGGTTTCCCGCTCTTCCCGGTTGACGAGCGACACCTGCACCTCATGCCGCTTTCGATCGGCAAAGGTCGGAACCACGATGGGTTCACCCTCGCGGAGCACCAGGGCCCTGGTGATGATGAACGAGGCGAATTCGTTGTAGACCGAACCGGTGAGCTCGAATTGCTGCTCCTCTTCCTTGTTTTTCCGGTACCACACCATTCGCTTATCCTGGTCGTAGCGGGTCAGCCGGGTGATTTTCTTGCCGAATCCCTCCTTTTGCTCGACCTCGTAGCGGTACGGCAGCTTCATCGGGCCGCTGACGAAACAGACGAACCGGTCATCCACCGGATAAAAAACCTCCAACGGACCGTAATCCTTGACCTTTGCCGAGATGGCATAGGCGTCTTCCCTGCCCTGTTGCTTGTGGATATCCATGTAGATATCGCCGATCTTGAGACCGCCGCTCCAGCTGACCGCATAGTGCATGATCTCGCCCCCGGAAAAGACAACGGCAAGCACCTCCGGATCGAGCTGGGAAGGCCGAGTTTCGATGGCCTCGGCTTTTGCCGCGGCAACCGGACCGCTCAGCAGGATGGTCAACAGACAAACGATAATGGCCAAGGGCATGTCAGGCACCGGTTGCCAAGGCAATGCAGGTGGTTACGAACAGGGTCAGCGAGATCAAGCCGTTCATGGAAAAAAACGATTGCTTGATCCGGGAGAGATCCTTGGGCGTGACGATGAGATGCTGGTAGAACAGCGCCCCGCCCGTGACCGCGATGCCGCCGTAATACCAGTAGTTGAGCCCGGTCTGCAACCCGGTCAGGATGAACAGGAGAAAGGCCAGGACATGAAAGGCCACGGCGATCCGGAAACCGTTTTGGCGCCCGAAGATCGAGGGCATGGAAAACAGGCCGGCCTCGCGGTCGAAATCGGCGTCCAGGCAGGCGTAGACGCAGTCGAATCCGGCCACCCAAAACAGCACGCCCAGTGACAGCACCCACGGATATCCCTGGAAACTGGCGGATACCGCCACCCAGCCGCCCAACGGAGAGAAGGCCAGCGCCAGTCCGAGCACCACATGGCACAGCCAGGTGAACCGTTTGGTGAGCGAGTAGAAAAGCGTCAGGCCCAAGGCCAGCGGCGCCAGTTGCAGGGTCAATGGATTGAGCATGAAACAGGCGAAAAAAAACAATAAACCCGCCGCGATCACCATGGCCCAGGATTCGAGCAGGCTCACCTGGCCGGCAGGCAGGGCGCGGCTGGCGGTACGGGGATTGGCGGCGTCAAAGCGGCGGTCGACGATTCGGTTGAACCCCATGGCGCAGGTACGGGCACCGACCATGGCCAGGATCACCCAAAAAAACACCCGCAGCGAGGGGAGTCCCCGGGCGGCGAGAAAGGCGCCCATCAGGGCAAAGGGCATGGCGAACACCGTGTGTTCGAACTTGATCATCTCCAACAGGATTTTGAGTTTGTGCCACATGCTCATCCCTCTTGCCAGCGGTCGATACGCCCATCTTCCACCGGAATACCCAGTACATCGCAGAGCCGGGCGGCAAAATGGCGGGCTAGGTCGTCGGTGGTGCGCGGATGATGGTAAAACGAGGGCATGGGAGGGCAGATAATCGCTCCGGCCTCGTGGGCGGCCAGCATGTTGCGCAGATGGGTCCGGTTGAGCGGCGTTTCCCGTACGGCCAGCAGCAGGGGCCGCCGCTCCTTGAGGGCGACATCGGCACTGCGGTGAATCAGATTGCCGCAACAGCCGTTGGCAATGGCGGCCAGGCTGCCCATGCTGCACGGCAGCACGACCATGGCGTCGTAGCGGGCGGACCCGGAAGCCGGTGGCGCGAAGAAATCCTCGGGCGCAAACCAGCTGTTCACCAGGGGCAACTGTTCCGGTACCAGGCCCAATTCAAAGGCCAGCACCTTGCGCCCGGTCTCGGAAGCGATGCCGTGGACCTCGATGGATTGACCGGCCAGCAACTCGAGCAGCGCCGGAATATAGAGCATGCCGGTGGCGCCGGTGATGCCCAGAAGAATGCGTCGACACTCCGCCATGTTCACTCCTTGATGCCGATGTAGATGGAGACGATGCCGAAAGTCAGCGGCAACCGGGTCGCCGTGGCGAAACCGGCCTCGCGCATCATGGCCAGCAGTTCCTCCGGCTCGTAGAAGGCGGCGATCGAGGACGCCAGATACTGATACGCCTCCTTGTCGCCTGAGATCAGGCCGGCGATGACCGGCAGCACCCGGTTGAGATAGAAGGTGTAGATGGGTTTGACGATCGGGTTGGTGGGGCGGGAAAATTCCAAGATCAGCAGCTTGCCCGAAGGCCGCAGGATGCGATGCATCTCGCGCAAGCCTTGCAAGGTCCGGGACAGGTTACGGACCCCGAAGGCAACGGTGCAGCCCCAGAACATGCCGGACGGCGCCGGAATGACCTCGCCGTCGCCGCAGACCGGAACGATCCGGTCCCTGCGGTTGTCGTCAGGAAGGGCCCCGGCCCCGGCCCGCAGCATGTCCTCGCAGAAATCGACGGCCAGTACTCTTCTGGCTTCGGCCTGACGGGTCAGCTCCAGGGCCAGCGGCAAGGTGCCGGCGCAGAGATCGAGCACCCAGCCGTCGGGAAAGGCGCGCAACAGCCGGGTGGTCCGCCAACGCCAGTAGCGGTCGATCTGCAGGGAGAGCAGCGAATTGAGGAGATCGTACCGACCGCTGATCGAAGAAAATTTCTCGCGAACGAATTTCTTCTTGGCGTCAGGGGATTGCATATCGTTCATGCGCGCGTCGTTGGCATACTCCGGCCGGGGGGCACGACCGGTTTATTGGAATATCTTCAGGGGCAGGGCCGAGGGCGGCGCCTCGCCACGGTCGATCAGATATTGGAAGAAACGCTCCAGGGCCTGGCACTTCACCGGTGAAAGATCGTGCTGGATGCCCATGAGATAGGCCGAACAGGTCTCGCAATCCATGGGAATGCGGCGTGCGACCCGGTCGCAGATCTCGGCCATCCGCACCGCGCCCTGCTGTCGGCATTCGACCAGCATCTTGCGGATGGCCCTGGCGTTTTCCGGCTGTTCGGCCAAAAACGCCTCGCGCACCGCGCACACCGAAAACACAAAGGGCAGGCCGGTTCTCTCGTGCCACACCTCGCCCAGGTCGAGCTGCACCGGATATGGCCCCTCGGTCCGGAGCCGCAGGGCATCGTCGCCGATGGCCAGCACCGCGCTGACACCGTCAAGCCGCACGCCTTCGCCGCAGACCTCGCCGATCTCGTAGCGCGGCTTGACCCGGTAGAATTCCTCCAGAATGATCTTGACCAGCCGGACCGAGGTGTCGGATTGACCGGTCAGGCGGATCAGCTTGCCGTCCAAAGTCTCGGGTTCGGCCTGGGAAAAGAGGAAAACCGAGCCCACCGGGCCGGTGGCGCTGATCGACAGGTCGGCCAGGATCTGGTAGCGCTCGGGCCGGGCGGCATAGGCGTAGGAAGAGACAAAACCCATGTCGATCCGGTCCTCGGCCAGCAAAATGTTCAGTTGGCTCGGCTGCCCCTCGACCACCTGCCAGTCGTCGGGCAGAATTTGTTCCTTCCATATCTCGTAGATAGGGGCAACATTGATATAGTTCACCATGCCTATGCGTGCCATCGGTCGTGCCTCACTGCAAAATCCGGTCTAACTCGGCCTGTTCGCCGTTTTCCACCAAATAACGATAGAGCTGCTCCTCGCTCTCCACATCCTCGGGCAGCGGCACGGCCAGCAGATCCGCCTTTTTGCCGGCAGCCAAGGTCCCCAGGTGGCGGTCCATACCCAGGGCCTGGGCTCCGCCGAGGGTGGCCATGCGGAAGATCTCCGCCGCCTGCACCGCGGGATGCGCCATGGCCAGCAGCCGCATTTCCCGCCACAGGGAAAGCCGCGGATTGCTGGCCGCGCTGTCGGTGCCCAAAGCCGGCAACATACCATGATCGAGGTAGGTGCGCACCGGTGGCGTGCCGGTGCGCAGAAATTGATTGCTGCCGGGACAAAGGCAAACCTTGACGCCCTCCCCGGCCATGATCCGGACTTCCTCGTCGGCCACATGAATGGCGTGAATGCACAGGGTGCGGCTGTCGAGCAGGCCGAGATCGCGGAAATAGTGGATCGTGCCGCCACTGCCGCGGGGGACGAAGGAGCCGTCCCAAAAACCGCGCTGGCGAATGAATTCCACCATCTCTCCCCTGCCCTCCCGGATCATTTCGCCTTCGGCCGCAGGTTCGGCGGTGTGGATGGGAAAAACCTGTCCCAACGCCCTGGCCCGCTCCTTCAGCCGGCGTAGCAGGCGGGGATGGGTGGAGTACGGGGCGTGGCCGGAGCAGAGCGTGGCATCGTCTTCCCCATCAAGCCGTTGCATGTTTTTGGCCAGGCCGCGTTCGGCCAGGCCGAGATACTCCACAAAGGGCAGCAACCGGCCGGGAAAGAAGGCGGCCAGCGAGCGGCCGATGGCGGTGTTGCCGATATCGGCCAGCACGCCGGTACCACTGCGATACTGGTTTTCGGCAACGCAACGGGCCGCCTGTTCGGCCAGCTCTCCGGTTGCGCCGAGGCGGTCGCGGAGCTGCAACAGCCGGTTGATCCAACCGGTGAAGGTGGTGTCGAGGGGCGAGGCGGCCAAGGCGGCCAGATGCGAAAGTTCCAGGTGAATGTGGGCATTGATCAAGGCCGGGGTCAGGGCCATGCGTCGGTGCTCGCTCACCGTTGCCCCGGGATATTGCCGGCCAAGCCGCGCGGTTTCACCGACCGCGAGCAGGATGCCGTTCTTCACGGCGACCGCGCCGTTCTCGATGGGGGCGCCTTCGACCGGCACGACCCAGGCGGCGCTGTGAATGCGGATCAAGTCGGGGGCCATCACACCAGAGTGTAGTCCATCAACCGCTGCCTGGGGGTGAAACCGGCATCGGTCACCAAGCGCCTGATTTCCTCTTCCGACAGCCGGAAGCGGACTCCGGCCGCGGCCACCACGTTTTCCTCGATCATGGTGGAGCCGAAGTCGTTGGCGCCGAAAAAGAGCGAGAGTTGGGCGATTTTCGGTCCCTGGGTCACCCAGGAGGCCTGGATGTTCGGGACATTGTCCAGGAAAATCCGGCTTAGGGCCAGCATCCGCAGATAGCTGATCGCCGTGGTCTTGTCGATGGCGCGGGCGGCGGCCAAGGGGGTATGGTCGGGTTGGAACGACCAGGGAATGAAGGCGGTGAAACCGCCGGTCCGATCCTGGAGGTCGCGCACCCGCTGCAAATGCTCAAGCCGCTCCGCCAGGGTCTCGATATGGCCGAACATCATGGTGGCCGTGGTGCGCAGGCCGAGACCGTGGGCAGTGGCCATCACCTCGATCCATTGATCCGCATCGCACTTGTTCGGTGCCAGTTCCCGCCGCACCCGGTTGCTGAGGATTTCGGCGCCGCCTCCGGGAATGGAATCGAGCCCGGCGGCCATCAGCCGCTTGATCACCGTGGTCACCGAACAGCCGGATATCTTGGAAAAATGCACGATTTCCGGCGGAGAGAATCCATGAATATGGATGCCGGTGGCCTTCATGAACCGGAGCATGTCCTCGTAAAACTCCAGGGACAAATCCGGATGCAGGCCGCCTTGCAGCAGAATCTGGGTGCCGCCCAGGGCCTGGGTTTCGGCGATTTTCTGCGCCAGTTCCGCCTGGGTCAGCACCCCGCCGTTCCCCTCTTCCGGTGCCTTGAAAAACGCGCAGAACTTGCAGGCGGACATGCAGACATCGGTATAGTTGATGTTGCGGTCGATCACATAGGTGACCAACGGCTCCGGATGCAGCCGCATGCGGACGGCATGGGCCAGGAAGCCCAGTTGATGGAGGCTGGCCTGTTGCGCCAGGCACAAAAATTCCTCGCCGTCGATCCGCTGGCCGGACTCAATTTTCGCAATCGTCGTCTGCAACATACCGCTCAATAGGTAGCCAGGACATTGTAGAGGGTGTCGCGTTGCACCGGCTGCCGGCCCGCTTCCTGGATCAACCGGATCAACGTCTTGTGGCCGAGCGCCTGTTCGGTTTCCGCGCCGGCCATGTGCGTGATCACCTCCTCCTTGACCGTGCCGTCCATGTCGTCGGCGCCAAAGGCCAGGGCCACCTGGGCCATTTTGGGGCCGATCATCACCCAGTAGGCCTTGATGTGGGGGAAATTGTCGAGCATCAGCCGGCTGACCGCGATATTCTTGAGGTCGTTGATCCCGGTGGTGTTGGCGTGCTCGGCCATGGCGGTATTCTTGGGATGAAAGGCCAGGGGGATGAAGGCCAGAAAACCGTCGGTCTCGTCCTGGGCGCGTCGCAGGGCATCGAAATGCTCAAGCCGCTCCTCGATGGTTTCGATGTGGCCGTAGAGCATGGTGGCGTTGGTTTTCAATCCCACTCGATGCGCGGTTTTCGCCACCTCGATCCAGCCTTCGCCGGACAATTTTTTCTCGCAGGTCGCCTGGCGAATGCGCGGACTGAACACCTCGGCCCCACCGCCGGGCATCGAACCGAGGCCGGCATCGATCAATTGGCGCAGGGTCTGTTCCACCGACAAGCCCGCCATCTGGGCCAGATGGTGGATCTCAACGCAGGTGAAGGCCTGGATGTGCACCTCGGGCCGCACCTCCTTGATGCCGCGCAACATATCTATATAATAGGAAAAAGGCAGCTCGGGATGGAGACCTCCGACTATGTGCACCTCGCTGATCGGCTCGTCGAGCCGCTGCCTGACCTTGTCCTTGACCTCCTCCAGGGTCATTTCATAGGCCAGGGCATGGCCCTTTTCCTTGCCAAACGCGCAGAACTTGCACAGATTGATGCAGATGTTCGAATAGTTGACGTGTTGATTGTAGATGAAAAAGGCCTGGTTGCCGTTTTTTCGCTCCCGGACGATGTTGGCCAGATAGCCCAGGGCGAGGATATTGGGATGCCGGTACAGAGTGGCACCGTCGGCAAGGGACAACCGTTCCCCTCCCTTGACTTTTTCCAGAATGTTCCCCAAACCTGCCTGTTCGATATACGCATCCATAACGTGCCAACCTCGAAAACAAAAAAAGAAGCCCCTTGAAAAGGGGCTTGTCTTGATCAAAACCGGTAAAAAAACTAATCGAGGAAGAAACGGAGCTTTTCCCGGCGGCTGGAATGCCGCAGCCTGTTGAGCGCCTTCTTTTCGATCTGTCGGATGCGCTCGCGGGAAACATTGAACCGTTTGCCAATTTCCTCAAGGGTGTATTCCGCCTTTTCGCCGATACCGAACCGCAGGCGGATGATCTTTTCCTCGCGGTCGGTCAGGGTCGACAGCACCTCGGTCACCCGATGGGCCAGCTCCCTGTTCTGCACCGCGTCGTAGGGCGACTCGGATTCCTGGTTCTCAAGGAAATCGCCCAGGGTCGAGTCGTCGTCGCCGACCGGGGTTTCCAGGGAAATGGGTTCGCGCGAGGCTTCCAGGATGGCCAAAATCTTGTCCATGGGCAAGTCGGTCATCTTGGAGATTTCCACCGGGGTCGGTTCGCGGCCCAGTTCCTTGAGCAGCGAGTAGAAGGCCTTGAAAAACTGGCTCCGCAGCTCCAGGAAATGCACCGGCAACCGGATGGTGCGGGTCTTGTCGAGGATGGCCCGGGTGATGGCCTGGCGGATCCACCAGGAGGCATAGGTGGAAAATTTATTGCCTTTTTTGTAGTCAAAACGAAAAACGGCCCGCATCAAGCCGAGATTGCCTTCCTGGATCAGGTCGGCCAGGGTCAGGCCCTGGTGCATGTAGCGTTTGGCAATGGACACCACCAGGCGCAGGTTGGCCCGGATCATCGAATCCTTGGCAAATTCGATCGAACGGTTGTAGGCTTCGATTTTGGTGTTCAATTCGAACAGCTCGCGTCTTTCCGGATAATTCCGGTTGGCAATGCTGACGCAGTGCCGCATATAATTGAGCTGCTGCTTTTTCGGCTTGAGGGTCGGGTCGCGGCGCTGCCAGAGGTCGATGCGGTCGACTAGCATCTTGATTTCGGACACGCCGGATTGATCCTGGCGGATGGCATCGATGATGGCATCGAATCCCTCCCGGATCGTCTTGGAATACTTGGCTTCCTCTTCCGGGGTCAGCAGGTCGAACTGCCCCATCTCCCGCAAGTAGGTGGTGGTGGTTTCCTCGGATTCGTGCTCTTCGCTGTCAGGCAGGCTGTCGGAAACAGCTTCGTCTTCGCCGCACTTTTTCCCGGTCCATTCTTCGCCGGAAAGGGTCTTGCGCTTGCCCGATTCTTCCTGGGTGACAATCTCGATATTGTTTTCGCCCAGAAAATCGAAAAGTTCCTCGATGGCCCCAGGGTCTTTTATCTGTTCGGGGAGGAGTTCGTTGAGATGTTGAAAGGTAATACAACCTTCGTCTTTTCCGGCCTCAAGAAGGTCATTTTTTATACCAGAGAGCACCGCCTTCTCCTATCGATTTGTGCGTGGACACAAAGGTTTTAAAGACAAAAAGAATTTTATAGAATACTCTCTTGCAAGAAAAAAGCAACCGGAGAGTACCCCGCATGCGAAAAAAAGCAGAGACGCGAACCTTTTCATCGAATGGGCACTCACGCCCAAGCCCTTTGTTTCCTCGGACGGAAAATAAAAATATGAAGAACAATAGAACATTCGTAAACATTCTCCGGCAAAGGTCAAGCGGAATTTTGCTGCCGATTTTCTCCCTGCCGGGCCCGCACGGCATCGGCGATCTGGGCCCATCCGCCCTGCAATTTGTCGATTTTCTCAAGGCGGGCGGACAAAGCTGCTGGCAGATCCTGCCCATCGGTCCGGTCAACCCGCTGTTCGGCAATTCCCCTTACATGAGTCCTTCGGCCTTTGCCGGCTCTCCGTTATTGATCAGTCCAGAATTGCTGGTAGTCCAGGATCTGCTCCGGCCGGACGAGACCGAACCGCCGGAGTTTTCCGAATACTGCGTCGACTACGGCCGGGCCGCCCAACACAAACACAAGCTGCTGACCCTGGCGTGGCAGCGGTTTCAGTGCCGTTCCGACCGGGCCGACTTGCTGCAAAAGTTTATCCACGGCCATCCCTGGTGCATCGATTATGCCCTGTTTGTGGCCCTCAAACAGCGTTATCGCGACAAACCATGGTACGAATGGCCGGAAGACATTCGTCAACGCCGGCCCGAGGCTCTAGCCCAGGCCCAACGCGCCCTGCAGGACCAGGTCGACGCCGTGGTGTTCCAGCAGCATCTTTTTTTCGATCAATGGATTGAATTGCGAAATTATGCGCAGATACAAGGCATTCGCCTCGTTGGCGACCTGCCCATCTATGTGGCATTGGACAGCTCCGACGTCTGGGCCAATCAGGGGATTTTCCAGCTCGACGACAGCGGCACCCCCACCGATGTGGCCGGAGTGCCGCCCGATTACTTCAGCGCCACCGGACAGCGCTGGGGCAATCCCCTCTATCGCTGGGCCGCCGACGAAACGAAAACCCGTGCACAACTCTGGGATTGGTGGGAACAACGCCTGCGGCTGAATTTCCTGCTGGCCGACACGCTTCGGATCGACCATTTTCGTGGATTTTCAGCCTATTGGGCGGTCGCTGCAACGGAAGAAACCGCCATCAACGGTCGCTGGTTGCCGGGACCGGGCCAGCCATTTTTCGAGGAAATGGATCGACGGTTGGGGGGGATGTCCATCATTGCCGAGGATCTCGGCCTGATCACCCCGGATGTGGCATTGCTGCGGGACAACCTCGGCTATCCGGGAATGAACATCCTGCTTTTTGCCTTCGACGGCAATCCCCGGAACTCGTATCTTCCCTACAACATGGAAAAAAACAGTGTGGTCTACACCGGAACGCACGACAACGACACCGCGGTCGGCTGGTTTCTCAACCCCGAAGTCGCCTGGGAAAGCAAACAACGGGCCAAGCGGTTCGTCAACCGGCCCGACGACCATGCCGGCTCCTTCCATCAGGAGCTGATCCACCTAGCCCTGTCCGCGCCGTCCAACCTCGCGATTTTGCCGATGCAGGATGTGCTCGGCTTTGGCAACGACTGCCGCCTGAACGTCCCCGGCGTTTTGGCCGGCAATTGGCAGTGGCGATGCGCCGGCCACTACATCAACGCCGAAGTCGCGGCCTGGCTGCACAGCCTGACCGATTTGTTCGGCAGGTTGCCGCAAGCGCTCGACCATCAAGATAAAGATCAACAAGATTCATGAGTTACACGGAAAAACCAAGGAAAACTCAAGCGCGTGTCCTAATGGCGACCAAGGCGCCGGCAACTCCCGGTTCCGGAGTAAAGGAGACCAACATCGGCCTCGATAAGGGCGCAGCATGCACATGCACGGCTTGATGCGCGCCAAGTGGAGGCAATGCAACCACCGGCGGCAAATCGAACGAAGCGAGCGCACGGCTCAAACCTTGGCCCGCAGCCTTTAAAAAGGCCTCTTTCCTACTCCAAAGGGAAAAAAAGAATGCCTGTTGTTCGGCGGCGTCGCACGCTTTAAGGGCGTCAAATTCCCTGGCAGTGAAAAACGACTGCGCAATTTCCGCATATTCGCAAACAGGGCGAATCCGCTCCACATCGACCCCGATTCGACACCCCAGGACCAGCGCGATACAGGCCAACCTTTGGGTGTGCGAAACGTTAAACGCCAGGCCTTCGCCGTCTTTCATCCCGCACAACAAGGGCTTGCCCCAGGCATTGCAAGTCAGCCGCACCTCGCCGGGCGCGATGCCCAGGCAACGCGCCAATAGGCATCGCAGCACGCTGCGAACCAGAATGAAACGGTGCCGGTCCCGGTCAAAACGAAATCGTGCGGCCCGCTGCCATTCATCCGCCGTGAGCCCGGAATAAGCGTGCGGCGGCAGGCAGTGGCCCTGATCGCAATCAAATAAATAGAGGTAAATGGCCTTGTCGTGCACCTCCCCTGCTTCGGGCGACAGCAACAGCCGTCGTTCAAGACGGTGGAAATGAATTTCCACCGAAACGTTCGGATGAAAGATCGGCATACGCCGGTGTTTGACCGGCGACAGCGGCATGTAACCGGCCGCTTTCCGGCTGACGCAGCAAACCGGAGATATCGCGAAGCAACTCGACGAGCACCAAGTCCTGGGCACTTTTGATGAAAAAATGGTTACCCGCAAACATGCGGCAGCAAAAAATTCCGGTGCTGTGCCGCTGCCAGGCCTCAAGTTCCTCTTGCGCCACCTCCTTGTCCGCCAAACCGCCGTACACCGTGAGCGGACATGGCAACGGTGCTTCCTCGGCATACACGTAGGTTTCGTCCACGGTAAAATCCGCTCGCAAGAGCGGCAGATAGAAGGCCATGAGTTCCTTGTTTGCAAGCAACACTTCAGGGGTGGCCTCGTAGCGGCGTAATTCCTCAATGAAAACATGTTCCGGCAATTGATGGAGCGGACGCGGTTCCCGCAAATGCGGCGCCCGGCTGCCGGCGACAAAAAGATGCCGAGGCTGCGGTTGATGCTTCTTGCGCAGCAAACGGGCCAGTTCAAAGGCGAGTTTCGCGCCCAGGCTGTGGCCGAAAAAAGCAAAGGGTTTGTTCAGAAAAGGCAGCAAGCCTGCAAACATCTGCTCCACCAACAGCCGGAGATCGGTGTGGGGCGCCTCGGTGATCCTGTTTTCCCGTCCCGGCAGTTGCACGCCGCAGACTTGCACGCCAACGGGCAAATGTTCCTGCCATTGGCGGAATATCGACGCACCCCCGCCCGCATAAGGAAAACAAAACAACCTGAAATCAGGCTCCGAGCCAAGGGGTTGGGGAAAAATCCAAGAAGTGTGAGAGGCGTTGTTCAATCGCATATCCAGGTCTCCGTGCGGTTGGATTTGTCCAAAAAAAAGCGGTATTCCCGATAGAGGATCGGGTCGGGCACGGCACGGATCGTCTCTTTCCGGCGGACATGCCGAGGTTTGCCGCACTGACGCATCGCCGCGACCCACAGATGAGCCAGCGCCACCAAATACGACTCACTCTGAAACATGGGGATTTCACCGGATTCGACCGCGTGCCGGAGCGTGGCGAGCGCGCCATGGATGCCTTCCGGCCAGTGGATGGCGAAGATGTCGGCATAGGAGGGCGCGTCGCCCGGCGTGAACTGCACCGTGGTCGGCTCGTGGCCAGCCCGGTGACCGGCGTGAAAATGGCGGGCCATGACCGTATCCGGCGTATGTCCATGGGAAGACTGCTCCGCCGGGCCGGATCGAGGATATCCCTGGGTCCAGATCACAGGACCGAAAGGGCTGAGCAAAATAACGTTGCCGCTCTCCGAACCGATGCAGATCCGGTGCATGACGAGGTAGTTGTGCACCGCGTCGTCCGGATCGAAATAGTGTTGTATTTTCAGGTACACCGGTATGCCGGCCAAGGTGCCTTCGATGCATTTGAACGGTGCCGGGCCGGTTTCAGCCCCAACGTTCGGTGCGATTTCCCGGCCCAAGGGGTCGTGCAGGACGAACGGATCGAGGCCGCCCAGGGCCTGGCCCACGATATCCAGGGCGGAATACGGCAGGGCGGTGGTTATGTCGATGAACAGCGGCCGTTCGTGACGGCTGCTTTGCCGCACATAGTCGATGAAGGTTTGTACGGCCCGGACATGCACAAAATGGCTGTTGACATGGTAGTGCGTCCCCAGCCGGTGCGACAGGCGCAGGCATTCGAGCAGGTCCGCGGGATGGAGCGGATGCTCCTGGACGACATGGATGCCCCGCTGCAGCAATTCCATGGCGATTCTGGTGCCGTTGCCGCCCAGAAGGGTCGACTTGACGGCCACGCAAGCCATGTCGATATCTCCAGGCAATTGGACGGTTTTCGTGTACAAGGGCACGCCCAGTTCCCTCGCCAGGGCTTGCGACCGGGCGCTGCCCGCCGCCAGGATGCCGGCAAGCTCAAAGTCGCATGGTTGCCGCGCAAAAGCGGAAAGATAGAACCGGCCGTAATTGGTGCCGCAGACGAGCACCCGAGGTTTGGACCGCATCGTGCTCAACTCCGCCGGGTATGGAGAAGATGGCCGGCCAGCCGTCCGCCCAGGGCAAGAATGGTCAATACCGGCGGCACGGCCAGGGATTCGGGCAGAACGCTGGCATCGGCCACATAGAGATCGTCGACGCGAGTCTTGAGATTGGCGTCGACAATATCGCCGATTCGGCAGGTTCCGGCCGGATGCACCGCCGAAATCCGGGAAAACCAGATGTCCTTCGCCCCGGCGTTCTCCAGAACGTCCTTGGCCACTCGCTTGCCGTATTCGAGTTTGTTGCGATCGCCCGCGGTCAAGGGCTTGTGAATCGTGCCCTGGGCATCCAGCGAGCCGTTGCTGTCGTCGGCGATCTCGACCAACAGGGACAGGGCCTGTCTGCCGGCAAACATCCGGCCCCGAATCCCCTGCTCCCGCAGCATCTGCATATAGACCATGCCTGGCACGGACGCATCGGCCAGGGTCACGCCGCGTTCGAGCAGCACTCCCGCCTGGCGGTTGGATTCGCTTTGACCGGACAATTGACTATCGACATAACCGAAGGCAATCACGTAGGGATCGTTGAACAGCGATTGCCCGGCCTCGGCCAGACCGGAATTCCTCAAAATCTGCGGTGAGCCGATGCCACCCGCAGCCAGAACCACGGTCTCGGCGTTAATCCGAACAGGCTCCTTGCCCCTGCTCACCGCTTCCACTCCGACGGCTCGGTCGCCCTCGATCAATACCTTTTCGCAACGGGTGGCATTCAACAAGGTGGCGCCATGGCCGACCGCCTCGAGCACCCAACGACGCGCATCCCAGCGTGCGCCGGTCCGATCGCCCATGAACAGGGATCCTTGCTTGAATTTAGCGGGATCGACGAAGAAGCGATCGCAATTTTTCCAGGGCAAACCAAGTTGCCGGGCCGACCGGGCCAGCATACCCGCTTTTTCGCCCAACTGTCCGTCCGTCAGCGGCCTGATAACGATGTCGTTTTTGATGGCCCGGACCTCATCTTCGAGATCGATGCCGTGCGCTCTGAATTTTTCCCAAGGCGGTTCCTCGCAAACCCCGGCGTACATCATGGTGCTGCCACCGGTGGTCAACCCCCGGACCATTTTCATGACCGGTTCGGAACCGGTGCGCATGACGCTCTTTTTCAGCAGACGCAAGCCGCCGAAATACCGGATGGGACTGGCCCAGGGTCCGGAGTTTGGCGGGTGATCGTTTCCCCATTCAAGAATGATCACCCGTTTGCCGGCGGCGCTCAGTTTCCTGGCCACCGCCGCGCCGCCTGGACCGGAGCCAATCACCACCACCTCGGCGGTCATCGTTTGTGTCGTTGCCATGCAAGGCATCCTTTCATGTTATTTTTTGAGGGAGTGGCGCGGAAGTCGATCCGTCCTGGATACCGAACCAACAGGTTTTCCCGGCAAAGGGATAGGTGGGCAGGGAAATGCGCCGGCCGCCGCTGCCCGCGCCATACCCCAGCCAATCGACATTGGCACCGGCCTCGTAATAACGGGCCAAGGCCCGAACTGTTTGGTCATGTGGTTCCTCGCTCGAACCGGGTGCGGCCAGCCACAGACCTCGACGGGTCGCCGAGGTTTTCCAAGGGACAAAGCAAGAGGAAGCCGCGCCGATTTCCACAAAACAGACGGCCTGTTTTTGGATCAGGCCGGCAAGCTCGGCGCCGGGCAATGCCATTTCCTGTCCAGGCAGGTCGAAACGCCGATCCGGCCTGGGTTCCTCGGTGCGGCCGTCCGGCCCCAGCAACGAAATGCCGGTCTGCCGAACATCGATGGAACCCAGTTCCTCTTCCGGCGACAGTGCCAGTAGCTCCAGACCTTGTTCGGGGGCGATCCCCGCGGCCAGGCAGGAAGCCGTCAAGCGGCCAATGCCGCATCCGAAAACTGCATCCGGCCGCACCCCCCAGGATATCCACAGGGCGGCCAGGCCACGCTGCACCACATAGGCAAGGCAGTGCCGGGCGCGTTCGTCGTGCACTGTGGATTCGCCGGCCAGAACAGCATGGAGGGAAAGGCCCGTCAGGTGGGCGAACAGGGGTTGGCAGGCATCGATCACCGCTCCGAATCCGGGATGGCCCGCATGGAAAAGCCGATAGCCTTGGCCGGCAACGCGATCGGAAAACAAAAAGAATGTCGGATGGTCAGCCTGTGCTAACCTTGTGTTTTCCTCCGCCGACAACGGCACGGCCATGGCCAGGGCATCGGCCAGCGCCTTGTTGTCGGCGGCGGCCAGTGCCAGACGATGGCGATAATGCGGCCTGCCCACGTTGCTGGTCCAGCAGATGTCGGCAAAAAATGCCTCCGGATGCGCGGCCAAAAAATGGCGGTATTTTTCGATCAGTCGTGCAAGTGCCGCCGTGCTTTTTGCCGACAGGGTCAGCAGGAGACAACCCGAATCCGAAGGAATTTCAGGTGGTTCCCGATTCTCGGGTTTCGGTGCTTCCTCCAAAACGACATGGGCGTTGGTGCCGCCGATGGCAAAGGCGTTTACCCCGGCCCGTCTGGGGTGGACGTCGCTTTTCGGCCAGGGACGCAAGCGGTCCACCACGTAGAACGGGGTGCCCTGCAACTGGGGATTGGGGGTTTCGTAGTGGAGGCTGGGCGGCAATTCCCCATGCTTGAGGGCGAGGATCGTCTTGATCAGCCCGGCGATGCCGGCGGCCTGGGTCAGATGGCCGATATTGGTCTTGACCGAACCGATGCCGCAGTACGGGGCTTCGCTCGGACCGCCAAAGGCCCTGGCCAGCGATTCGATCTCGATGGAATCGCCGATGAAGGTACCGGTACCGTTGGCTTCCACGTAGGAGACCGTCCGAGGCTCGACCCCGGCCATGGCCAAGGCCTCGCCGATCACCGCGGCCTGTCCTTCCGGACTGGGTGATCGGTAATCGACCCTGGCCACGCCGCTGTTGTTGACGGCGGTTCCCCGGATCACCGCATAGATCTGGTCCCGGTCGGTCAGGGCGTCCCGCAGGCGTTTGAGCACCACAATCCCGGCGCCGCTGCCCGGCACCACCCCGCCCGCCTTGAGATCGAAGGCCCGGCAGCGGCCATCCGGCGCGAGCAGCGCCCCTTCCTCGTACAGATAGCCATGGTTCTGCGGCACGAACAAGGCCGAGGCCCCGGCCAGGGTCATGTCGCATTCGCCGCTTTGCAGGCTTTCGCAAGCAAGATGTACCGCCACCAAGGAAGAGGAACAGGCGGTCTGGACGTTGATGCAGGGACCGGTCAGATCAAGGCAATAGGCGATGCGCATGCTGCCTTGGTCGACCGCGTTGCCAAGGATCGCCTGCAAACTTTTCACCGTTCCCTGGGGGATCAACACCGGCGCCAACACGCCGGTATAGGTGCTGGTGCGCAGGCTGGTGAACACGCCGGTGGTGATGCCGTTGGCCGTCTCCGCCGATTTGTCGGCAAATTGGCCGGCATCTTCCATGGCCTCGTAGGCGCAAGCCAGCAACAGGCGCTGCTGCGGATCGATGTAGACCGCGTCCTCTTCGCTGTAGCCGAAGAATTCCGCATCGAACCGGTCGTAATCGGCGATCGTGCCCCGTTTGTTGACATAGTTGGGGTGCCGGAAAAGCTGCTCCGGAATGCCGGTTGCCCGCAGTTGTTCTTCAGTGAACGCCGAGAGCGATTCCACTCCGTCCCGCAGATTCGCCCAAAAAGCTTCCGGCGTGTCGGCGCCGGAAAAACGGCAACTCATGCCGATAATCGCTATTGCTTCTCTATCGCTGCACAATTCAGTCATAACTTCTCGAAATTAGATGTATCTATCAACATGACCCGTGCGGATTCAGGAAAAGAGCATCCCGGACTCCGGCGTCAGGCGTTGCAGCCTCAACCCTGTTTCCTGGGCCAGCTCCTCCAGGGTGAAGGTGTGCCAGAAATTGGTATTCTCGATCACGCAGGGCGGGCCGCCGCCCCCGCTGATCCGCCACCTGGCCTTAATCCGCATCAGATCGCCCTGCTCGGCCTTGCCGGAATACACCGCCTCGTAGCTGCGGCGGCCGATCTGCTCGCCCTCCACCAATTTCTGCTCAAAGTCCATGGGTTTGCCGATGGGAAGCAATTCGACGAACATGGGAGCGCCCGCTTCCAGTTTCGGGATCAGCCGGCGCCACAGGTGCTGCCGTTCATCCCGGTCAAAATGGCCGAGCACGCCGTACGCCACGACCGCGCCCAGCTTTTCCGGCAACGGCACGGCATGGATCGGGTCGCTGTAAATAGTGACCCGTTGGCGCAGATCCCGATCCTGCATGACCCGATGCATCAGCACGGCCCGCATGGTGGTGGAGGGCTCGACCGCGATGATCTCCACCACCGGCAGCGTTTCGGCGATGGCCAGGACCGTTCTTCCGGTCCCCGAACCGATGTCGAGCACCGGCCCTCCGATGGGGGCGAGCCGGCCGAGTTCCTGCCGGAACATCTGTTCGCTTTGGGAAAAGGATTGGAGGCTCAAGGGATAGAATTCCGCCACCTTGGTGTAGTTTCTGTACGAATCGTTTTTTGCCGGCATGGCTTCTGCGTTTGTCATGCACCTCTCCTTGATTGGAAAAATTATTCATGGATTTCCATCACGATTGCGTTCCGGTGGTCCTTCTCCGCAACGAAGCGCCGCGCCGTTTTGCCCGGCCGGCAGCCTGCGGCGGTTGCTGTCGGTCGCTTTGGCCTGCCGGTTTTGCAAGGAAGCGGGCCAATTGTTCAACCGACGGGTGGGTGAAGAAATCCACCACGCTGACCTCGCGTTCGAGCAGGCGGTTGAGTCGGTTCTGCATGCGCACGATATCGAGCGAATTGGCGCCCAAGGCGAAGAACTGCGCCGTCGGATCGACCTCGTTCAGATCGAGTACCTCGGCCACCACCCCGGCAATTTTTTGTTCCTCCTCGCTCAACGGCCGCATCGGGAGAATGCCGGCCGGCGCCGATGCCAGGATGCGCGGTGGCGGCAGGGCGCGGCGATCCACCTTGCCGTTGTCGCTGAGAGGCATGGCTGCCAGCACTCGCATCTCGGCTGGGATCATGTAATCGGGCAACAGGGAGCGGAGAAAGACCGTCAGCGCCTCGGGTTCGAGTGAAGGACCGTCGGCTGCGCCCACCAGATAGGCGACCAGGTGTTTTTCCTCGTTCCTGCCGGTATCGAAGCCCAGCACCAGGGCTTCTTCCACCTGGTGATGACGTTTCAGGGCCGCTTCGATCTCGCCAGGTTCGATGCGGTAGCCGTTGATTTTCAGCTGAAAATCCTTCCGGCCGAGAAACTCGATGGCGCCATCGGGCAAATACCTGCCCAGATCGCCGGTGCGGTACAGGCGCTTGCCGCTTTGCGGATGTACGATGAAACTGGCCGTTGTTTTGTCCCGGTCTTGCCAATATCCCCGCGCCAGGCCGATGCCGCCGATATACAGCTCGCCCGCGACCCAGTCCGGGCAGTCCCGCAGCTCTTGGTCCAACACATGCATTTTCTGGTTCGCCAGGGGAAAACCGTAGGGAATGCTCGGCCAGGCCGTGGTGTCGGCGTCCACGGCAAAATAAATCGACCAGATCGAGGCCTCGGTGGCGCCGCCCAAGCTGACCAGACGCGCCTGGGGCGCCAGGGTGCGGATGCCGGCGGGCAGATCCGTGGGCAGCCAGTCGCCGCTGAGCAGGGCCAGGCGCAAATCCGGCAGTGCGGTGTCTTCCCTGCCTTGGACAAAAGCCACCAACATCCGCATCAGGGCCGGTACGGAGTTCCACACCGTGATCTTTTCCTTTTGCATGAGCTCAAGCCAATGGGCGGGATTCTTGCCTTGAGTGGGATGCGGCAGCACCAGGGTTGCCCCGGCGGCCAGGGTGCCGAAAATATCGTAGACCGACAGATCGAAATGCAGTTGCGACAGGCCCAGAATCCGGTCGTCGCCGCCGATTGCCCAGCGCCGGTTGATATCGGCAATGGTGTTCACCGCACCCCGATGATCGATCATCACCCCCTTGGGCCGGCCGGTGGAACCGGAGGTATAGATGACATAGGCCAGATGGTCCTGGCGCAGCTCCGGCCGGGGCGCAACCGACGGGCCGTTGTCGACCGCATTGTCCTCGCGTACCGCCAAAGGAGTAACGGTCTTCGGCCATTGCAGGCTGTCCAGCAACCAGGGCTGGGTCAGGGCATATCGGACCCGGCCGTCTTCCAAAAGAAAAGCCAGGCGCTCGGCGGGCAGGTCGGGAGCAATGGGCAAATACGCCGCCCCGGCGATCAGCGTGCCCAGCACGGCCGCCACCTGCTCCCAGCCCTTTTCCATGACCACCGCGACCAGTTCGTTTGTGCCTACTCCCTGTCGGGCAAGAAGCGAGGCCAATTGTTCGGCGCGGTCCGCCAACTCGCCATAACTGAGGCGGCTCCGAGTGTCGATCACCGCGGTTTTGGCCGGATTTTGCCGCGCTTGGCGCAGAAACAATTCATGCAGTAATTCCGGCGGCGCTGCGGTTTCGGTGGCATTGACTCCGGTTCGTCGCACCTGCTGTCCGGCAGGCAGGCTGGCTGGCAACGGATCGTTCCAGGCGTCCTCGTCCCCGGCCAATTGCTCCACAAGGCGGCAATAGGCGGCAAACATCGCCTCGACCAGGCCGTCCGGGAATACATCGACCACATGGTCCCAATGCACGGCCAGCTCGCCCTCGAACACGCCCACCTGATTGTCGAGCACCACCTGGGGCGTCTGGCTGACATTGTGGATCATCCGGCCCAAGAGGCCGATAGCCTGGTGGTCGTCCCGATCGTTCTGCTCCATGCCGAGGAAACTGGTGAACACCACCGGCATGATGGCCGCCTGGGGCGTGCCGCGCTGTCGAGCCAGCTCGCGCAGCACCCGAACGCCGCCGAAATAGCGGTGATCGAGTCCCTGCCAGAGTTCCTGCTGGATCGCGCCGGCTTGCCGGAAAAATGCCTCTTCCGGTGAACGACGGACCGGCAACAGCTGCACCGAAGTGAAATCGCCGACAATATCCATCACCTGGGGATGCAGCGGCAAGCGGTTGAAAAAGGAGACATTCACGGTAAAGGTTTCGCTGTTGCTCCAGGTGGCCAGAACGTGGGCATAGGCGGTCAGCAACACCCCGGCCAGGGTCAGGTTCCGTTGGCTGGCCTTGGTTTGCAGGCTTTCCCGCAAAGCGGAGGGAAACCGCCGGCTCAACCGCCGAAAGCGCGGCCGATCGACCTGGGCAAGAGGCATGGCCAGCGGCAGGACCGGGGCCGGAGGTAGATCGGCCAGCCGGGCCAGATGATACTCCCGGTCGCGGCGAAAGAGCGGGGTTTCCCTGAAGGCCGCATCCGCCAGGACATAATCCCGGTAGGACAGCTCCAGCGGCGGCAGCACCGGGTCGGATTCCCGATAAAAACGGCTCCAATCCGTAAAAATGATCCCCATGCTCCACCCGTCCAGGATGAGGGCGTCGAAGCTTAAATGCAGTCGATTGGTGGCCTCGTCGATCCGGCTGATCCGGATGTCGAACAGCGGCCAGGTGTCGACCGGGTGCATCTGCTGCTCCATTTCCTTGCGTATCGCCAGCAGGGCCTCCAGCCGGGCTTCGGGGCCCAGCTCCCTGAAATCCTCGGTCCGGAAAGGGGACTCCGGCACGGTTTTCAGGATGCGTTGACGGCCGTCGACCAGTAGGACTGCCCGCAGCATCTCGTGGCGGGCCACCACTTTGTGCCAGGCGCGTTCGAGCCGTACCGGGTCCATGTCCACGGTTTCGATCTCGAAATAGGTATGGGTGGCCACGTTACCCAATTCATAGACAGCGCTGCGGCCCAGCCAATAGGCCTGTTGGACGTCGGTGAGCGGAAATGGCTGGTGCCGTGCGTCCAAGTCGGGCTGAACCTGAGGTAACGGAACACGCTCCTCTTGACCCGCACCATCCCCCGCCACCGCGGCCAGGGCCTTGGCCATGCCGGCAACGGTCGGCACCTGGAACAGCTCGGTCAGCGACAGTTCCACCTGGAAGGCCTTGAAAAAGGCGTTGGTCAGCTCCACCGCGTTGAGGGAATCGCCGCCGGCCTCGAAAAAGTTGGTATGCAGGTCGATCCGCGACTGTTTCAACACCTGCTGCCAGATGGCGACCACCGCCGCTTCCTGTTCGGTCGCCGTTTCCTCGCCCGGCCGGTCCGGGCATAAGGCGGCATGTTCCGGCACCACCAGAGCCTTGCGGTCGACCTTGCCGTTGGCGGTCAGCGGCAATTGCGGCAAAAAGACCAATATTTCCGGAACCATGTACTCGGGCAGGATGGCGCGCAGCGCGGTTTTGATCGCCGTGCCGTCCGGCCCCGCGCCGTTGTCGTCGGCACCGACCAGCCAGGCGGCCAGAAACGGGTTGGCTGCCTCGCGCTCGATCCGCTGCACCACCGCATCCCGCAACGAGGGCAAGGATTTCAACACGGTTTCGATCTCGCCGAGTTCGATCCGGTGTCCCCGAATCTTGACCTGGTGGTCGTCGCGCCCCAAAAACTCGATGGTGCCGTCCGGCAGGTACCGTCCCCGGTCGCCCGTGGCATACAGCCATTCGCCGGTCCGGGGGTGCATGAAAAACGATGCCTTGGTTTTCTCGGCATCGGCCCAGTATCCCCGCGCCAGGCCCACGCCGCCGATGTACAGCCCGCCCCGGACCCAATCCGGGCATTCTTTCAAGGTCTCGTCGAGCACATACATCCTCTGGTTCGCCATGGGCCGACCGTAGGGGATGGGCGCTTTTCGGGAGTGGGCCGCCGGGATGGGATGGCAGATGGACCAGATCGAGGCTTCGGTGGCCCCGCCCAGCCCCACCACTTCGGCCTGTGGATAGAGAGTTTCGATCGCGGCGGGCAGCTCCGGCGCGATCCAGTCGCCGCTCAAGAGCGCCAGCCGTAGCGAGGCGGTGATTTCCTCAGGCCGAATTTCGGCGTACTGCACCAACATTTGCATCAGGGCCGGCACCGAGTTCCAGACGGTGACCCGATGCTCGCGCATGCGCCGCAACCAATGGCCCGGGTCCTTCAGGCCGTCCGGATCCGGCAGCACCAGGGTGGCTCCGGCAGCCAGGGTGCCGAACAGGTCGTACACCGAGAGATCGAAATGCAGGGCGGAAATTCCTAAAATCCGGTCTTCGGGTCGCACCTTGAAGCGCCGGTTCATATCCTTGATGGTGTTGACCGCGCCGCCGTGGTCGATCATTACCCCCTTGGGCAGGCCGGTCGAGCCGGAGGTATAGATGACGTAGGCCAGATCCGCGGGTTGTTGCACACAATCCGGCAGGGGCGCGGCCAAATCCGCCTCGGTCGGTTCTGTCGCCACCACCAGCTCGACGCTGTCGGGCCAGGGGTGCGCATGCCGCAGATGCTCCTGGGTGCACACCAGGCGCGCCCGGCCGTCGGCAAGCACATGGTGCAGCCGTTCGGGCGGCATGTCGGCGGCAATGGGCAGATAGGCGGCTCCGGCCATGAGGATGCCCAGGGCGGCCGCGACCTGCTCCCACCCCTTGTCCATGACAATGGCAACCAGGGTGTTGGGTTCGGCCCCGGCCGCGCGGAGCCTGCGGCCAATCGTGCCGGCATGGGCCGCCAGTTGGCGATAGCTGATGCTGGTCCGGCCCGCGAGAACGGCCGGTTGGTCCGGCCGCAGGGCGGCCTGTTCCGCAAAAAGCTCATGGAGCAACTGCGGACCGGCAAACATTTCGGCGGTGGCGTTCATGGCCCGGTGCCGGGCCCGCTGCCGGGCCGGCAGATGCAGCACCTCGTCCTGCTGCCAGAGATCGGCATCCGTGGCCAGGCCGAGCAGCAGTTCCAGATAGGCGGCCATCATATCCTCGATCATGCCATCCGGGAAAAATTCCCTGGCCGTGTCCCAGACCAGCAGCAACCGGCCCGAAATTTCAAAGGCCTGGTGATCGAGCAAGACCTGCGGGGTTTGGGAAATGCCGTAGACAAAGTCGCCCAGGCTGCTTTTACCGATGGCATCCTCGTCGCTCCGGCTCAGGCCGAGCGCGCTGGTGAAGACGATGGGCATGCCGTCGCCGGCACCGCCTTGAACCTGCCCCATCTCCCGCAGCAGCTCGACGCCGCTGTAGCAGGGATGGTCCAGATCTTCCCAGAGTTGTTGTTGCAGGTTGAGGCAGCGTTGGGCAAAAGATCGGCCCTGGCCGCTGTCCACAGCCAGCAAGGTAAGCGAGGTGAAATCGCCGACAATGGCGTCGATCTGCGGATGAAGGGGCAGACGGTTGAACATGGTCAGGTTGATGGTGAACCGCGACTGGCCGGACCAGGTGCCCAGCACCTCGGCATAGGCCGCCAGCAGCAGGCCGGACGGACTGACGCCCATGGCCTGGGCCCGCTGCTTCAGGCTGCTCCAGTTTTCGCTCGATACCTCCTCGCGCAGCCGATGAAACCGGTACCGGTCGCCGGCAAGAGGCTGGCGGGCCAGGGGCAGTTGCGGCGCCGGCGGCAGTTGCTCCATCCGATCGAGCCAATAGGCCCGATCGCGCTGGTAGGCGGCACTTTTGCCGATTGCCGCCTCGTTGAGCACATAGTCGCGGAAGGACAACTGCGGCCGGGTCAGGGAAGCGGCGGGGTCCGCATAGAGCCGCGACCAGCCGTTCAGGACGTGGAACATGCTCCAGCCGTCCAGAATCAGGTTGTCCAGGCTGATGTGGATGCGGGCTCGGTTGGGGCCGTACAGGGAGACCCGCACGTCGAACAGGGGCCACCGGTCGATGGGCAGCACCTGGTGCGACATCTCCATCCGCACCTCGGCCAGGCCCTTTTCGGCGTCCGGAAGCGCAAGCGCGGTGAAATCGTGGCAGGTCAAATGATATTTCGGCACCTCGGCCAGAATCTGCTGGCTGGTGCCGTTTTCGAGAAACACGGCCCGCAGCATGCCGTGGTGGGCGATCAAGCGTTGCCAGGTGGCCTCGGCCCTGGGCAGATCCAGATCGACGGTGTCGTATTCGAAGTAGCAGTGCGCCGCGACCCGGCCCAGGGGATACAGGCCGCTGCGGCCGACCACATAGGCGTGCTGCACGGAGGACAGCGGAAAAGGTAGATGTTCCCCTTCTGGATCGGCAACGATTGGGGGTAGATCCGTTCTCGATGCGCTGTCCGGCCGGGGATCTCTGGCCTCGATCTGCAGGCCGGCGGCCAGCTCGCGGACGGTCGGATGGGCAAAAAGCGTGCGAAGGGGCAGTTGGACCTCGAATCGGTCCCGCACCCTGGCCGCGATCCGGGTGGCCAACAGCGAATCCCCACCCAATTCGAAGAAATTGGCCGACACGCTGACCTGTTCCAGCTGCAAGACATCCGCCCAGATCGCGGCCAGCTGCTGCTCCGTTGTCGTGGCGGCAGCGGTGAATTGACCGGTGTCGCCGCGTTCCAATCCCTGCGGCACAACCAGCGCCTTGCGGTCGATCTTGCCGTTGCCGGTCAAGGGAAAGGCGGTCAGCGACACGCAATGGGCCGGCCGCATGTAGTCCGGAAGTTTATGGGCAAGGAAATCCTGGAGCAGCTCCGGGGCAAAAACTCGGACCCGATTCGGAGCTTGCGCCATGAGCACGGTCTGGCCCAGGGTCGTCGACATCTCGCCGAACGGCACCTCGACGCGATGAAATCCGGCCTCTTGCAAAACAGCGGCCCACCGGTGGTGGTTTAAAAACGGTTGCCTGGTAATGGCCCGTTCGTCGGTGAACCGGAGAAAACCTTCCTCGAGCAAGGCGGCGCTGAGCTGTTGCAGATGGCTGTTCACGGTGCCTTCCCGCGCCAACAGCAGGCCACCGGGGGCGAGCAGGCTTTGGAGGTTGGCGAGCGCGGTGGGAATATCGCCGGCCCGATGCAGGGCCTGATCGGCGACGATCAGGTCAAAGGCATGGAGAGACCATCCTTGCAGAACCGGTTCCCGGTCGATGTCGAGCAGGCGGATGTCGACCGAGGACAAGTCGGCAAAGGCTGTCTGCAAGTGCTCGACAAAAAAGAGTGACTGCTCGCTGAAGGTGCAATGGACAGGCAACGATGCCACTTGGTCCAGCCAGGCACGGGCCGCCTTGAGGCTGCGGGTGCCGAGGTGGAGGATTCTGAGCGGCTTGGCCTCGGTTGCCTGCCGGGCCAGGACACCGGCCACGGCCCGCATGGTGTCCAGGGTCTCGGCCGCGCCCGGCAACAGGCCGGACAGCGATTCCGGCGTCAGTTGGTTTTCCTCGGCAAAAAAGACCTCCAACGCCTGCCGCTCGCCGCGCAGCAACGGCACGCAGAACGGCTCGACCCGGTCCAGCCAGGCGTGGATTGCCCCGGCCGCATCAGTGGCAATACTGCCGTCTTCGGCAATCGGTTCGGTTGAGCCGATTGCGCGGCTCGGCGGTGGTTCGGGCCAGGCAACAGGATCGGCAGCAAAGGTATCGTTTGCTTTCCGCACCAAGCCCTCGCGCACCAGAATGACCAGCCATTGCCGGAAAAGCTCGTGATAACGGGGTGTAATTCTCGACTTTTCGAGCAATTCCTCAGTGTGGCGTGGCTTGTCGGTTCCCGCGAACAGCCCCAGAGCGTTCAGGATGCGGGCCAGGGCCGCCAGGGCCATCCGTTCGATTGTCCGGTGCAAGGTTTTCAGGGCCGCCGGGTCGATTTGGCCCCTATCGAGCCGTATCCGTTGTTCCGCGCCGGCCCGGCTGCCCTGCCAGCGCGCATCCGCCTCTTGTGCCTCGATTTCACGAACCAGGGACAGCTCGTCCCATTCCGGTTGCAGGGCCAGGAACGCGCACAATTGATTGTCCGCCCCCACGGTGACCACCGCTTCCCGGACTGCGGCATGGCTCTTGATGGCGGCCTCCACCTCACCCAATTCCACCCGGTAGCCGTTGATCTTGACCTGATGATCCTCACGGCCGAGGAACTCGATATCGCCCGAGGGCAGATACCGGCCCAGGTCGCCGGTTTTGTACAGGCGTTCGCCGGAGTCCGGGTGCCGCAAAAACACGGCCCCGGTCTTGTCGGCATCCTGCCAGTATCCGTGGGCCAGGCCGATGCCGCCGATGTAGAGCTGCCCGCTCGTCCAGTCGGGCCTGAGCCGCATGGCCGCGTCGAGCACGTACAACCGTTGATTGGCCAGTGGCCGGCCATAAGGAATGCTGTTCCAGTCGGCGGGGACATCGTGGTCCACGGGATAGGCATTGGACCAGATGGAGGCTTCGGTGGCGCCTCCCAGGGCGATCACCCTACCTCCGCCGGTCATGGTCCGAATCTTGGCGGGCAGGTCCACCGGAATCCAGTCGCCGCTCAACAGCGCCAGCCGCAGGGACGGATACAAAGTGCCGGTCTGTTGCCGGTGTTCCACCAGCATGCGCATCATGGCCGGCACGGAATTCCAGATACTGACCTTGTGTCGCCGGATCAGCTCCACCCAATGCGCCGGCTCCTTGACCGCATCGCTTTCCGGCAGGACAATGCCGGCGCCGGCGGCCAGGGCGCCGAAGATATCGTAGACCGAGAGGTCGAAGCCCAGATTGGCCAGGGCCAGCACCCGGTCGTCCGGTCCCACGGCAAAACGACGGTTGATATCGACAATGGTGTTGACCGCGCCCCGATGGTCGATCATCACTCCCTTGGGTTGGCCGGTTGAACCGGAGGTGTAGAGGACATAGGCCAGGTCTTCCGGTTTTTGGACCGGCGCGGGCAAGAGCGTTTCCCCCTCGCCCTCGTCAAGATCGTCGACAGCAATCGATTCGATCCCCTCGGGCCAATCCAGGACCGGCAGCAGCCACGACTGGGTGAGCACGGTGCGGACCGCGCCTTCCGCCAGCAGATGGTGCAGGCGCTCGCGCGGCTGGGACGGATCGATGGGCAGATAGGCTCCGCCGGCAACCAGAACGGCCATCGTCGCCACCACCTGCTCCCACCCTTTTTCCATGACCACGGCAATCAGGCTGTTCACCGATGCGCCCCGGTCGCGGAGCAAGAGGGCCAGATGTCGGGATCGCCGCGCCAATTGCCCGTAGCTCAGGCTGCGCCCGGGGGCGATGATTGCGGGATGGTCGGGCCGTTTTGCGACCTGGGCTGCAAAAAGGGTGTGCAGCAGCTCATGGCATTCAGGCGCCCGGGTGGCATTGATCTCTTCCCTGTGTTGCTGCTGGCTTGCCGGCAGCAGGTCGAACCGCCGTTGTTGCCAAGCCGCCTCGTCAACGGCCAGTTGCCGGAGAACGCGGCCGTAGGCGGTAAACATCTGCTCCAGCATGTTTTCCGGGAACAAACCGGCCACGGCATCCCAGATGAGCACCAGTTCGCCGTCCTGCTCGAACACCTGGTGGTCCAGCCAAACCTGAGGTGTCTGGCTGATATTGTAGACCAGTCGGCCCAGCCAGTTGTTGGCCGAGGTGTTATCGGCAAGTTGATCGACTCCCAAGGCGCTGGTGAAGACAATCGGCATGAAGCCGCCGCCGTATTCCTTGCGCTGTCGGGCCAGTTCGCGCTGGATCTGGACGCCGCCCACCAGGGGATGGTCGAGATCCTGCCACAACTGGCGTTGCAGGGCGCGGGCCCGGTCGACGAAATGTTCTCCCGCATCATTATCCACCGCCAGCAGGGTCAGCGAGGTGAAATCGCCGATCAACTCGTTGACCTGGGCATGGAGCGGCAAGCGGTCGAACTGGGTCAGGTTGAGGGTAAATTGCGGACTCTTGCTCCAAAAGGCGATAATTTCGGCAAAAACCGCCAGCAGCATTCCGGACGGAGTGATGCCGGCCGCCCTGCCCTTTTGCCGCAACGCCTGCCAGGTTGCGGCATCGAGACGATCCGCCAGGCGGGTGAAACGATGCTCCTTCAGTTCGCCGGGGCCGCATGCCAGCGGTAATTCCGGTGCCGGCGGCAGTTCCGGGATTCGGGCGAACCAGTATTCCCGGTCTTTCCGGTCGTGGGGCGAATCGCGCAGGGCCTCTCGGGCCAGAACATAATCCCGAAAGGAAAGCGCCAGCTCCGGCAGGGCGCCTTCGGGCTCGTCGTAGAGCCGCCGCCACTCGCTGAGCAGGTGGAACATGCTCCAGCCGTCGAAGATGAGATTGTCGAAACCGATGTGCAGGCGCACGCCCTGGCCGGGCACAAGCGTGGCCCGGACATCGAACAGCGGCCACTGATCGCTGGGCAGCACCTGGTGGGACATGGCCTTCCGCAGCCGCATCAGCTCGATTTCGGCCTGGGAGGGGCTGTGATCCCGCAGGTCGAGCACCCGGATGCGATAGGGTTCCACCTGGGCAAGAATGTGCTGGCGGCCGTCGGCCAGCATCACCGCCCGCATCATGTCGTGCTGCTCGATAAGCCGCTGCCAGGCGCGGTTGGCGCGCTCGAGGTCAAGCGTTTCAACATCGAGTTCGAAGTAGCAATGCGAGGCCACCTGCCCCAGGACATAGTCGCCGCTGCGGCCGATCAGGTAGGCCTGCTGGATCTCGGTGAGCGGAAAGGGTTCGTGCCGGTTGGGCACATCTGGAACCAACGGCGGATATGCAGGGGAAACGGCCGGTTTTTCAGCAGATTGGCCGTCGTCTTGCCCCAGCGCTTTTGCCAGTTCGGCCAGGCTCGGGTTGGCGAAGAACTGCTCCAGCGACAGGGCCAGTCCCAACTCGTTCTTGATCCGGGTGACGATCCGGATCGCCAACAGGGAATCGCCGCCCAGCTCGAAGAAATTGTCGTGTCGGCCAGGTTGCGACGACAGCACCTCCTGCCAAACGGCCGCCAGCTTGGTTTCCAGCGGCCCCTGGGGGGCGCGGTCGCCGCCGGTGCGCTCTTCCTGCACGGCAACCTGTGGCAGGGCGGACCGGTCCAGCTTGCCGTTTGTGGTCAGCGGCAAGGCTTCCAGCAGGGTATAGATCGCCGGCACCATATAGGACGGTACCTGTTGTTCAAGAAAAGCACTCAGCCGGTCCGGGCAAAATTGCCGCACCCGCAGCGGCGACCGGGCCACCAGCACATGCTGCTCGAAAAAGGCGGCGCCCAGTTCGTTGCGCTCGGGAAAGGTCGCCAGAGGCTCCAGGCCACTTTCCGCCAACAGGGCCTGCCACTTGTCCACCGCCACCAGGGGCAAGTTGTCCTTGAGCCGTTCGTCGGCAAAATGGCTCAGTCCCTCGATAAAACCGATGCTGAGCATTTGCAGGCGGATGTTTTTGGTGCCCTCGAGGATGACGAAATGGCCGCCGGGAGCCAGCAGCCGACCGAGCGCGGCCAGGGTGGTGTTCAGATGGCGGGCGTCGTGCAGGACGTTGGCGGCCAGGACCAGGTCGAAACTGTGCGGCGTGAATCCCTGCAGCAGCGGATCCCGGTCGATATCGAGCTGCCGGTATTCCACAAAGGGATAAGCCTTGAACTTTTCCTGGGCCCCGGCCACGAAAAAAGCGGTGATATCGGTATACAGGTAACGGGTCCGGCTGGCCGGCAAATGCGGCAGGACCGAGGCGGCGGTGCCGCCGGTGCCGGCGCCGATTTCCAGAATCCGCACCGGGCGGTCGGCAGGCAGGGCCGCGACAATGGCCGCCACGATTTGGCCGACGATGCGGTTGTAGTAGTCGGCCAGGAGGTTGTGCTGATAGAGGGCTTCGGTGACATGCCAGGAACCTTCGGGGAAAAAGAGTTGCAGCGGGTTGAGTTCTCCCCGCAGCAGGGCGGGATGGCTGGCGCAGCACTGCCGCAGGTAATCGAGCAGGATGGCGGCGTGGGTATCCCGCTGCGCGGCGGCGGTGATTTTCTCCCAGCGCGCGGCCAGTTGTTCCGGTGAGGTTGCTGCTGCCAGGGCCCGCGTGCTGATCCAGGTCTGGGCATCTTCCCGGTGCAACAGCCCCTCTTCGGTCAGGACCGCCAACCATTGGCCCAGCAGGCGGCGATATTCGTCCTTGATACGGCAACGCCTGAGCAAGAGATCAAGCGTGTACCGCTCCCCTTCCCGGATGAACACGCCCATGGCGTTGAAGCTCTGGCAAATCATCGGCACTGCCAGGTCTTCCATGCCTTGCCAGAATTGGGTGTATGCCTCGCGCACCTCCGGAGCGGGCAGCCGGGCGGCCTGTTGTTGCCCGGCCTGCACCAGACCGTGGGCAAGACGGGTTGCTTCGTCCTCGTCCTGCACCAATTCGTCGAAAAGCGTGGCGTCGGCCGAATCGGCCACGACATAGGCGGCCAGGTGCCTGCTTTTGCCCGGCGTGCCGACTGCGGTCACCACCGCCTCCTGCACGCCGGGATGGCGGCGCAGCAGGGTCTCGATTTCGCCGGTTTCGATCCGGTGCCCCCGGATCTTCACTTGGAAATCGCGCCGGCCGAGAAATTCGAGATTGCCGTCGGCCATGTACCGTCCCAAGTCGCCGGTGCGGTACCAGCGAAGGTTGTCGCGCACCACAAAGCGTTCGGCGGTCAACTCCGGTGCGCCCCGATAGCCCTTGGCCAGCCCGGCGCCACCAATCCACAGCTCGCCGGCCACGTGATCCGGGCAATCGCGGCCCAACTCGTCGACGACCCGGTAGGCCTGGGAACGCAAGGGGTGGCCGTAGGGAATGGATTGCCATTGTTTCGGCAGCGGCAAGGAGACATCGAACACATTGGACCAGATGGCCGCCTCGGTGGCGCCGCCCAGAGCCACCATTTGGCAAGACGGAGCCGCGGCTCGCAACCTGCCCGGCAGATCGAGCCCGATCCAATCGCCGGAGAGCAGCGCCAATCGCAGCGGCAACGGATCCGATGCAGTGGATTCCGCCACGTGCAGCAGCATGTCCAACAGCATCGGTACCGAATTCCACAGGGTCGCCTGGTGTCGGCGTATCAGCTCCAGCCATTGGCTTGGATCGCGTCGATGCTCTTCTCCAACCAAAACCAGGGAGCCGCCCCGGCCCAGCAGCCCGAAGATGTCGTAGACCGACAGGTCGAAATCGAGAGAGGAAACCGCCAGCACCCGGTCGGTCTCCCGGACCTCGTAGCGGTCGTTGATGTCGTCGACGGTGTTCCAGGCGGCCCGATGGCTGACTTCCACGCCCTTGGGCGTCCCGGTTGAACCCGAGGTGAAGATGATATAGGCCGACTGGCCGGGATGCACGTCCATCGGCTGCGGCAGCGCCCGCATCGGGTCGGCGGCGGCGATATCGAGCGGCATGCAGTCCGGCGGCCAGGCCAGGCTGGACAATCGGTCGCAATCGGTGAGGACATGGGCGATGGCGGCCTGGCTGTGCACGGATTGACGGCGGGACGCGGGCTGGTCGATGCCCACCGGCACATAGGTTGCGCCCAGGGCCAGGATGCCGAGGGCGGCCGCGATCTGGTCCGCGCCCCTGGGCAAGGTGATGGCGACCGCGTCGTTGCCGGCCACGCCATGGTGCTTGAGCAAGGCCGCCACCCGGAGTGCCTGGTCGGCCAGCTGGCCGTATCGTATCGGACCGCGCTGCGGATCGATCAAGGCGATGCGCTCCGGGGTCGCGGCCGCGTGGCGGAAGAAATCGTGATGCAGGCATTGTTCCGTTTTTTCCGGCACGGCTGCGGGCAAGGCCAGCGCCTGTTGCCAACGGTTGGCCGGGGCCGAGTCGGCCAGCAGGTCGCAGGCGGTCTGCCACTGTTCCGCATCGGCGGTCAAGGTGTCGAGCAGCCGGGCATAGGCGGCAAACATCCGGTCGACCAAACCCTCCGGGAAGAGCGCGTCCACCGCGTCCCAGGCCAGGAGCAGTCCGTCCTCGTCCTCGTAGGTTTGAAAATCGAGCCACACCTGCGGGGTCTGGCTGATCATCCAATGCAGCCTGCCAAGCTGTTCCCTGCATTCGGGACCGATCAGCGGCGTCCCCAGATTCGAGGCAAAAACCACCGGCGCCGCGGTCCTCTCTCCGGTCCGCAGGCGGGCGAGATCGCGCAGCACCTGCACCCCGGAATAGCGCGCGTGGGCCACGTCCTGGTGGAATTGGGACTGGATGTCGTGCGCCCGCTGGACAAAGGTCCGCACCTGGCTGCAATCGATTGCCAGCAACAGCAGGTTGGTGAAATCGGCGACAACGTGGGCGAGCTCGTCGGCATGTTCCTGCCGGTCAAAGAGCGGGATGTTGATCAAAAACCGCGAGGTGGCGCTCCAGCGATCGAGCACCTCGGCATAGGCGGTCAACAGCACCATGGCCGGGGTCAGATGATGGCTGGCGGCCTGGCGCTGCAATCGTTGCCAGGCCGCCAGGGGCAGGCGATGCAGGCGCCTTGTGAATGCAGGCGCCCGCATCTTTTCCGGTTGGAGGGCAAGCGGCAGGCCGGGGGCGCCGGGAAGCTCGGGCAGACGTTTTTGCCAATATTGGCGGGCGGTTTCCAGGTTGTGTTCCTGGCTGGCGGCTTCCCGGCGAAGATAGGCGGCAAAACTCCAGTCAGCCGGTGCCGCCAGGGGCAATTGTCCCGCATAGGCGCGAGCCAGGTCGCGGAGGACGAGGTGCAGACTGTGCACGTCGGCGACCAGCAGGTCAAGATCGAAATGCAGCCGGGTGCGGTGCTCCGGCAACAGACTCAATTCCAGCCCGGCCACCTCCCCCAGCTCCACGCGCAGCAGGCGATGCGACAGGCGCGCCCTGGTGGCTGCCAGTGCCTCTTCTCGCTGTGCCGGAGCATGGTCGCGGAGGTCATGCACCGTTATTGCGGAGGAGAACGGAGTCTCCAGGATTTCCTGCTCGCCCTGTTCGAGAAAACGGGCCCGGAGCATGGGGTGATGCTGCTGCACGCGCAGCCAGGCACCATGCAGCCGTTCGGGATCCACGCCCTTGCCATCGATTTCAAGGTAGGCGTGACAGGAAATATCGCCCAGGGGCTGATCCGGCCGACGGCCGATCCAATAGGCGTACTGCACGTCGCTCAAGACAAAGGGCCCTTGGTCTTGAGCCTCCGGCAGTTCGGCATGGAGGGCTTTTTTCCTGTTTTGCCGCAGGGTGAGAAACCGGGACCACTGGTCCAGCCGGGGCCGTTCCATCAGGGCGGCAAAGCTCACGTCCATGCCGGCGCGCCGCCATTTGTTGACCAGGCGCATCACCTGCATCGAATCCAATCCCAATTCGACGAGATTGTCCTCCATGCCGATGGCAACGGCCTCGGACAGCATCTCCTGGATATCCTTTCTCATTGCCGCAAGGCTGAGGATGGGGCGGGCGGTTGTCTGGGGCATATTGAGCGGCGTGTCGAACATGGGCGTTTTCCTTGTAATCAGATCCAAAAGGCGGGATGGAAACCAGACACACGAACCACGGCGGCTGCCGTGCCTGGGGATCGGAGAAACAGTCTCCGTACTTTCAATCGATAAGTCGACTTGTTACGCTAGGTTGTCACCAATGGGGCCATGTGCCGGCAGTTCATGGCTGTCATCTGGCCGAGCATGAAATGAGCGACATCCGCCCGGGAGATTTTTCCGGCCCTGACCCCGGCGAGGTCGGCTCGCACCGCATAGGCGCCGGTCAACGGACCGTTGGTCAGAAAACCCGGCCGCACGATTACCCAATCGCGGTCGGATTCCCGGATGGCGCGCTCCTGACGATCTTTGTCGTCGTACATGGTGCGCAGCAGCATTGGCCGGATGAGCCTGTCGTACACGAAACCGCCATGCCCCCGGCTGTCCCCGGCACCTATCCCGGTGACGCACACCAGTTTCCCGACCCTGTGCGCCCGCATGGCGGCAAGGACATGGAGCGTGCCGGTTGAAAACAGGGAAACGGGGGTACAACTCGGCCGGCAGCCGATGGTCAGACCGACCGCATCCTGCCCGACCGTGGCCCTGTACACCGCATCCGGGTCGCGGATGTCGCCTTGCATCACCTGCAACAGGCCGCCGGTTTGCTTGAAGGTGGACGGGTTGCGAACCAAGGCCGTAACCCGGTGGCCGCCGGCCAAGGCCTGTTCGACCAGATGCGCGCCTATGCCGCGGCTGGCTCCGATAACGAGAATATTCACGGCCTTGTCCTGCTCCTCGGGGTGGAATGAGAATGATCCGGTATTGGGCCGTTCGCTGCGCACCTGTTGTTCACGCATGCACCAAATAACGGGACACGCTGCTGATCTTTTCGCAGGTTTCCTCGATTTCCCGTTCCGGGGTGGATTTCTCGACAATGCCCGCCCCCACCTGCATCCAGGCCTGCTGCTCCTGTTGGTAGACGCTCCGCAGCACCAAGGCCGCATCGAGCGCGCCGGTATGGTCGGCCACCATCACGCATCCCGCATACAGGCCGCGCGGGCAGGGTTCCATCCGGGCTATCGCCGCCAGGGATTCTTTCTTGGGGATGCCGGTGGCCGTGACCGCCGGAAAGAGCGCATCGAAGGCGTGCCAGGCGGTATAGCCGTTTGCGAGTTGCCCTTTGAGACGTGATGCCAGATGCTGCACCGAGTTCCGCCGGGAAACCGACATGAAGTCGTTGACGCAAACCGATCCGTGCCGGCAGACCTTGCACAATTCGGCAAAGGCCAGTTGGACGGAAACCGCGTGTTCGTGGACCTCCTTGGTATCGTTGAGCAATTCGTCGCGCAGCCGGCACTCCTCTTCCTCGTTGTCGCCCATGGAGCGGGTGCCGGCCAAGGGACGGGTGCTGACCCAGCCGTCCGCATCGGCCTCGAGCACGGTTTCCGGGCTGAAACCGCAGGCTTGCAGGCCGTCCAGCTTGAGCAGGTAGGAACGGGCGGGGGTGTTCGGTCGGCGGCCGGCCACATAGCTGGCTGGCATGTCGATCGGCCGCGCCAGCGGGATAGCGCGGGAAAGGATGACCTTCTTGTAGTTGCGGGAGGAGATTTCCCGCACCGCCTCGGTCACGGCCTGGCCGTAGACTTCGGTATTGCAGGTGCGCATATCCGGGACCGCGAGCCGGCGGGTGCGGATGCGCTCCTCGAGATTCATCACCCGTTGCGACCGGCCGTTATCCCGCACAACCTCCTGCTGGATGGACGCAAACAAATCGACGAGGCGTTGAAAGGGCTCGCCCTCCATGGCGCGCAAGCTCGCCCAATTATCCTTTAGGTGCACCTCATAGGCCGGGACAAACAGTTGCAGTAGATCGTGCGCCGGCCCGGTTGCATCCAGTTGATAGGTGTGGCGCGCCAGCTCGAAATGGGCGATGCCGTAAACCCGCCATCTGTCCAACGGCAGGGAGCGCAAGGCCTGATCAACGGAATCGGCGGCAGAGCCGCTGGGCCAGGAAAACACCTGTTCTCCCGCTTCCAGCGTCGTGGTTTGCACGTTGAAGCGCAGCCGGGCCGCCACCCCGAACCCCAAAAACCACTCCCCGCCCCGTTCGTAGACCAGATAGTCTTCCGCCAGCCCGGACTCGGCGAAAAGTCCGGCATACAGCAGGGGATCGCCCTGGAATGGCAGTGTTTTCTCGCAAAATGCCTGTTGCGGACAGACCGTGTTCGTTTTCATTGCAACCTCGTATCGTTGTGCGTGGATGGGATCGTTTTCCGGGTCAGCCAGCGGCCATGGCGACCAGCTTGCGCTTGTCGATTTTTCCCGCTCCGGTCAAGGGCCAGAAATCGATCAACTCGAGTTGATCCGGGATCTTGTGGCGAGCCGCCCCCTTGGCCAGCATAAAGGTCCGGATTGCCGGCAGATCCAGGGTGGCGCCCTTGGCCATCACGAACGCGCAACTGCGTTCGCCCAGATGTTCATCCGGCAGCGGGACCAGCGCGGCATCCTGAATGTCGGGATGCGCTTTCAGCATGGCCTCGATTTCCGGGGCGGCGATCTTTTCCCCGGCGCGGTTGACGATGTCCTTGATCCGTCCCTCGACAATGAAATTGCCCTCAGCCGTGATCCGCACCCAATCGCCGGAGCGGTAAAAACCGTCCTCGGTAAAAGAACTTTTGTTCTGTGCCTCGGCGCAATAGTATCCCCGGATGGTATAGGGGCCGCGCACCTGCAGTTCGCCGGCTTCGCCGTAGGCAACCTCCTTGCCGTCCGCATCGACGATGCGGATCTCGTCGTCGGGAGAAAGCGGTCTTCCTTGAGTGTGGAGGACGATTGACTCGGGATCGTCCAGCCGGGTGTAGCACAGCAGCCCTTCGGCCATGCCGAACACCTGCTGCAGCCGGCAACCCAGCGTCGGCCCGACCCGGGCGGCCAGTTGAGGGTCCAGGGCCGCGCCGCCCACCTGGAGCAGAACCAGGGAAGACAAATCGGAGCGTTCCCATTCGCAGGCATTGAGCCAAAGATTGACCAGGGGCGGCACCAGGGCGGTATGGGTCACCCGTTCTCGTTCGATCAGGGGAAAAGCTTCCTCGAAGGCCGGGGAGCGGGTCAGCACCACCTTGCCGCCGACCGAAAAGGTCCCGATAATGCCGGGACAAGCCAGGGGGAAGTTATGGGCGACCGGCAGCGCTGCCAGATAGACGGTGTCGGCGGTAAATCCGCACAACTTGGCAGACTCGCGGGCATTGTAGGCATAGTCCGCATGGGTGCGCGGAATGAGTTTCGAAGTTCCGGTGGTGCCGCCTGAAAGCAGCAGCACGGCCGTGGCCGTGGCGTTGGGCTGGCCGTCGTCGGCATAGGTTTCGTTCGGGATCTCGATGTGGCAGGTGACGCCGTGGTCGTCGGTCCAGGCGCCGTCGATCAGGACATAGCGCAGGCAGTTGTGCCGTTCCTGCGCTTTTTCCGCCAGGACACGATGATCATGCCCCAGAAAGGCGGCGGTGGTGATGTAGGCCGTCGGCCTGGCCAGGTCGCAAAAGGCGTCGATATCTCTTTCGCGGTTGGCCATCATCATCATGACCGGGACGACGCCGAGGCGGAACAAGGCAAAGGCGGTGACAACGAATGCCGTGCTGTTGGGCAATTGCAGGAGGACGCGGTCGCCGCAACGCAATCCCAGACGATGCAGGCCGACAGCCATTGCGTCCACGCGGCGGTCAAGATCGAGATAGGAAAGACGGTCCTCACCGTCGACCAAGGCGATCCGCTCGCCGTGCGCTTGCGCCCACCTGCGTAGCTGTTGCCCTAAAGGCCAAGGTTGCCAATACCCTTTTTCCTGATAGCTCCGGGCTGCCTGTTGATACCACTCGTTAGTTCGGATAAGCATAATTAATTAGTTTAACCTAAAATTAATAGACAAAAAAATTTGCCCCTATTTATCGTGTTAGTAGCCCTTCACCGTAAACGAAAGGTGAAGGGCAACACGATCATGGTGTTGACCGGTTGTCCCTGGATCTTGCCGGGGATAAACCGCATCTTGGCCGCAGCCTCCAAGGCGGCGTCCTCGAAGTATCCGGCCGGGGCGGCGGCAAGCACCGAGCACACCTGCGGCTGTCCGGCCTTGTCCACAACCAATTGCACCATGACCTCACCCTCGACCTCCATCCGTCGGGCCTTGAGCGGATATTCCGGCGACACCCGGCGGGCGATCGAGGGCCGCTGGTCCACATGATCGGCCTTGTAGGCCGCGACCCCGCCAAACCGTTGCGGCTGCGGCCCATGTTGCTCGGGCGCCGGGGTCACGGGCGCCTCCGGAACGACCGGGGCGAGCGGCGGTTCGGGTACTGGTGCAACTGGTGCATCGTCTTTTTTATGCACGCTGATCTTCTTGCTCTTCGGCTGCTCCACCGTCTTTTTGGGCGGCGGCGGTTCGACCGGTGTTCTTGGTGCGGGCCGCTGCGGTTCCGGTGGGGGTGGAGGCGGTTCGACCGTGGGGGCTGGAGCTTCCGGCAAAGCCAGTTCAGCCAGCTGCACACGGTACACCGGCTCGTCGACCCGTGACTCCTGCCCGGAAAAGATGAAAAGCGCTCCCGCCGCAGCACCATGCACACAAAGCGAGAAAAGCAAAAACAACAATCGCCGCAAAACCAGCCCTCTACCCTTTTGGTTTAAGGCCCGCGTCGCGGTACACCGACCGGGTGTCCGTCTCGGCGTCGCCGCTTTTGCCGGCATCCGTTTCCGCGCCGCCTCCTCCCGCTCGCTGGGACGGGGCAATGGTGACCAGCCCTACGTTGGTGATGCCGGCGCCGCGAATGGTGCCCATCACCTCCATCACCACCCCATAGTCGACCTTGCTGTCGGCGCGCACGAAAAGCTGCCGGCCGGGATTGCGGACATTGATCGTCAGCACCGAAACCAAATCCGCAGGGGCTACTTCATGGGTATCCAGAAAAAGCGCGCCGTTTTCTTTGACGGTCAGGATCATGTGATCGTTTTCCGTGGCCAGGGTCTCGCTGTGTTCCACCTTGGGCAGCTGCACATCCAGCCCCTCGGTCATCATCGGCGCGGTCACCATGAAAATGATGAGCAGCACCAGCATGACATCGACAAAAGGCGTGACGTTGATTTCCGCCACAAAATCGTCCTGTCCGGAAGAATTGGTCACGGCTGTCGCTCTCCCGCGAAGGAAAGCCCGGTCTCGTGCCGGGCGACCTCATGTTGCATCCGGTTGAGCAACTGGCCGGCATAGTTGATGCAAATGCCCTCGATATCGGTCAACTTGGCACGGAAGATATTGTAGCCGCAGGTGGCGGGGATGGCGACGAACAACCCCACGGCCGTGGCGATGAGCGCCTCGGCAATGCCCGGCGCCACGGTGGCCAGGGAAACGCTTTTCATCTGGGCAATGGCCTGGAAAGAATGCATGATTCCCCAGACCGTGCCGAACAAGCCGATAAACGGCGCGGTGTTGGCGGTGGTTGCCAGCAGGGCCAGGGAGGATTTCAGGCGGGCCATTTCCTCGGCAATGCCGAAATGCAGCGCCCGGCGCACATTGTCGTTGAGCAGCTTTTCCGCGTCGCCGGTGATGTTGATGCGGTTGAATTCCCGCACCGCCCGCCGGGTGATGCCGAAAAGGGGCGAGGCCGCATTCTTCTCCAAACCGTTCAAGGCGGCGGGCAGCGATTGGGCGCTGTCAAAGGCGGCCAATCCTTGATCGGTGCGCTTCCGGGCAAACAGCAGGGCAATCCATTTGCCGCCCATATAGGCCCAGCTCATCACGGACATGAAGAGCAAAAAGGCCAGGACGCACTTGGAAACAAAGGTCGCCTGCACGACGGCATTCAGCATGGACTCCATAATCTAGATACCTCGCGAGCACAAAGGCGATCAGAACTTGTAGGCCACCAGCAGGCCGAAGGAACCCGGTTCGCCTTCCTGGATGAGCGTTCCGCCCAGCCATCTCATGCTGCGTTCCTCGTATTCTTCGTTAAAGATATTGCGGCCCCAGAGCATGATGTCGAATTTCTCCCCCTCGTAGCCCATCCTGGCGTTGACCAGGGCGCGGCCGTCGACCTTGAGGTCGTTTTCCGCGCTGGAATAGTTGGAACTCACCCCCACCACATCGGCGCCGATGTACCAGCCGGATTCCCAGCGGTACATGATTCCGGCGGCATAGGAAAACTCGGGCGCCCCCGGCGTCTTGTTGCCGCTGTAGTCGCGCGCGTTGTAACCTTCGGTGGTCCAATCCTTGATCTCGCTTTCCAGATAGCCGAGCGAGCCGGTCAGGGTCAGGCCGGGCATGGGTTTGTACTGCACATCGAACTCGACGCCGTAGGATTCGACCTTGGCGGCATTCACCACATACCGTTCGAACGGCGACACGTACTCCACCACCTGCTTGTCATCGACATCGATGTAAAAAGCGGCCAGATTCATCATCAGTCGGTTGTCCAGCATCTTGCTTTTGATGCCCACTTCATAGTTCCAGCTGTATTCGGGCTCGTAGGAGAACAAGTCCTGGCTCATGGCGAAGTAGTTGTCGAAACCGCCGGACAGAAACCCCCGACTGACCTTGCCATAGGTCATCACCTGCGGCGCCAGGTCGTAGGAAATGCTGGCGCTCGGCAAAAACACCGTGTCTTCGACCGTGTCTTCCAGGTGCATCGTCCCCATTCCCATCATGCCCGAATTCACATCCTTCTTGCCTTCCAGGCGCGAATATTCGACCCGGCCGCCCAGGTTGAAATGCCATTTTTCCCACATGTGCAGGGTGCCCTGGGCAAACAGCGCCCCGCCCAGATCGTCTTGGTCGGTGACATGGTCGGTGATGCTGTAGTTGCCGGTTTGGATGTCCTCGCTGTACACGTAAATGCCGGCCAGCCAGTCGAAACGCCGGCCCTTGCCCGGCTTGGAAGCGATGCGCAACTCCTCGCTCCAGATATCCACGTCGTAGTCGGCGTTGAACACCGGGTACTGGGGATAAAGATCCACCGGGGTCATATCCATGTCGTACTTGTAGTCCTGGCTGTAGCTGTGACGCCCGGTCACCGAGGTGATGTCGACCTCGGCGCCGCGGTATTCGGCTTTCAAGATCTGGGCATTGGCATCGACGGAATTCTTGTTGGGTCCGTTCCAGGCGATTTCATTGTGATCGGTGGCAAACGGCCCGTCCGTGAACCGGTAGACGCCGATTCCGTCCGCCTCATGCTGCCCCTGGAGAATCAGAGACACGTCCCAGGCGTCGGTCGGGGTCCACCTGGTGGTGACCCGGCCGTTGAAATGCTGGGCGCGGGTGGCGTCTTCCAGGCTGTTGGGAGTGGTATTTTCCATCCAACCGTCGGTGGTGTAGTTCTGGATCGCCACTTTCATGGCCAAAGTGTCCTGCACCAGGGGTACGTTGACCGTGGCGCCTTCCCGGTACATGGGCACGCCGCCTCGCGCGTCCCACATGCCGATCTCGCCGAACACCTTGCCGCCGAATTCGTTGGTGGGCTGGCTGGTGATCACGTTGATGACCCCGGCCTCGGAGTTGCGGCCGTAGAGGGTGCCCTGCGGCCCCTTCAGGACCTCGACCCGCTCGACATCCAAAAGATCCAGGTTCTGCATCTGGTGGATGGGATAATTGACGCCGTCGACGTACAGGCCAGTGGCCGAAAAAAGCGAACCCTGCTGCGGCGAGATGCCGCGAATGGAGATGATGTTTTCCGTGCTGTTTTTCTTGACGAACACGTTGGGAACGTAATCGGTCAGATCGTACAGTTTTTCGACATGCCGTTCCTCGATCGCGCTTTTGGTGTAGGCACTGACGCTGCCGGGAATGCGCTGGACATCCTGCGCGGTTTTTTCCGCGGTGACCACAATCGGCTCCAGGTAATACAAGTCGTTTTTCTTCTCCTCCTCCGCGCCGTGGCCAACGGCCAGCAGCTGCGGGACAAAGACGGCGGTCATGCACAAGCTCCGGCAAATCCTCATTGCTCCCCCCTCGAGTCAAACTATATGGTTATTAAGTTTTTTAAGAATGGCTAACAGTGTACCGTATTCCTCGCTCCGGTTCTGTCATTCCGGGAATATTTTTTTGCCTTTCATGCACGCAAGTCGTTCGTCTTCTTCAGGCAGGCCGCATGCTCCAGCCGGCGGTCCGGCTCTGCAATGCCCAAAGGTGTTGATACAGGCCGTTTTCGGCCAACAGTTGTTCGTGGGTGCCCTGCTCGATCACCCGGCCGTGGTCCAGCACCACGATCCAATCGGCCCTGCGGATGGTCCGCAGCCGGTGGGCGATGATCAGCACGGTCTTGTTGGCGACCAGGGCATTGATGGCCCGTTGCACATAGATTTCGTTTTCCGGGTCCAGGGAGGCGGTGGCCTCGTCGAGCAGGATGATCGGGGCATCCTTGAGCAGGGCCCTGGCGATGGAAATGCGCTGCTTTTCGCCGCCGGACAAGGTGCAGCCGCCCTCCCCCACCTGGGTGTCGTACCCCTGGGGCAAGGCCGTGATGAAGTCGTGGCAGCACGCTTTTTTGGCAGCCTCTTCCACCTCCCGGCGGGTGGCGTTTTTCCGGCCGACGGCAATATTGTTCCCGATGCTGTCCCGAAAAAGGTACACATCCTGGAACACCATGGAAATGCGCGCCAAAATGCTTTCGGGATCGCAGGTTGCGAGGTCGTGTCCGGCCAGGGAAATGGTCCCCTGCCGCACATCCCAGAACCTGGCGATCAGGCGGGTGATGGTGGACTTGCCGCTGCCCGACGGCCCGACCAGGGCGGTCACCCTGCCGGCCGGCGCCAGAAAGCTGACCTCTTGCAGCACATCGGTATGGCGGTAGGCAAAGCTGACCCGGTCGAAGCGGATGTCGCCGCCGCAAGGGGCCTGGCCGGTGCCGGGCAGCGGCGGTTCCTGGCGGATTGCCATGATGCGGTCGGCGCTCAAGGCGGTGTACCGCAGCTCGGCGTAATGGACCAGGGCCACGGAAAGCGGTTCCACCACCCGCATGCCCAGCAGCAGAAACAATAAAAATATCGGCAGGGACAGTTCGCCGTCGACCAGGAGAAAGGTGCCGATCAAGAGCATCAGGGTCAGGCCGGAACGCAGGGCGGCGATGGCGATCAACACGATGGGCACCACGATGATTTCCATCCGCAGCGATTCGCGCTTCAGCCGGGCAAAGGCCTCGCGCAGCGCCTCGAACCGCTCGCCGCTCAGGTTGTGGGACTTGATCTCCCGCATGCCGAGCAGATATTCCTGCAGCCGGCCGGCGCAATCCTCCCTGGCACGGACATGCCGCCCGCTTATTTTCTTCTGCAGCCCGGATGACAGCCACATGATGCCGAAACAGAGCGGCAGGGGCAGGAACATGGCCAGGGCCATCTGCGGGCTGAACAAGAGCATGATCGAAAAGACGACCACCGGCAGGATGACCGCACTGACCAACTGCGGCACGTAAAAGGAGACCGTGGTCTCCACGTTGCTGTAATCGTTGAGCAGCATGGTGGTGAGGGCGGCGGGATCGCGACGGCCGAAAAAGCCGAGCGGCAGCTTGCGCAGATGTTCCGCCAGCTCGGTCCTGCCGGTTGCCGAGAGTTGGTAGGCCACCATCGCCGTCTTTTCGTGAGCCCGGGCCCGGGCCGCGTATTCCACCAACATCCACCCCGCCAGCAGGGCGCAGATGCCCCACAGTTTTTCCATGTGCATCGCCTGCTCGCGGGCATGGGCGAGGTAGATGGTGTCGAAGACCGCGAAGATGAGCAAACTGGGGACGATCTGGCAGAAACCGGTCGCCAGGGACACCAGACAGGGTTCGAGCAGGGCCCTGGGATTGCCGCCCGTGATGTTGTACAGAAAATGCTTCATGCCGCCTCCTTGATTGCGCCGCTTTCCCCGGCCGGCAGGTGCCATGCCTCCGCGTCGGTGTAGGCCTCCCACATGCGCCGATACAGCCCCTGGGCGGCGAGCAGTTCCTCGTGTTGTCCGCGTTCGGCGATGCGGCCCCGATCCATCACCAAGATCTGGTCCGCCTCGCGGATCGAAGCGAGCCGATGGGCGATGACCAGCACGGTCTTGCCCTTGATCAACGAGTTGATGCCCTCTTGAATCAAGGCTTCGTTTTCCGGGTCGGCAAAGGCGGTAGCCTCGTCCAGCACTAGAATCGGCGCATTCTTGAGCAGGGCCCTGGCAATGGCCAGGCGCTGCCCTTCCCCGCCCGAGAGATAGGTGCCTCCCTCACCGATCCGGGTGGCGTATCCGTCGGGCAGGGTCGAAATGAATTCGTGGCAGCGGGCCGCCTTGGCCGCCGCCACCACCTGCTCCCGATCGAGGTCCGCGCGGCCCATGCGGATGTTTTCCTCGATGGTGTCGTGGAACAGGTGCACGTCCTGGAACACGAAGGAAACCGTGTCCATCAGTTGGGCGGTGCCGATCTCGCGGATATCCACCCCGCCGATCCGGATTGCGCCCGAACTCACGTCCCAGAAGCGGGGAATGAGGTTGGCGATGGTGGACTTACCGCTGCCCGACGGCCCGACCAGGGCGGTAATAGTATTTTCCTCGGCCACGAACGACACCCCGGCCAGGGCCTCCGGCGCGGCATTATCGGTGGCGGCATCGGTGGCGCTATCGGCCTCGGCATAGGAGAAATGGACCGCCTCGAAGGCAACGGCATGCGTCTTGGGCACTGCGGGTCGATCCGGTTCCGCCAAGGGACCCGTGGCGAACAGGGCATCGATCCGCTCCACCCCCTCGGCGATCATCCGCAAATTGCCGCCGATGTTCAGGAGCTTGAGCACGGGCATCGGCAGGCCGGGCGCCATGACCAGAAAGAGCAGCAGGGTCACGGCAAAGGAAGAAGGATCGGGCTCGCCACCAAGCAGGTACAGGCCCGTTGGCAGGACAAAAGCCAGGATCGAGGAGAGGATCACGAAAAACAGGGTATAGGGGTGCTTGTAGGTCCGGCTGATCTGCTCGGCCTGCTCCCGGTAACCTTCGATGGCGGCATGAAATCCCAGAAAGGAGCGGACCGTGATCCCGAAGACCTTGACCGCGGGCATGCCGCGCACGTACTCCACCCCGGCCGCGTTCATCTTTTCCAGGGCGTCGTGGTATTGCCGGGTGTGTTCACGGGCCTTTTGGCCTTGAAACACCACACCCTGCATGACGAAAGCAGCGACGATGGGCAGGGTGCAGGCCAGGGCCAGGCGCCAATCCAGCACGAACATGCCTGCCAGCATGAGCAACGGCAGGGAGACGGCGCCGGCGAGATCGGGTAATTGATGGGCGATGAACGCCTCGACCTTTTCGACATTGACTTCCAACGTCTTCCTGATGGTGCCGGTCGATTCGCGGGTGTGGAACCCCATGGGCAGAGCGGCCAGATGCCGTGCCAGGCGGATGCGGAGGTTGTAGAGGATGTCGAACGCGGCGTAATGGGAGGCGATGGCGCTGGCATACAACAGGGCCAGGGCGGCCAGGAGGGCGACAAAGGCCGCGATGGCCCAGAAAAGCAGCAGGTTCACGTCGTTGGCAGACGGATTTGCGGCATTGCGGAGCAGTTCCTTGAGGATATGGTAGGCCGAGAGAAAGGGGGCCAGCATCAGCAGCGAGCTGACGATTGCCAAGCAGCAGGCCAGCACCAGGAGCCTTCGCTTGGCATCCGCTATTTCCAGTAACCGGGCAATGCCCGTCTTTTTTTTCGCCGTCCGCATGTTCGCCATCCTGTCGACTCGGGTTCATGGATGGCGATTAGTACGATGAATCGGCGGAACCTTCCGTCACCTGGCGAATATTTTTTTGTTGTTGCGGAATCGGGGCGCCTCTGTGGCCGGTCCGGGCCGGGAAGACCTCAAACTCAAAGCAAGACCGGAGCCGGGCGAACCAGGATGGCAAAAGAGAAACGACGGGGAAAAACGACGGGAAACCGAAACGCTTACGGTCTCGCCTTGTGCAGGGACCATTGCTTGGCCCGCTGCTGGACCTCCCACATCTGGCAGTACCTTCCCCGTTGCGCCAGCAACTGGGCGTGGGTGCCCTGCTCGACCAGGCGGCCGTCGGCAATGACCAGGATGCTATCCGCCTTTATGATGGTGGACAACCGGTGAGCGATGACGATCACCGTCCGATTGCGCACCAGGGTGTCGATGGCGCGCTGGACCTCCACTTCGCTCTCGGTGTCGAGCGAGGCCGTGGGTTCGTCGAGAATGACGATGGGGGCATTCTTCAGAATGGCGCGGGCAATGCTGATCCGTTGGCGTTCGCCGCCGGAAAGGCTGCCGCCGATATCGCCGACCCGGGTTTGGTAGCCTTGGGGCAGTTGGTGGATGAAATCGTGGCAGTACGCCGCCCGGGCAGCCGCCTCGACCTCGCTGTCGCTGGCTTCCGGCCGTCCCATGCGGATATTGTTGAAAATTGTGTCGTCGAACAAATAGACGTCCTGGAAAACGACCGAAAGGCAGCTCATCAGCGTTTCCTGCTGCAGAGTTCGGACGTCGCAATTGCCGATGCGGATCAACCCGGACTGGGGATCGGCATAGCGCATGATCAGTTTGGCAACGGTGGTTTTTCCCGATCCCGAAGGGCCGACCAGCGCGGTCAACGAGTTGGGCGGCAACGAAAAGCTGACCTGGGCAAGGGCCTTGCTCTCCTGTCCCTTATAGGCAAAGTCGACCTGCTCGAAGGTGATGGAATAGCGGTCGGGCTGCCCGGCTGCGGGGAGCACGGGCAGATCCTCGGTGGCCAGCAGTTCCCGGATGCGGGCAAAAGATGATTCGACAACATCGAGCACGGTCGTAACATTGACGAAAATCGCCAGGGGCTCGGACAAGCGGCTGATCATCACCAGGAGGGCGGCGAGTACCGGGACGGTACAGGTGCCACCCAAAACCCGATAGGTCCCCAACGCCAGGACCGTCAACAGGCCGAGTTCCACCAGGGTGGACATCAACAGCGCGGGCATGGTCGCCTCGATCAGTCCGTTGGCCTGTGCCACTCTCAAAGTTGCGATCGAGGCCTGCATCCGGTCCGATTTTTCCCCAACCTGGTTGACGGCCCGCAGCACCGGCAGGCCCTGGATGTATTCGATGCTGTCCGACTCGACATCGGCATAGGCCCGGGCCACCTCTTTTTTCTCCTCGTGCGACGACCGCCGCCGCCAACGGTAAATGGGCACAGCCAAGGGAAAAAGAAGGACCAGGACCAGCGACAGCCGCCAATCGGCCCACAAGGTGCCCACGATCACCACTGTCGGCACGACCAGGGTCTGGAGGATCAACGAGGCAACCACTCCCATGTGCAGTACGGCATTGTCCACACAAAGCGAAAGCGTGGCACTCAGATCCCCGGTCCTGTGGCCGGACAACGCTTCCAGGGGCATGCGCCGCAACCGGTCGCCCAGTTTTTCCCGCAGTTGGTGGGTGACGTCGACGATGGCGCCGGTGTAATCGAAGTTATGGGCCAACCAGCGGCAGCAAAGGTCCACCCCTCCCAGCACAGCCATCGCCGTCAGCCACCATCCGGCGGCGCGCGGATCGGGCGGATTGGCGAAAAGCGCCTGCAGCAAGGGATAGAAACAGAGGTAGGCGCACCCCTGGGCCAAAAAGGAGAGGGCGAACAACAGCAGGCTGCGTTTGAGCAAACCGGCCTCCCCGTCGGCGATCGTCAAGGCCAGCCGGTATGCTTCGCGCAGGGTGAGCAACCGTTTGCCGGTATCGTTATTTTCGGTATCGTTGTTCATGCCCGCACCTCGCCCTGCTTAAGATCCCATTGTTGCGCCGTCTCGAAATTGCGCCACAATCGTTTGTACACGCCTTCTTGATCGACCAGTTGACCGTGGGTGCCGATCTCCGCCACCTCGCCTTGGTCGAAAACCACGATCTGGTCCACGTCCTTGATGGTGGCCAGGCGATGGGCAATGACGATCACGGTCCGGTTGCGCATCAGGTTGGCGAGCGCCTCGATGATCTCCTCCTCGTTTTCCGGATCGGCAAAAGCCGTGGCTTCATCGAGGATGACGACCGGCGCGTCCCTCAAAATGGCGCGGGCAATGGTGATTCGCTGTCGTTGGCCGCCTGAAAGCCGGGTTCCCCGGTCACCGGCCCGGGTTTGGTATCCATCCGGAAGCGTGAGAATGAAATCGTGGATCCTGGCGGCCTCGGCGGCGGCAACCACCTGCTCAAAAGACGCCTCGGGCCTGGCCATGCGGATATTGGCCTCGATGCTGTCCTGGAACAGGAAGGTATCCTGGAAAACAAAGGAAACCGTGGCCATCAGCGTCTCGGGAAGCATGTCGCGGATATCCGTGCCACCGACCCGAATCCGGCCGGCAGTGACATCCCAGAACCGGGGAATCAACTTGGCCACCGTGCTTTTGCCGGCACCGGACGGCCCGACCAGGGCGGTCACCGTGCCCGGCGAGGCGATGAAGCTGACATCTTTCAAGGCATCTTCCCGCCTGTTTTCATACCTGAACCAAACCCGGTCGAACAGGACCGACGCATCCTTGGGCTGCTGCGGAACGCTGGTTTTCGGCAACACGGGCACATTCAGGATTTCCTGGATACGCAAGGCGCTGGCCTGGGATTTCTTGATGAAATTGTTCAACCACATCAAGGGCATCAACGCGTCGGCCATGCCGGTGCTGAGCAGCAGGGCCGCGATCAGCGCAGGGAAGTCCAGGCTGCCACGGGCCAACAGCAAAGTGCCAACGCCGGCGACGGCAACCAGGGTGGGCACGGGGCTAAGAATCAACATCCCCAGCCGGGCTGATACGCCGGTGGCGGCAATCCATTTCTTGAGCGCCAGACGATAGCCGGCCAGGGCCTCCTGAAAACGGCGGAAAGAGCCCGAACCGTCGTCAAAGGTCCGCACCACCGGCATGGCCTGGACAAACTCGATCACCGCCGCGTTGATCCGCTCTTGGCTCTGGGCGTACTCCTGGCGGTGGGAGACGGAATCCCGCATGACGAAATACATCAACAGGGCGCCGAAGCAGAGCAAGGCGACGCTGGTCGCGGCCAACCGCCAGTCAACGAGCATGAGCATGACCAGCGAGGCCGCCGGCGCCGCCATGCTGCGGCCGATAAACGGGGTGCTGTCGGCCACAAAGGCGTGCAGGTTGCGGACATCGTCCAGCAGCACTTTTTTTAGGGTGCCGGAACCGGAAGCCACCACAAACCCCAGGGGCACCTCGGCCAGATGGGCGGACAATCGGGTCCGCAAGATCTGTTCGAGCCGGAAGGCGCCGAGATGGGAGGTTCTGAAGGCGGCATTGCGACAGACAAAGGCGAACACGGTCACCGTGCCCAACAGGAGCACGCCGGTGGTCGGGGAAAAACTGATTCCCAAAATCTTGGCGGGGTTGTTCATCAACGCCGAGACCGCCGCCGCCAGCAGGACCAAGGCAAAGACATTGGCCAGGGCGGCAAGCCCCGCGAGCAGCATCGCTTTTTTGGTTTCAGCCGAGACCGGCGCCATGATGGTCCAAAGGCCTTTTTTTGGTTGTTTGTTTTTATTTTTCATTATTTTCACAGAATACAAATTACTATCAATTGTATTGCGACGACAAATAACCGGCGAGTCGTTTTCCCAAGCACATAATTGATAGAGCTGGAGGTATTGCCATTGATTCGGGCAATACGCTTGCATCGCAGATATAAAGATTTTTTACATCTGTTGAAAGATTGCTATCAACGACTCTTCCGATTTTGCAAGACCCACCTGGATGAACACCGGCTATTTTCGAAAACCAAATGTCTTTAGCTCCAGCAGCTTCAAGTATTTTTAACGCAACATCTTTCCCTTTATCGAGCTTTTCAAGATCTTTATCCGACAAGGTCTTTTTTATTTTTCCATATTTATCGATACTTCCGCTTATATCGTCGTCAATTTCAACTAAAATTGAAATGCATTTATTTCTACATAATAATTTTTCATACTTTTTATTCTCTATAGTTAATTTAACATATGCCAGTAAAGGCAGGGTTGAATCCCCAAGAGCGATTCCATCTTCAAGTAATATTCCCCCTTGTCTCGTAACTTCAGCACCGTTAATTTTATGATCGAGATAACCGATTGCCACCACATAGGGATCGACAAATATACCCGATCCGGATTCAACTCCAGAATTATTCAAAATAACCGGTGAACCTATGCCTCCAGCAGCAAGAACAACAATATCGGAAAAAAAATCCTTTTTTTGACCATTTGCCGTGGTCACACAAATTCCGCTCACGCATCCAGATTTTATTATTAATTTTTCACAATAATGTTCATTATATAATGTAGCTCCATTTTTTATCGCCTCGTTAATCCATACTCGAGCATCCCATCGTGCCCCTGTTTTGTCTCCAAAAAGGTAAGAAGATTGCTTGAATTTATCAGGATTTAAAAAAAATCTATCAATATTTTTCCATTTTAATCCAGTTTTTATTGCAGCTTCTTTGATTATCCTTCCTGAAACACCCATTTCATGATCTTGAAGCGGTCGTATTATTATTTCTTTTTTTATGTCATCAATTTCATCTTTTATATTAACTCCATATTTTTCAAACAACTGTAACGGAGGATCCCAAGAAGCACCTCCATAAACAAGCGTTGATCCTCCAGTTGTAATTGCCCTTACAATTTGTATCCGTGGAGTTCCGTCTGTAGTTAAATAAGCATTCGATTTATGCTTGATTCCTCCAAAACATCTGAAGGGATTAGCAAAGAATCCTCCTTGAGGCGAATTATCCTTTCCCCACTCAAAAATAGAAACACGATACCCTTTCCGTGCCATCTCCTTTGCAACGGTTGCGCCTCCAACACCGGATCCTACAATAATAACATCCTGTTTTTTCATGGTATTGTTTCCTTTGTGTTACAGAGAATCAAAGCGCCGGCCAATCCAGTCAGGTCTTGCACGACATCGAACGATCATGGATCGCGTGTCATCTTCGCGGCCTGGTACGTTCCAATACAATTGGAAGAGTCCTATAACGAATCGGTAAAACCTTCCGTCATATCGAGAATAAATTCTTGCCATTGCGGAACAACGCGAGGCGGTTCCGTTGCCGGTGGTTTTGGTGACAGAAAAAATTCCGCAGATGAAAGAGCAATCGCGTGCTTCTTTGTATGGTTTGCGCGCGTCAAGGGATGATTGCAGCCTTTGGCGCGCGCAGCCGCTACCGAACGACGAACAAAAAGCCAATGCCGACATCGTATGAACAAGAACCTGCCGTTTCCCTGTTTCGACCGCTCCGTTCTCCGCATCCGCCTGACCATGGCGCTGTGCCTGCTGCTGTGTGCCTTGTCGGCCAATGGCTGCGGTGGTGATGCCGCCAACAGGGCGCAAGGATATGTGGAGGGCGAGTATGTGTACGTGGCCTCGCCGTTTGGCGGCCGCCTGGAGACGTTGAAGGTGCGGCGAGGACAGGCCGTGTCGCCGGGCACAGGTTTGTTTGACCTGGAAGCGGTGGAGGAGCGGGAAGAGGTGGCGCGGGCCGAGCGGGAACTGGCGGCCCAGAAGGCTGTTCTGGCGGATTTGCGCCTGGGCAAACGCCCTCCGGAGTTGGAGGCGGTCCGTGCCCAGTTGGCCGGAGCCAAGGCCGAGGAGGAGCGCTCCGCCAAGCAGCTTCGGCGCGACACGGCGCAAAGAACCTCCGGTGCCATTTCCCAGGCGGACCTGGAAGTCAGCCAGACCCGGCATGCCACCGACGCCCAGCGAGTGCGGGAACTGGGCGCGCAACTGGAGGTGGCGGAGTTGGCGGCCCGCGAGCACCAGATCGAGGCCCAAGTCGCCCTGGTCGGGAAAGCGGAAGCAGCCCTGGCCGAATGCCGCTGGCGCCTGGCGCAAAAATCGCCGCTGGTGCCGGTTGCGTCTCCTGCCCCGTGCCTGGTGGTGGACACTTTGTTCCGCATCGGGGAATGGGTTCCCCCCGGCACACCAGTGGTCAAACTGCTGCCGCCGGACAAGGTCAAAATCCGTTTTTTCGTTCCAGAACAGACAGTTACCCGATTAATCCTAGGACAACGGGTTCTGGTGCGGGTGGACGGCTGGCAGGAGCCGGTCGCCTGCCGCATCTCGTTCGTGGGGCCGGAGGCGGAATACACCCCGCCGGTCATCTACAGTAACGACACCCGCCGGAAACTGATCTTTCCGGTGGAGGCCCACCCGGATGCGCCGCCCGATTTCGCTGCGTCCCAGGCGCAGAACCAACAGGAACAAACCGTCCGCGTTCCCACGCGGCCGCCGCTGCATCCGGGCCTGCCCGTGACCGTGGAATTGCCATGAGCGCCCTGCCCGCCCCGGCCATCGCGGTTCGGGGATTGAACAAATTCTTTGGCGGCCGGCACGTGGTGAAAGACCTGTCGCTCACCGTGGAGCCAGGGGAAATTTTTGGCTTCCTCGGTCCCAACGGCAGCGGCAAAACCACCTCTATCCGCATGCTGTGCGGCCTGTTGACCCCGGATTCCGGCACCGGCACCTGCCTGGGGATGGACATCCGCAGCCAAAGCATCGTCATTCGCAGTCATGTCGGCTACATGACCCAACGGTTTTCCTTTTGGGAAGATCTGACCATCCGGGAAAACCTCGCCTTTACCGCCCGGATTTACCGTGTGCCCGAGCGCCGCGCAGCCGTGGAACGGGTGTTGGCCGACCTGAACCTGCACGGTCGGGCCGATCAATTGGCCGGCAATCTGTCCGGAGGATGGAAACAGCGTCTGGCCCTGGCCGCCTGCATGTTGCACGACCCGCGCCTGTTGCTGCTGGACGAACCCACCGCCGGGGTGGACCCCAAGGCCCGACGGGATTTCTGGGACAACATCCATCAACTGGCCGCCAAGGGCATGTCCGTGCTGGTCAGCACCCATTACATGGACGAAGCGGAGCGGTGCCACAAGCTGGCGTATATCGCCGACGGTGTGCTGCTGGCCCAGGGCACGGCGGCCGAAATGATCGATCGGGAAAATTTGACCACCTTTGCCGTCAGCGGCTCCGAACCGGCCGTCGCGAGCCGAATGCTGGCCGGCCGGCCCGGAGTGGAGCAGACCGTGGCCTTCGGCGCGACCCTGCACGTCATCGGACGAAACAAGCAAACCCTGGCCGCCACTTTGGCCGAAGTGGCGCAAGAACACGATACCCTCCAGGTGCGTCCCATCTCCACCGGCTTGGAAGAGGTGTTCATCCATCTCATGGGCCGGAAGGATGCAGCGGCCGCCGGTGGTGAACAACCCTGCGAGCAACTCGGCGGGCAATCTGGCGAACAGCCCGCCGGAGAATCGACGCCGGTTGCTTCAACCCCTGTAAAACCGACTGCCGGCATCGCCTTTTCCTTGATTCGCTGGTGGGGCATCGTGCTCAAGGAGTTTCTGCAACTGCGGCGGGATCGGATGACCTTCGGCATGACCATCGGCCTGCCCATTGTTCAGGTCATGCTGTTCGGTTTCGCGATCAACATGGATCCCAAACATATGGATACCGCCGTCCTGGCCGGGGAACACAGCGAATTCACCCGTTCCTTTCTGTCGGCAATGGACAACAGCGGCTATTTTTCCTTTGTGGAGGAATTGCCGAGCGAAGAGGCCGGCCGCCAAGCCCTGGAACAGGGCCGAGTCCAGTTTGTCCTGACCATTCCGCCCGATTTTTCCCGTCGTCTGGTCCGCGGCGAGCGGCCGTCGCTGTTGCTGGAAGCCGATGCCACGGACCCGGCGGCTTCTTCCCGGGCGGTCTCCTCGATGCTGATGCTGGTCCGTTCCGTGTCGACCCGCGATTTCCAGGGTCCCCTCCTCTCCCTGCGCGCCTCGCAGCCCGCCTTCGACGTGCGGGTGCACAACCTGTACAATCCGGAATGGAGTTCCCAATACAACATCATCCCCGGCCTCATCGGCACGGTGCTCAACATGACCATGGTGATGATGACCGGCCTGGCCATGACCCGCGAACGCGAGCGCGGCACCATGGAAAACCTGCTGGCCGCGCCGGTCAGGCCCCTGGAAGTGATCAGCGGCAAGATCGTACCCTATGTGTTCATCGGCCTGACCCAGGTCACGCTCATCCTGCTGGCGGCCCGCTTTCTCTTTCACGTCCCCTGCCTCGGCAGCCTGGCGGCCGTGTATGTCTCCGCCCTGCTCTTCATCACCGCCTGCCTGGCCATGGGCATCACCTTCTCTTCGCTGGCCCGCAACCAGATGCAGGCCATGCAGCTCACCTTTTTTTATTTCCTGCCGGGCGTGCTCATTTCCGGCTTCATGTTTCCTTTTTCCGGCATGCCGCCGTGGGCCCAGCATATTGGCAATGTGCTGCCCATCACCCACTTTTTGCGGCTTATCCGGAGCATCATGCTCAAGGGTGCGGATCTCTGGCAGATGTGGGTGCATATCTGGCCCATTGCCCTTTTCACCGTTGTCGCCATTGGGGTGGCTGTCAAATGCTACAAAAAGACCTTGGACTGAAAACGACCTGCCTGGTCCTGTTGTGCCTGCTGCCTGCCGGATGCACGGTGGGGCCGGATTTCAAGCCCCTTGAACCGACCGGGGCCTCGCGTTTTACCGAAGAGCGACAGCCCGAGGCCATGGCCGACATCCCGGCCGAGGAGGGCCGGGGCACGGCCGGCAGTGCCCAGGTGTTGGTGCCGGGGCCGCCGCATGCACAGTGGTGGAAACAACTGGGCAACGAGAAAATGAGCGGCCTGGTGGAACGAGCCTTTAGCCATAGCCCCGACCTGGCGCGCATCAGGGCCGTGTTGCGTCAGGCCGAGGAAACCTGGCGGGCCGAGGCGGGAGCGGTGTGGTTTCCCGCCTTGGATTTGACCGCCTCGGCCACGCCGCAACAGCTCAACATGGCCCAGATGGGCTCTTCCGGCTCGCTGCCCACCGGCATGTCCTATGCCCCCAGTCCCTTCACCCAATACACCGCGGGGGTGAACCTCAGGTATACCCTGGATATTCTCGGCCAGGGCCGGCGGCAACTGGAAGCGCTGGCCGCCCAGGTCGACCGGCAACAATACGCCCTGGAGGCGGCCCGGCTTTCCCTGGCCGGCGCCGTCGCGGTGGCGGCGGTCCGGGACGCCGAAACCAGGGCGTCGATCGCAACCGTCCGGACCATGCTCGATATCCGCCGGCAGCAGGTGGCGATTGCGCAAGCCAAAAACGAAGCGGGCGGGGCCTCGTCGTATGCGGTGAGCACGGCCAAGAACGACCTGGCCGACTTGGCGGCCACCTTGCCCCCGCTTGAACAAACCCTGGCGGCCAATCGGCATCAATTGGCTATTCTTCTCGGCAGTCCGCCTTCCGAGGCGCATGTGCCCGAATTTTCCCTGGAGGAGTTCACCTTGCCCCCCCGCCTTCCCCTTGCCCTGCCCGGTGAGGTGGTGCGTGGTCGGCCCGATGTCCGCGAGGCCGAGGCGCTGGTGCATCAAGCCACGGCCGAGGTTGGGGTGGCGGTTGCCGACCTGTATCCCGGCATCACCCTGGTTGGCAGCGCCGGCTACAGCGTTTCGCGGCCCATCGATGACAAGCCAGCCCTCTTTCTCGACCATGCCGGGGTGTGGAGCGTGGGCGTCTCCCTGTTTCAGCCATTGTTTCAAGGCGGAGCCCTGCAAGCCCGCAAGCGCATGAAGGAGGCCGGGGCCGAAGAGGCGCATGCCGCTTGGCAGCAGGTGGTGTTGCGCGCCTATGCCGATGTGGCCGATTGCCTGGGTGCCCTGGAAACCGGCGCCCGCACCCTGGTTGCCACGGCGGACGCGACCCACGAGGCCCGCGCCAGGTATCTGCTTGCACAACATCAGTATGATTTGGGGGCGATCAATCGTGCGGATCTGCTGGAGGCGGATCTCAAATGGCGGCAGGCAATACTGGAGGAGACCGGGGCGCGGGCAAACCGTTTCGTCCAGACCCTGGCCCTGCTGCAGGCCACCGCCGCAACTCCGGAAAAGGAACGGGAACGTCTTTCGTTGGCGCGATATCGGAAGGGGATGTGAGCGCTGACCCGTTTAAACCGCGGTTTCGGCCGAGTTCAACTCCGTTTGATACCGCTTCGGCTGGATGCCGTACTGGTCGAGGAACGCCCGGGAAAGGTGGCTGGGGGTGGCGAAACCGCATTCGTACGCCACCTCCGAAACACTTTTTCTGGTGTCTTCCAGCATTTTCTTGGCACATTCCAGCCGCCGCGTCCGCAGGACGCCAAAGACCGTGTCGTGGTGGACCAGCCGGAACAGCTTGTTCAACCTGGTGTGCGTCAGCCCTACTTTTTTCGCCAGGCAAAGCAAGGAAGGCGGCGAGGCCAGATCCCGCATGAGCAAGTCGTGCACCCGCTGGACCGCCTCCAACTCGAAGGCGGCGATCTTCTTGCACTCTTCCCCGGATAAATCGAGCAGGCTGAGTTGATTATAAAAAAGCTCCATGGCCTTGTATTCCAGGAAAACCTTTTTCAGGCCCCGATTCAGCATCGGGCAATCCAGAATCTGCCGGACCGTGATCTCCAGGGGAAGCGGTAAGGTGAACTCCCGGTAAAAGAACGCCTTGGTCATTTCGGCCACCAGATTCCTGACCTGTTCCGCCGAGCTCGCCTCGGTCTGCCGCGTCAATTGGTGCAAGGTGTTCGGCGCGATCAGCAAGGCGATCGACCGCAGGGGGCAACCGGCCTCGGTGACGCATGTGCCACGGGTATCCGGCACATAGGAAATGGAATACTGTTTCGATGCGATTCGGCCGGAGACCTTGGTGCCGTCGTTGTGGACGATGCGAATCCGGGTGCTGCCGGAAAGGCAGTATAAAAATTGGATGGGAGGGTTCGAGGTCTCGTAATCGAAACAAAGCGGCGTGCCAAGAGGCGGCACATTCTGCACCGCCAGCTTGATACCTGGCCGGATTTGATACTCATCCCAGATCAGGTTTTCTTTCTTTTCCGCCATCCATTGGTATTCGCTGCGCGCGGGACTTTGCCAATGTTGCGTCTCCATCCTTCCCCTCCCTGAAAAGTGGCGCTTGCCAGAAACATCCGGTGCGCCCGAACTTTTTTTTTCGCAAGGCGCCTTGCTGGACACGCGCCGTTCTGCGACTTTTTTCCTGATCCCCCTGCCACTGGAGGGGTCCAGCCAGACTCCGGCCACCATTGCCATGGCGCCGATTATCCGGTGCCTGCTTTCGGTAATTGTACCTGGAGCAACAGGATTCCAGCCAGATAGGCCAAACAGGAAACGATCCAAACCTATACGGTAAAAATCAGGGAGTCAATATATTTTTAGGCATGTTTAATTTTACAAAGAAGGAAACCCCAGCCAGTTTGTTCGGATGCCGTCGCAACAATCGGATCGCCGTGCCCTTTGACGGTTCCCCAAATAAATGATCGATCATGCCGGAACAAGGCCGGCCCGCTGGCATCGCCGTGTTGGTATCGGCAATTGTTGTGTCGTGGGAGTGGACCGATGCTATTCGGTAAATCCTTTTTCCTGCATCATGGCAGCATTGTTGAACAAGGCCATGCCGGTCTTCATTTGCCGGAATTGCAAAAAACGGTAGAAATTTTCCTTTCCCGGCGAGGCATACAGGATCACGTTGAAGTGAGGCAACCGGTCGAGAAGATTGTTGATAATGACGGTGCCGATACCCTTTCTTTGATATTCAGGCGCCACGGCAATATCGTAAAACGCGGCTTGATACACCCCATCCGAAATGGCGCGACCAAACCCGATAAGCGCTCCCTTGTCCCAGACAAACACGGTGGCATAACTGCCCAGGAAAGCGCGGCGATGGATATCTTCGGTGTAATTTCCCATGCCAACTCTTTTGAGGATCTGACGGACAAGGTCAAAATCAACAACAGAGCAATCAAAAGTTATATCGATACTCATAATATTAACCTCGTCTGTAATATGTTGCAAAGAACGATCAATGGTTGTTCGAGCTAATCGTGTGAAATTGATATCAATCGGCATGGACTTGGAGTTTTTTGTTTACCACGAGCTCCGGCTCATTTCTGGCCACTTGTGCCATTAACCCGGCTAATATCCCGCTTGTCAACCGATACGGCTACCCACAGCAACGATATGCAGGCCAAGCGTCCCCAACAAAGCTTCCAGTTCGAGTTCCCGGCGGCGCTCTCGCGGTCATGATCAAGCAACATGGTTACAAAGGAAACAGTCGTGTCCATAAGGCTGGGCATTTCTTTCCGATCGCCGGTTATCCCTGTCACCGTAATTTTTTTAAAATAACGGAAGATTATCAAATTGAAAACAAAGACCAATCGCTGGCACGCGCCCTGCTGCCTATGGACGATTGTTTCAATTTTCTTTCCAATCGTTGTGATTGCTATGAAAAAATTATTTTTATCCAAATTGATTCTTTTGCTGGCCATCGGTGGTTTGCTGTTTGCTCCTCAATATACAGGTGCTGCCGGAGAATCGATGGTCTGGAAGACGATGAGCTGTGAAGCGGCGAAAATAGCTTCTTTTCCGTGGAGTCGAGATTTATTGGTTTTGTTTGTCCACGCGGAAACAAGCAGTAAAACCCAGCAATTGCACGAGGCGTTCAAAAAACTGCTGGATGATGCCCTGGACAATCGCGACGAAAGCGACTTTCGCGAGGACAAACGAACTTCACAATCCTTGCAACATAAAAAGCTCAAGTTTCTGAGTTGAGTTAACTTGCCGTTATTATGTTTGTACTGCGGGCTAACCTTTTCCCCGTTTGCAGGATATCAACGGCAAAGTCCATGACTGTATCAACAAGGGCCAGCACTGCATCTTCGGTGATGAGGCCGGCAATTCTGACTTTGTCCAGGGCGAGGCTGAGCAGCCGTTGCATGGCTTCGGCCAGGTTCAAATCCTGCTGCTCTTCACTGCAGGCGTAAAAGAGCGAGCCAAGGG